>PMVV01000205.1 GCA_003166475.1 Bryobacterales bacterium | reverse complement strand
CCAACCGGGCAAGCGCCCTGCCCGGCGAAAGCGTACGTAGCATGCGAACCCGCCCCAGAAGAACGCATAGGCCAGAATGTCGTTGATGGTTCCTGTGTCGAAGTATGCAGCGGCAAAGGAGGGATTGATACCAACCGTCAGTAAGGCAAGCAGCACGCTCCAACGCGATCCCGTAAGCTGCCACACAACTACGGCCAGCAACGCAAAGTTCACTGAGAGCAATGCCAGCACTGCGATGCGGAATGGCAGTGGGTGAAATCCCCACAATGCGTAGATCGAGCGATAAAACAGACCACTCGCCGGCCGGAAGAAGGTCGACCAAAATGCCAGATTCGCCTTCAGCAAGGTGGACCACGGCGTGATCCAGTAATAGTGCAGGTTCATCAGATCGTCAACGTTGAACCAGGAAGCCAGCCCTGGGCGAACCAGGAAGACAAACCATGCATACAGAGACAACCCGGCCGCGATCGCCATCGCCCTGCGAATCGCCTGCGTCCCAATATCCGGGTGCGTCTGGCTCCCGGCTTCTTGGTTGTCGCTCTTCCCTAGGTTGCCGCCGGCCGTCTTCGCCGGTCCTGTGCCTCTTGTTGTCATTTTTCGACCTTATGCTCCTATTTGAGCGCCGAATGCCATTATTTCAGAAGGCGAAGGCGTTGGTGTGGCGCGCTACCGTCCGCGAATTAACTGGACAGTTCATTTGCCCGGCGTGGCGACGATCGTTGTTTGACGTCTGCGCACCACCTTCGAACTCGGCAGGCCACGAAAAACGATGGCCTGCCCCACGGCAAAACTAGCACTTAGCACCATGGACCCGCGCAGACCAGATCCAGCGCTTCCAAAAAAAAGTATTCGCCCCACATCACCGACTCGTTCACGCCCAGGTTCTTGTGGATGTGGTAGACCCCGCCCTTTAGGATGCCTTCCCATTGCGAGTCGGATTCCCCCAGCCAGTCGCGGCAAAGGGTGGCGAGAATATGGCGCGCGGTCTCGCGATAGAGATGGCCTTTGGCGGCGTCTACCAGCAGGCTGCTCAACTGGAACAGGCCGGAGGCCGCAATGGCGGCGGCCGAGGTGTCCGCTAACCCTCGAGTCTCCGGCGGCGCGTCGTAATCCCAGGGCGGCACTCCATCCGGCGGCGTGTGACGGATGTAGAAATCCGCGCAGGCCTCCGCGGTCGAGAGCAGCGCCGGGTCGCGCGCAAAGCTGTAAGCCGTGCCGAAACCGTAAAGCGCCCACGCCAGCCCGCGGGACCAGCAGGAATCGCCGCGGTAGCCCTGATGCGTGGTCTGCTTGAGGAACTCCCCGGTTTCCGGATCGAACAGACCTTCGTGCGCAGTCGATCCATCGCCGCGCACCAGCACGCGCCGGGTGGTGTGGCAGTGGTGCAGGGCGATGTCCAGCAGCGCGCGGTCGCCCGTCTCGCGGGCGGCGAAGAAGACGATGCCCACGTTCATCATGATGTCGATAAACAAGGAATCCGCCGACACGAAGGACCGCAGGTACCGGCCCTTCTCCTGGAAGCGCAAGGCCATGGTGCGGCCGGCTTCGACCACCACGGCCTTCAGGGTGGGATCGGGCGTGAAGCCGTACCAGCGGTAGTAACTCGACATGAACAGAAATCCCAGATCGTGGACGGCGCGGTCCAACTTGCGCGGTTCCAGGGGCAGGGAATAGCGGATGGCCTGCTCGCGCCACCAGCGCGACTCCGGGCTGCCCTGAGGCTGGCGGGCGTAGACGATCCAGAGCATGCCGGGCAGAAAGCCGTCGCACCAATGGGTCCAGGCCTCGCCGGTGTGGCGCCAGCGGCCGCCGGCGGTATACATAGGATAGAAATCGGGATGGCGTTCGATGAGGGCGCGCAACTGGCGCTCGGCGAAGCGCAAGGCGGCTTCGAACAGGTCCTGGGAGGCGCTGCTGGCAAGTTGGATCACGAATTCGCATTATATCTGGCCGAACCTCTTCCTAAATGGTCCGGGGTTAGGTACAATCTTCGGAAAATGGCTGCACACGCGTTCATTGCGGAGCCCCGCATCGACCCCCGGCTCGCCTGCTTCCGGCTGAAGTTGGGCCGCTCCGGCATACATGGCTGGGGAGTTTATGCCGGGGAGCGCATTCCGGCGCGCCACAAGGTGATCGAATACACGGGAGAGCGGATCAGCCGCCGCGAAACCCGGCGGCGGGGCCTGGGGCCGCGAACCTACCTGTTCACGCTGGACAACTATTGGACCCTGGACGGAGCGGTAGGCGGCAGCGGAGCGGAGCTGATCAACCACTCCTGCACACCCAACCTGTATACCTGGATCTTCAAGGGGCACATCCTGTACATGAGCAAACGGGACATCCGGGCGGGCGAAGAGCTAACCGTGGACTACCACTTTTCCGACAAGATCGACGATGTTCCCTGCCGGTGCGGTTCCACCCTGTGCAGGGGGACCATCAATTTTAAGACCCGCCGGCCATCAAAAAGCTGAGAGTCCTGCCCGTTCTAGGCACTACAGTTCTGTTAATCAAACTATTGAATCTGCCAAATGTGGCGATTGGGGGAGTCTCTCGTTCGCCGCCTGAGGGCCACATGAGTCATCCAATCAACGCGAAACCCGTTGCCGTCTGCGATACCGAGCCCATCGCCATCGAAGGGATCCGGACGCTGCTCAATGAGTGCGAGGACCTGTACCTGGCCGCGGCGGAAACGTCGCTGCTGGGGGGCCTCGAGATTGTCCGGCAGCACGCGCCGGCAGTCATGATTCTGGACAAATGCTTCGGCATCCACGCCGTCATGGACTGCCTGCAGCGCTTGCGCAGTTCGGGGAGCGCGGTGGCCACCATCGTGTGGGGCGTGAACCTGAATGAAACCGAGGCGCTGCGCATGATGCAAGGCGGCGCGCTGGGAGTGGTTCGCAAGACCGCCTCCCTTGAGGCGCTGCTCGACTGCGTGCGCACGGTGGCCCAGGGGAACACCTTCATGGAGGAGAGCGTGCTGCAAGAGCCCGAGCGCCCGGCGCGGGGCACACGCTCGAACCTGACCTCGCGCGAACTGCAAGTGGTGGAACTGGTGGAGCAAGGGCTGAAGAACCGGGACATCGGGGCGCAACTGGGGATTCGCCCCGGCACGGTGAAGATCCACCTCAAGCACATCTTTGAGAAAACGGGGATTCGCGGGAGATATGGCCTGGCCTTGTCGGGGTTGCGCGACAAGGGCCTGCTGTCGTTGCCGGCGGCGTAATGTGCAAACCAGGGCGGAGGCAATCTTGCCCGCATCTGGCTTTCAGCCGGCTAGCACCGGCTTCAGCCTGTGATAGCCAGGATTCCTTCCACCCTCTCTTTGAGTGCAGGAAGATCGCGCTCGATCACATTCCAGACAACCCCCAAGTCGATGCCAAAGTATTCATGCACGATGACATTCCTGAGCCCAGCGGCCAAGGCCCACACTTCAGCCGGGTGTTTCGTCCGGAAGTCCGCCGATAGTGCGCGGCAAGCCTCGCCTATGATCATCAGGTGATGCACAACCCACGTTTGAACAAGCTCCTCGCTTGCCAAAGCTTCCCGCCCGCGCACGGTATACTTCTCGATTCGCTCAACGGCCTCAAGAACATCCCGAAGCCGCTCTCGATCGTCCCTCACAGGGGTACGGCCTCTCGGAGCACTCTATCCCGGATGCGGGAACGGAGACCAAGTTCGGTAACGACGTCCACTTCAGAGTGGAGCGCTGCCTCCAGATCGATCAGCAGGCCGCTGAGATCGAACAAACTCCGGTCGGGCTCCAAGTCCACGAGAAAATCGATATCGCTAAGCGGATCGTTTTCGCCGCGTGCCACGGAGCCGAAGACACGGACGTTTCGCGCCCCTCGTCTGGCCGCAATACGAAGGATCTCGTCCCGCTTTGTGGCCCGGAGTTCCTGCAAAGTCATGGCACTTCTATTGTCGCACGCGCTCGCACCGGCTTCAGCGGTAGCACAGGCTTCAGCCTGTGGAGCCGGCTTTCAGCCGGCTCCTGGCGGTCCTACAATCCTGCCCCATTCAGTCGGTGGGTGGCTGTTTCTGCCAGTTGCGGAGAACGTTGAGGATATAGTCGTGGGTCTCGCGATAGGGAGGGACGCCACGATACTTGTCGACCGCGCCGGGGCCGGCGTTGTAGGCGGCCAGGGCGTGGTAGGCATGGTTGTCGTACTTCAGCAGGAGGTCGCGCAGGTAGCGTGCGCCGGCATCCACGTTCTGTTCGGGTATGTTGGGATCGGCGCCCAGTTCGCGGGCGGTGGCGGGCATGAGCTGCATCAAGCCGATGGCGCCCTTGGGTGAGACCGCATTGGCGCGATAACCCGACTCGACAGCCACTACCGCCCTCACAAACGCGGGCGGCAAGCCGTACTTGCGGGCGGCATTATCGACCAGTTCCGCCAAACCCACCGGTTTCACGGCCGGCGGTGGGTCGGCCGGCACGGAGGCTCGCTCCACTTGCGGCGGCGCGTAATCCTCCTGTTCAAAGCGCACCACCTGGGACGCATCCATCTCCGTTGAGCCGGTCCTGGTGAAGAGGGTCACTTTGCCGCCATCCGATTCGTGGCGTTCGGCATACAGGCGCGCCCCGCTCGAGAGCACGGCGTATTCGCCCGCCAGGGCCGAACAGGCAAAGATCAACAGGAGTGCGGTGAGCTTCATCGGGCCTACAGCTATTATGACGTAACGATGCGGCGGAGCGTGCAGGGGGAGGCCGCTGCTGGCCGCGCGCCTACACCCGCCTACACCCATAGTGTCGCGAAAACGCGCAACGTGCGTCATGGACCTGGGCTGCATTTTCCGCCATGTGTTGAATTTCCGCACATTTGCTTGTGGAAATCAAAATGCTCAGGGGCCAGCGGACCATCTTCGAAGGAGTGCGCCACGCGATGCCCAACGAAACTCTTACCATAACCGATAACCGAACTGGAAAGACCTACACCCTGCCCATAGATAAGGACGCCATCCGCGCCATCGACCTGCGCCAGATCAAGACCGGCCCCGAGGACTTCGGCCTGCTCAGTTACGACCCCGCATTCCAGAACACGGCCTCCTGCCAGAGCGCCATCACCTTCCTCGATGGCGACCGGGGAATCCTGCGCTACCGCGGCTACCCCATCGAGCAGCTTGCCGAAAAGTGCAGCTTCCTGGAGGTCGCCTACCTCTTGTTGAACGGCGAGCTGCCCGGCCCCGACGAGTTGGATGAGTGGATCGCCAACGTCACCCGCCACACCATGATCCACGAGAACCTGAAGAAGTTCATGGAGGGCTTCCACTACGACGCGCACCCCATGGGCATGCTGATGAGCACGGTGGCCGCGCTCTCGACCTTCTACCCGGAGGCCCGCAGTATCCACGACGCAGCCACGCGCAAACTGGAGATCACCCGTCTGATCGGCAAGATGCCCACCCTGACGGCCTATGCCTATCGCCATAGCTTGGGTTTGCCCTATGTCTACCCGGATAACGACCTGGGCTACACCAAGAACTTCATGAACATGCTCTGGAGGCGGACCGAACCCAAGTTCAGCGCCAATCCGGTGCTGGCGCGCGCCCTGGAAGTGCTGTTCATCCTGCACGCCGATCACGAGCAGAATTGCAGTACCAGCGCCATGCGGGCGGTGGGCAGCTCCTTCGCCGACCCCTACGCCACCACGGCCGCGGCCATCGCGGCCCTCTCCGGACCGCTGCACGGCGGCGCCAACGAAGAAGTGCTCCGCATGCTCGACGAGATCGGCTCCAAAGACCGCGTGCCGGCCTACATCGAGCAAATCAAAGCCGGGCGCGGCAAGCTGATGGGCTTCGGCCACCGCGTCTACAAGAACTACGATCCGCGCGCCCGCATCATCAAACAGGTTGCCGAGGAGGTCTTCGAGGTCACCGGCCGCAATCCCAAGCTGGACATCGCCCTGGAGTTGGAGCGCATCGCGCTCGAAGACGAGTTCTTCGTCAAGCGCAAACTCTATCCCAACGTGGATTTCTATTCGGGTATCATCTACCAGGCTATGGGATTCACGCCGGACGTGTTCACCGTGCTGTTCGCCATTCCGCGGACCGTCGGCTGGCTGGCCCAATGGCAGGAGATGCTGCTGGACGGCGAACAGAAGATCGCGCGCCCGCGGCAGCTCTATATTGGAAAGCCGGCGCGCCAGGTGGTGCGCATCGAGGAGCGCGAGGCCCCCGCGGCCATGCTCGCCACCGTCGCCCGTTAGAGTTAACGCACCCTTCCGCGCGGACCGGCGACTGCTCCACAAAGTTAACTAAAGCGAGAACCCGCGATAGTGTATACTGAGCGAGACCCGTGACATTTCGGGTTACATTCACATACACCGAGGGTAACATTAAATATGGTATTAAAACGATTAGGAGTTCTCAGCGCGCTTGCCATTCTGCCGGCAGTCGCGCAGGTTTCCGGCACGACCTCACAGCCCGTACCGCAAAATGAGTTTCGCCTGCGGCATGGACCCATCCGCAACCTTCTGCTGCGTGACGATGGCACCGCTACCAGCACCAACTGGAGCGGCTACGTGGTGACCGGTTCGGCATTCACCAACGCCATCGGCTCCTGGATTCAACCGGCTGTCACATGCAGTACCGGCACCGAATATGCCGCCTTCTGGGTGGGCCTCGACGGGTACAACGATGGCACCGTCGAGCAGACGGGAACCCTGGTCGAGTGTGTCGGAGGCAAGCCGGTATACAGCGCGTGGTACGAATTCTACCCTCTGGAGGCGATCGTCCCTATTCCCAGCATGGTGATCAGCCCCGGAGACAAGATTTACACGGACGTTAAGTATGATGGCACCGACTTCGTCCTGACGATCAAGGATGAAACTACCGGCAAGGCCTTCCAGAAGACCGGCACTCAGTCCGAAACGCTGCGGGCGTCGGCGGAATGGATTGCCGAAGCCCCCTGCTGCAGCGGCAGCAGCCCTTATCCGCTCGCGGACTTTGGCACCGCGCTTTTCGGCAAGGACAGTACCAGCATTGCAGACACGAATTACGCCGTCGAAAGCTCACATAGCGGCGCCTTCAACACCTTCCCCGGCGCCGACGTGACTGCCATCACCATGGTCAACGGCAGCACCAGCGCGCAGGAAGCCGTGCCGTCCAGCCCGTCGTCGGATGGTTCAAGCTTCTCGATACAGTGGATATCGAAGTAGCGCCTCGGCGATTGGAGGGCGGCCAATCTTGGCCGCAGCCGGCTTTTAGCCGGCTCTGGCCGCCTGAAAGGCGGCTGCGGGCAGGATTGCCCGCCCTCCAGTGACGACAGCTAATTCCGAGGCGTAGTATCCTTGGGCGTGGACAAATACCCCGTAATCTGATCCTTGCCCACCTCGTTCACCACCAGCTCATAGGGCAGCTTGCCGCCCTTGGCCACGTAGAACTGCAGCGGCTCGTTGATGCCTTTGTCCCTCTTCTCCACCGTCTTGTCGTCCGCCACCACGTCCAGCGTGTATCTGTTCTTCTTCTTGTCGACACCCTTCAGCTTCAGCGAAATATCGCCCACCCGCTTGGGTTGCTTGTCTTTCTTGAGCAGCGTGAACTGGAAGTAGTTGCGCTCGCCGAGTCTCTTCAGCGCATCCAACTCTTTTTGGTTGGTGGCCACGTAACCGCTCGTCACGCCTAAATCGCCCTGCACCTGTTTCAGGTTGGAGACGGTTTTCTCCAGTTCAGCCTTGGTGGCCCCCAAGTCCGTCTTGACGGCCGTGACGTCCCCGCTCACTTCGCCGATCTTGGTGTTGGCGGTGGAGGCCTGCTGTTGCACATCCGTGATCTGGGATTGCACCTGCGCCTGCTGCTTGGCCTGCGCTTCGACCAGTTGCTTTGCCAGTTGGTCGGCGTGCGCTTGCGCCTCCTGCTTGGCGTGGCCGGCCGCCTGGTTGGCTTGCTGTCGCGCGGCCTCCAATTCCTCCTTCAAGGTGTCCACGCTGCGCCGTTGCGACGCGGTGGTCACCGACGAAGCCTCTTTCAAGGCAGTGATCTCGGCCAGCATGGCCTGACTGGTTGCGCGATCCTCGGTGCGCGTGGTCTCCACGCGATACCACAGGGCAATGTTGGAAGCCAGCAGGGCGATCAGCCCTCCGGCCACCAATGCGGTCTTCACGCCAGAGCCACTCGACGGGGGTATATACGTTGGGCTGCTCACAAATCGTTACTCCTTAACAAGGTGGAAATCCCATTCATTATAGACTGTTACGGAACTGTTTGCGTTTCAGGCGTTCAGCGGGAAACTATCGCCCGGCGACGGCACCGCGGCCTCCACGCCGTATTGCGACCGGATCGCGCCGGCCAGAGCCTGCGACTGGGCCGGCTCGCCATGCACCAGGAAAACCTTCTTCAAGTGCGGCGCCAGCGGCTTCAGCCACTCGATCAACTCCCCCTGGTCGGCGTGCCCGCTCAGCTCGTCGAGGCTGGAAATCTCGGCGCGCACCGTCACCGGCTCGCCGAACACGCGCACTTCCCGCATCTTTTCCACCAGCTTCCGCCCCAGCGTGTCCTGCGCCTGAAAACCTGTGATCAGCACCGTGTTGCGCGGATCTTCCAGGTTGTTGCGCAGGTGATGCAGAATGCGCCCCTGCTCGCACATTCCTGAAGCCGAAATGACCACAAACGGACCGTGCAGGTCGTTCAGCTTCTTCGATTCGGCGGCCTCCCGAATGTATTGCAACCGGCCGAATCCGAATGGATCCTCGTGGTCCAGAAGATATTGGCGGGTTTCCGCGTTGAAGCACTCCACGTGTTTGCGGAACACTTCGGTCACGTTCACCGCCAGCGGGCTGTCCACGAAAATCGGGACGCTGGGAATCTGGCCCGCATTGGCCAGTTGATGCAGCAGCAGCACCAGTTGCTGGGTACGGCCGACGGCAAACGCCGGAACGATAATGCGCCCGCCGCGCCCGCAGGTCCGGTTCACCACGTCGCGCAGCTTCCCGATGACGTGAGCGGCGCTCTTATGAAATCTGCCGCCGTAGGTGCTTTCCAGGATCAGATACTCGACCGGAGGCAGCGCATCCGGCGGACGCGTGATGGGCAGGTTGGGACGGCCCAGGTCGCCCGAATACGCCAGGCGCACGCGCGCGCCGCCGTTCCGGTAGTTCAAAATCAGCGTCGACGATCCCAGGATGTGCCCGGCGTCGTAGCACTCATAGCTCAGGTGCTCGTCCAGGCTCTTGGGCGCGTAATAACCGACGGGCTGAAACAAGGGCAGGGTACGCTCGGCGTCTTCCATGGTGAAGAGCGGCTGGACCGGCTCCGGCCCGTTGGCGTTGGCATGGCCCTCCGCGCGACGCCGCGCGGCGCGTTTGTTGACAAACTCGGCGTCATGTTCCTGAATGTGCGCCGTGTCGCGCAGCATCGCGTCGCACAGATCGATGGTCGCCGGAGTGGTGAAGATCGGTCCGCTGAAGCCGTTTTTCACCAGCGTGGGTAGATTCCCGCTGTGGTCGATGTGGGCGTGCGACAAAAGCACCGCGGCCACCGATGGGGCCTCCACCGGCAGATGGCGATTCTTTTGGTCGGCCTCTTTGCGCCGTCCTTGCGCCAGCCCGCAATCCAGCAGGTAGCGCTTGCCATCGACATCCAACTGATGCAGGGAGCCGGTCACCGTGCCTGCCGCTCCCCAGAAGGTCAGTTTCATTTGGTGAGAGGCTATCGTAGCGCAGTTCGGGAGAAGGCGTAGCCGGCCCGTGCTATGCTGGCTCAAGGTATGATCACGGTCAAAGAGGCAGTCGCAAAAGCCATCGAATTCGCACAGGGAATGCTAGGCGTGCCGGTTTCCGAGGTTCTCCTGGAAGAGGTGGAGCTTGGCAAGGACGGACCAAACGACGTTTGGCTGATCACGCTGAGTGCGCCTGGACGTGCGGGCATAGCTGTCCTCAGGCGCGACTACAAGAAGTTTATCGTGCGAGGCGATACCGGCGAGGTGGTCTCGATGAAAATTCGCGAGTTGGCCAGCGCCTGATGGACGATGCGTTTCAGCTCATCCGTAAGCATCGCGGGAATGGGCTGCTCGTCGATACCAACCTCCTGCTTCTATATTTAGTCGGCAAAACCAACCCGAGCCGGATCTCGAATTTTAAGAGAACGAGCCGGTACAAGGTCGAGGACTTCAATCTGTTAGGCCAGATTATGGCCCAATTCAAGACTCTGATCACGACTCCCCACGTGCTCACCGAGCTGAGCAATTTGGGAGACTTGCAAGGCGAAGAGCGTCTGGCCTTCCGATCCTGGTTCGTGCACACCGTCGAACAAGCCACCGAGTTCTGCGACGAGAGCCGCGTCGTGGTGAAGGATCCGAGCTTTGATCGCCTGGGGCTAACCGACGCCGCCATCTCAGCGCTGAGCCGTCATAGCTACCTCTTCCTGACCGACGACCTCGACCTGTACCTCACGCTCCTGAAGCGCGGCGTCGACGTGGTTAACTTCAGCTACCTGCAACATCTGCGCTTTACATTGTGAGTCGCCCAAGAACTCATTTGGGGGCTTCGGCGCCCAGCCGGCTGGCCAACGGATGCAACTGCCCCGCGTACTTGTTGCCCGGCTTCTTCCCGTAGGGCACCGCCGAAGGCGACGAAAGCTGCTCGAAGGTGAACGAGCAGATGCGCATACCGGGATAGAGCGCCACCGCCATGCGGCTGAGGTTGCTCAACTCCAGGGTGGCCTTGCCGGTCCAGCCAGGGTCGAACAGTCCCGCCGTGCCGTGTACGATGATGCCGATCCGCCCCAGGCTGGAGCGGCCTTCCAGGCGGCCGAGCGTTTCGGCATCCAGCTCCAGCGATTCCAGCGTTATGGCCAGCACGAAATCGCGGGGCTGCAGCACGAACGGCTCGCCCGTCGGCACCTCGATGGTGCGCATGATGTGCTGCAGGCTGGTGCGGTCGCGCAGATCGATATAAGGATGGCGGCTGTATTCGAAGACGTTGAACTCGTTGCCCAGGCGGAAGTCCACCGAGCAACTGCCGAACTGCTCGGGCGGCAGATCCGGCGCAATCTTGATCTTCCCAGCTTCGATGTAGCGCTTGATGTCCACATCCGACAGAACCATCGAGGACCTCCGGACAGGCCATCGTAGCGCAGTTCGCGAAAGTGGGCAGGCCGCCCCGCCCCACCCCGCGCGCAACGCCCCGCAGTACCACATCCGGCAGAACCGTTCCCCGTACCTGCATTACCAGCTTTCATCCGCGGTTGTGGAACACTTAGAAGAGGATCAATATGAACTCCAGCGATCTCTTCGCCAAGGCATTTGACAATCTGCGGACCGGCGTGTTGCTGCTGGAAAAGGCCACCGGCCGCGTGATGGAAGCCAATCCGGCGTTCCTGCGCCTGTGCGGGCGCGCCCGCGGCGAAGTCGTGGGCCGCATTCTCTGGGCGCCGCCGTTCGTCGACGATGCCGAAGCGGGCGCCGAAGTCTTCGAGCATCTGCGCGCCGGCGGACTGGTGGAGGGCGCCGAATTGCCTCTCAAAACCGGCGACGGAAGCTGCCTGTTGCTGGAAGTAAGTGGCAGAGAGCTGACCGGCGGCGTGGTCCAGTTGGAAGTGCAGGATGTCACGGCGCGGGCGGGCGCGCGCATGGCCGAGCGGATGGAGGCGCAGCGCTCCCTGGCTGCGCGGGTGGCCCTGGAGTTCACCGAAGCCCACCGGGCATTGCAGGCCGCCGGCGAGGCGCTGGCAAACTGTGCCCGGCGCAGCCAATCCACCGCTCCGGAGTTGGATGAGATCCGAAAAGCGGCAGGCCGTGCGGGCGCCATCGCCCAGGAGTTACTGGCTTATGGCGGACGCTCAGCCCTCGAAACCAGCCAGGTGCAGCTCAACCAGGCGATTGAATCCATGCGGCCGGCGCTCCAACAACTGCTGGGGCGAGATGTCCAGCTTGTGATGGACCTGAGCCGCGATGCGGCGCCCGCGCTCGCGGACCCCGCACAGGTGCGGCAGATCCTTCTCAAGCTGGCCGCCAATTCCGGCGAGGCCATGCAGCACGGCGGGAAGTTCCGCATCGGGACGCGCAACGCGCCCGCGGACGATCCCACGCTGGGGCGCACAGGCGACCGCGGCGCTTACGTGATGCTGGAGGTCTGCGACGAAGGGCCCGGCTTCGACGACCAGAGTTGGGACCATCTTTTCGAGCCGTTCTTCACCACCAGGCGGCAAGGCCAGCGAGGTTTGGGGCTGGCCGCGGTGTACGGGATCGTCCGGCAGATGGGCGGCCGCTTGTGGGCGGACAGCGAACCGGGAAAGGGCGTATCCTTCCGCATTTATCTGCCACGGGCGCAAGCCGAATCGGTTGCCTCGCAGCCCGCAACCATTCTGCTGATGGAGCAGAACGACGGCCTGCGCACGGTCATGGCGAACATCCTGATGAAGCGCGGCTACCGTGTACTGGCGGCGCCCGCGCCGACCGACGCGCTGGAGATGGCCAAAACGCAGGGCCCGCCGGATTTGCTGATCAGCGAGCCCGAGCCGGACTTGGTCAAAAGCGTGGCAGACCTGCAGCCGCAATTGCGGACGCTATTCCTGAATGGCCATTCCGATCACGCCGGAGTCGCGACGCTGAACAAGCCGTTTGAGCTGGAGATGTTGTTGGGGAAGGTGCGGGAATTGCTCCAGACCTGCTAGCTCAGCTAGAATCCGGCGGCCAATCTGAGCCTGTAGCGACAGTCCGACCTAAGGACTTCAGGCAGAAGTGGGCGCACCCAAGGTGGCGTCCGGCCCGTCGGGCGGAAGCTCCTCGCAATGAACTCGATAGCGGCTGCATCCCTTTCATTGGGGGATTCCAGGTAGAAGTTCGCGCATCCGTTGTCCGGGAAGATTACTTTAAAGAAAAATGTAGTGCGCCCTTTGCCATCATGGTCTATTGTGCGACCGACTCTCACGCGTGACCCCTCGGTGAGTGTTTCTGCCCCCCCGATTCCTCCGTGTTCGCCCGCAAGTTCGCCGATGTCGTGCTCAATTACGAGCTCTCCGTCTGGCGATGTGAAGTGGCCCACGACCGTGTCGATACCCTGTTCCGCCTCATAGGTGAAACCGGCGGGCAGTCTCACCTCTCCGCTCCCCCAGCTAAAGGCGCCGGATTCACTGTTCCAGACCAGCTTGATTCCCTCATCCTGTCTTCCGCGGTATTTCAAGAACAAGGCAAGATCCAGGACCACTGCAAATATGGCGACGACGCACGCAGCCAGCCAAGCGTTTCGTCGTCGGATATATGCCCGCGCCCAGAGCCGGACCGTAAAGGCGAAGATTGCGAGGCTGGTGCATATTGGAATCAGGCCGTAATAGAACTTCTCAGACAGCCAAGAGCTTCCGCCGGGCTGGGCTGGAGCGCAACAGAATATTGCCACTCCGAAGCCCAGCAAGTAACAAGCGGCAGTAAAGACGAAAGCGCAGAAAGCCATCACCAAGATGGTATTAGGCTTGATGACCACACGCCTAGGGTATCACCCTGCAGCCTGCTTCTCCTGAGATTCAGGTACTCCAGGCACGCGCTAACGCCCCGCGCCGACGACTTCTTCGTAGTACCGCTCATACACCGGGATGATCTTATCCGCGCAAAACCGGGCGGAGGCGGTCCGCCGCGCCGCCTGCGAGACGCGGTCGTGCAGTTCGTCGTCGGTCACCAGCGCGGTCACACGCGCGGCTTGCGCGGCGACGTCGCCCACCGCTTCCAGGTAGCCGTCCACGCCGTCTGAAATCAACTCGGGGACGCCGCCCACGCGCGTGGCCACGGGCGGCACTCCGCAGGCCATGCCCTCCAGCGCAGCGAGTCCGAACGATTCCAGTTCGCTGGGCATCAGCAGCGCGTGCGCCAGCGGGATGATCCGCTCCACGTGATTCTGCTTCCCCAGAAACGATATGTGCCGCTCCACGCCCAACTCGCGCGCCAGGTATTCGGCCGGAACCCGCTCCGGCCCATCCCCCACCATCAGCAGGTGCGCGGGCGCGCGCTTCACCACTTCCGCCAGGATGCGGACGCAATCCTGCACGCGCTTCACCGGCCGGAAATTCGACACGTGGATCAGCAGCTTTCCCTCCGCCGGCGCATAGCATTTCGCCATGGCTTTCTCGCGGTCCGGTTTATACACGTCGCAGTTGACGAAGTTCGTGATCACCCGAATGTCGTTGCGCACGCCAAACACGTCCACCGTCTGCCGCCGCAAATACTCGCTGATGGAGGTGATGCCATCGGACTTCTCGATGGAGTACTTGGTGATGGGAAAATACGACCGGTCCGTGCCCACCAGCGTAATGTCGGTGCCATGCAGGGTAGTGATGAAGGGCAGGCGCCGCACGCGTGCCAGCATGTCCTTGGCCAGCATCGCCGAGATGGAGTGCGGGATGGCGTAATGCACGTGCAGCAGGTCCAGGTGATGCTGTTCCGCCACTTCCGCCATGCGCGACGCCAGCGCCAGGCAATACGGCGGATATTGAAACAGCGGATAGCTGGAAACTTCCACTTCGTGGTAATGAATGCGGGGGATGCCGGGGTCCAGGCGAATGGGATTGGCGTAGGTGATGAAGTGGACCTCGTGTCCGCGGTTGGCCAGTTCCAGGCCCAACTCGGTGGCCACGATGCCGCTTCCGCCGTAGGTGGGATAGCAAGTGATTCCGACGTTCACACCGTCAGGCTACCACGTTCGGCCCTTTGGAAAACTCGATAGACTCAAAGCGAGGCCGAGATCGTCCCGATGTTCGCTAGAATTACCTTCGACCCCAGAATTATGGGAGGGCGCGCTTGCATCCGAGGCATGCGGATTACAGTTTCTCTGGTGGTCAACCTCGTCGCCAATGGCATGCCTCCTGACGACATCATCCAGGAATACCCGGACCTGGAACCCGAGGACGTTCGCGAGGCGCTGTCCTACTCCTCAGTATCGGCTCAATCGTCCTAGAAAATCGGCGTTCATCGGCGTTCATCCGCGGCCGGTATGAACGACTGTTACGGATCGATACGTCAAGACACCGTCATGTTGGCCGCTGATGAACGCCGATTCTTATTGAGGCTCGCACAATACGGTGACAGCTTTTGTGACAAATGTGCCCCTCTGCATCGGGCTGATGTGGGGCGGCCAATCTTGGCCGCAGCCGCCTTT
>PMVV01000049.1 GCA_003166475.1 Bryobacterales bacterium | reverse complement strand
GACGCCCTGCCGGCCTACGGCCGGTGGACCGGCGAGGGCGCCGGTCCGCAGGCGGGGCGCCTGCCCCACTGTTTTGCGCATCTTCGTCCCCTTTGGTGGGCCGCAGGGCCATGTGGCACTCCACAAAAAGTCAAAGTCCCATCGGCTTGACGGGCCCAACCAGGAGAACGGTACCACCCGGCACTGATTGGTGGACGGCGCAAATCCACGGCAAGCGGCCGAATTCGCCAGAACTCAAGCGCGCTCCGCGCCTTCAAATCGATATACCCCTGCCCGGTGACGGGATCTCCGGTGGGGCCATGCCCCGGTTACGTGATCGACGATGTCGTGTGCCTCTGAAGCGGGGCGGGGCGGACGCGCCGGAGATCATGCAATGTCAGACTGTCCAAGATGCGAGGGTTAAGGACCGGACGGAGTAGGGCTGTAGTCTGTGGGGCACGTCGGGCTTGAGCAGGAGAGGAGGGTCCGCATAGCGGTATTCCGTCCCCGATCTTGGCGTGTTTTCGTTGTGCGAGATTATGCAGAACAGGGCGTTTTTGTGCACGTAGTCGCGGCCGCGCGAAATCTGCCAACCGAAGCCAACGTTCAAAATCGGAGGTCCAAGTTATTTTATTGTGTTATAGTTGCCCGGATTAGCTGAAGTTTCGCTTGACATTGCATGGTTGGGGAGATTTGGATTCGTGTGCGATGGTGGGGCTACGGCCAATGGTGTTCACTTAATGATGTTTCGGCCTGCCAACGCTCCCCGCAGGCGGCAGACCACAAAGTGCGANNGCATCCGGTTGCATTTGTTGCGTGGAGGCGGCCGGCTGGCCAGAACCGCCGCCCGACGGCGATCGAGATTGTCAAAGAACGAGGGGGTTCCCGGCAGAGCACCTTGCGGCGAGTGCAGAGAGCCTTTTCGGAGGGGTGGATATTCTTTGTCCGACACCAGAATAGCACGGGAGTTTCTTGAGATCGGGGGGCTGGCTGTGCCTCGCTTTTGTTTTCAGCGGGTTAGGGCGAGACGGGCTTGAGTGACTCACGCGGATTCCCGGACGACTCACTGGCGCGTTCCCAGTCGCGGCGAAGGCAATCATGTGACCCAGCAGAGCGTGGGCCAGCGCGCATGAGGGTGGCCAGGACCTGTCCCGTCAAGACTCTAGCGCGTGCCACACGCGCGCACGGCGGCGGCCACCTGCTGGATCGCGCTACGGCCCGCGCTGAGCACTCCGCCGAGCGAGAAAAACGGGTGGATCATGCCGCTGTATCTGGTCGAGGCGACTTCGACTCCCGCCTCGGCGAGGCGTCTGGCGTAGGCTTCGCCCTCGTCGCGCAGCGGGTCGCATTCGGCGGTAATCACCAGGGCCGGCGGCAAGCCGCGCAGATCCGGCGCCAGCAGGGGAGATGCGTAGGGGCTTTGCGCGTCCTCGATGCGCGCCAGGTAGTGGCCGCGAAACCACTCCATCTCCGCGCGGGTCAGATAGTAACCTTCGGCAAACTCCAGGTACGAGGGAGTGTCGAAGGACGCCAGGTTCGTCACCGGATACACCAGCACCTGCAAGGCGAGCTGCGGACCGCCTTCGTCGCGGGACTTCAGGCACATCACGGTGGAGAGATTGCCGCCGGCGCTGTCGCCGCCCACCGCGATGCGGCTCGGATCCACGGCCAGGCGCGCGGCGTTGGCCGCTACCCACGCGGTGGCGGCGTAACAATCGTCGACCGCGGCTGGAAACTTATACTCGGGCGAAAGGCGGTAATCCACGGCCACCACCACGGCTCCGGCCTGGCGTGCGATTGCCCGGCAGGCGACGTCGTGCGTATCCAGGTCGCAGACCACCCAGCCACCGCCGTGGAAGTACACGAGGCAGGGAAACGGACCCTCACCGATGGGAGTATAAATGCGAACCGGGATGGGGCGTTCCGGGTGCGGAATTTCCAGATCCTCGACGCGGCCGACCTCCTCGGGCTGGCCGGCGACGGCTTGCAAGCCATCCAGGGCGGCCTGGCGGGCTTCTACGGGCGACAGCGTTTCGATGGCGGGCCCGCCCTCCGCCTCGATTGCTTCCAGCAGCGCGCGGACTTCCGGATAGAGCTTATTCTTGACCATTTGGGTTAGAACTTTTCCAGACACGTAGCGTAGCAGGATACGGAGTGGCGCGGCGTAGGGGGAAAACTCGCTTGCCGGTCGCGGGCAATTGCGTTAGGCTTGTCAAATCGATTCAAATACAGAAGAAATCACATCGATTTTGACCGGTTAATCTTCTGGTCGTGGGTCAATTTGCGTAGCATCGNNGAATTGCCCGCCCTCCAATTGCAGATTTTCGGCGATCGGGATGCGGCACGGATGGAGACAGACGGCACGGAACACGCAGAACTGGCTGGCGAACTGGCGGAGGCGCGCCGCAGCCTGACGGAGTTGCGCCAGGACCAGCGGCTCTACCGCGAGTTGTTCGAAAACAGCCTGGGCCTGATGTGCGTCCACGACCTGGATGGCGTTCTGCTGAATGTCAATCCGGCTGCGGCCCAGTCCCTCGGTTTCCGGCCGGAAGAGGGCGTTGGCGTAAACATGAAGGGCTTTCTGGCGCCGCCGATCCAGCACCTTTTCGACGCCTACCTGGATCGCATCCGGCGCAATGGGAGCGATGCGGGGCTGATGCGTTTGGTGGCCCGGGACGGGGGCGAACGGATCTGGCTTTACCGCAACGTTCTGTATGAGGAGCCTGGCACGCCGCCGCGGGTGCTGGGCCACGCCCAGGACATCACGGAGCGTGTGCGCGCCGAAGAGGCGTTGAAGGAGAGCGAGCGGCGCTTCCGCAACATGGCCGATACTGCGCCCGTTTTCATTTGGATGTGCGACACCGCGGGCGAGTGCCTGTTCGTGAATAAAGCCTGGTTGGATTTCTCGGGCCGGACACTGGAACAGGAACTCGGCCGCGGCTGGGCGGAAGGTCTGCATCCCGAGGATCGGGAGCGCGGCCAGGCGGATTTGACGAGGGCCATCGCCCGGCGCGAGAGCTTCCGGGCAGAGTATCGCATGCGGCGCGCGGACGGCGAATACCGTTGGATTCTGGACACCGGGACGCCGCGTTTCAATTTCGACGGCCAATACGCGGGCTACATCGGCTCTTGCGTGGATGTGACCGAGGCCCGCCAGGATCGGGAGGCGCTGCGTGTCGCGCACGACGAATTGGCTGTTCGCGTGGCGGAGCGCACCGCGGAACTGCTGCGAGCCAACGAAGCGTTGCGGCAATCCGAACAGCATTATCAGGTGCTGACAAATCTGGCGCCGGTCGGCATTTTTCGCGCGGACGTTAACGGGCGTTGCGTTTACCTCAATGACCGGGCCTGCCAGATTTGCGGCATCAACCTGGAGGAAGGGGGCCAGGGGCGATGGGACCGCATTCTCGAAGCGGACGATCAGGTCCGGCTCGCGGCGGAATGGCGAAAAGTGGTGGCGGGCAGCGGGCCGGGCTCGCTTGAGCACCGCATTGTACGGAGCGACGGTTCCGCGGTCTGGGCTCTGACTCACTTTGCGGCCGAAAGGGGCTCCGGGGGAGAGGTTACCGGGTGCATCGGAACGGTGGCGGATATCAGCGACCGGAAGCTGGCGGAGGAGGAGACCCGGAAGCTGGAAGCGCAGGTGCAACATGCACAACGGCTGCAAAGCCTGGGCATTCTGGCGGGGGGCCTGGCGCACGATTTCAACAATCTGCTCACCATCATTTTAGGAAACGCGCGGATTGCCTTGTTGGACCTGCCACCGGCATCGCCGGCAGTGGAGCGTCTGGCCGAGATCGAGACGGCCACCAGCCGGGCGGCGGAGTTGACCAACCAGATGCTGGCGTATTCGGGCAAGGGCAGGTTTACGTTGCAAGCCGTGAACCTGTCGCGGCTGGCGGAGGAGATCGCGCATCTGCTGCAGGCGGTCATCTCAAGAAAGACGGCGATCCAATTCAACCTGGCGGGCGATCTGCCGGCGATCGACGCCGACCCCGCGCAGATCCGGCAGATCGTGATGAACCTGATCACCAATGCGGCGGAAGCGATCGGCGAGGGGGGTGGGGCGATCCAGGTTTCGACCGGCGTGGTGGACGCCGATCGGACCTATCTCTCCGGCACGTATTTCGACGACCGTCTGCCGGCGGGACGCTACGTGTATCTGGAGGTGGCGGACACGGGATGCGGCATGAGTCCGGAAACACAGACGAGGATTTTCGATCCATTCTTCACCACCAAATTCACCGGGCGGGGACTGGGGTTGGCCGCGGCGATCGGCATCGTGCGGGCGCATCGCGGCGCGCTCAAAGTGACCAGCCAGCCGGGCGTGGGTTCGACGTTCCGGCTGTTGTTCCCCGGCACGGACAAGAAAGCGGAAGTGCGCCTGGCGGAGCCCGCGGGACGGGTATGGCGGGGCCGCGGAACGGTTCTGGTGGTGGACGACGAATCCGGTGTGCGCGATCTGGCGCGCGCGATTCTGGAGAATTCCGGCTTTACGGTTCTAACCGCGTGCGATGGCGGAGACGCCATTCGGGTTTTCCAGCGGCATGCTGGAGAAGTGGTGGCCATCGTGCTCGATCTGACCATGCCCGCGATGACTGGAGAAGAAGCCGCCACCGAGTTGCAGCGCATCCGGGCGGGAGTCCCCATCATTCTTTCCAGCGGGTATAGCGAGCAGGAGGTGGCTGGGCGTTTCGCGGGCAGAGGTCTGGCCGGCTTTTTACAGAAGCCATACGAACCCGCCGCACTCACTGAGGCGCTGCTGAGGGCGCTGGAGCGGCGGGTGGTTGGGTAGGCGGCCGAGGAGTAAAGAAGACAGAAGACAGCCCTGC
>PMVV01000168.1 GCA_003166475.1 Bryobacterales bacterium | reverse complement strand
TGCACGCCTGGAGTGAGGATGGCCAACTGCGTGAAACTGCCGGTGCCCAGCGGCGTCTCTTGAATGGTCAATTGATCGACCACGTAGCCGTTGGTAGTATCGACCTGGTTCATGAGCGGCGTGGCGGTCACTTCGACCGTAGTAGCGACCGTGCCAACTTTCAGGTCGCCATCCACCGTCGTGATGCGGTTTGCGTTCACCAGAACCTGAGTGTGGGTTTCGGTTTCGAATCCTTCCTTGGTAAACGTCACCCGGTAAGCGCCGGCCGGGACGTTCTGCACGGTATAGGACCCGTTGGTTTGGGTGTGCTGGACCACTTCGAGGTTGGTACCGATGTTGCGCGCCCGCACGGTGGCGTCCGGGACGGCCGCGCCGGTAGCATCCTTTACGGTGCCGGTGATGCCGCCCAGAACATCCTGGGCAAGCAGGGGCGTGCGAAGAACAAAACCCGCGAAGAAGACGAAGAAGACGATCTGCTTGATATTACGCGTCGGTGAACTCATCCTTACTGTTCCTCCATATGGTCACACTACGACGGCTACGCCTGAACGGCGCACCGAGGGCCCAATCCGGGCCGCATTCCCTCATCTATACCGAAACTGCCCCGTCGGCCGACTCTGAGCAGCCTCACCCGATTCGCAAGCTTGGCGAACCCGCGGCGCTCATGACCGATTTAGCTTATGATAACCTCAAATCTGCGGAAATCAAGTTGAAGATTTGGTTAATCTCCGCGAGTCCACACCTTACCGCTATGACCCTCGAAAACACACGCCATTGCAGTTTCACGGCCCGTCTGGATTGCCGATACCTGGTGCATGCGCCGGAGGAGGTGGACGACCGCACGCTGCTGGTGGCGGCGCTGCACGGCTTCAGCGCCAATCCGGAAGCGATGCTGCGCCTGACGGCGGGCATGATGGGTCCGCAGCACGCGATTGCAGCCGTCGAGGGACCCAACCAGTTCTACCTCGGGATGGGATCGAACGAGGTGGGCTACGGCTGGGCCACGCACAAGCACCCAGATTCGTCGGTGCGCCTGCATCACGACATGGTGCTGCACGTACTGAACGAAGCCGGACGGGAGTACGGCATTCCGGCATCGCGCCGCATTCTAGCCGGTTTCTCGCAACCGGTGGGCATGAACTACCGGTTCGCGGCCACGCATCCCGGCGAAATCCGCGGCGTGATCGGCATCTGCGGCGGTATTCCACGAAACTGGGAGGAGGGCCCGTACCGTCCGGTGACGGCGGCCGTGCTGCATATCGCGCGGCGGGAGGACGAGTTCTACAAGCCGGAGGTCACCGAGCGCTACGCGGACCGGTTGCGGCTACGCGCGGCCGACGTGGAGTTTCACATGCTGGAGGGCGGGCACCGGTTCCCATCGAAGGCCAGGCCGATTGCGGATGCGTGGCTGAGGCGGGTTATGGGCTGGGCAGACTAGGCGCCGGGGCTGTGGTTTCCGGGACGATCAAAGCCCAAATTATTGAATTTACAGCAGGTGCGGCGGGGCTAAAGCCCCGCGCGGACTGAAGTCCGCCCTCCTATGAGAAGGTTGCTACGCGGCGGAGATTGCGCTTGCGGTCGTTGTGCACGTTCCGCCAGTTCACTTGCGGCGGGAAGAGCGACTCGTCGATGCGGTCGCGATACTTCACCGCGATATTCATCAGCGAATCGAGCAGCGACTCGGATAAGAGGTGCGGCTGCAGGCCAAGATCGATCAGCTTGGAATGTTTGGCGTTGTAGTAGTGTTCCTCGGCTTCCACGCGCGGCGCAGGCAGGTGATCGATCTCCACATTGAGCCCGATATGCTTGCCTGCCACTTGCACCATGCGCGCGAGCTCCAGCACCTTGAACTGTTCGGTGAATTGATTGAACACGCGGCATTCGCCGGGCTTAGCCGGCGTCAGACAAGCCAGCTCGACGCAACGCACGGTGTCGCGCAGATCCAGATAGCCGCGAGTCTGCCCGCCTTTGCCGTACACGGTCAGCGGATATCCCACGGCGGCCTGCACGCAGAACCGGTTCAGCACCGTGCCAAAAACTTCGTCGTAATCGAAGCGGTTGATGAGCGCCTCGTCGATGGCGACCTCGTCGGTGAGCGTCCCGTAGACCACGCCCTGATTCAGGTCCGTAGCGCGCAGCCCCCAAATCCGGCAGCAGAACATGATGTTATGGCTGTCATGCACCTTGGAGAGGTGATAGAACGATCCGGGCTGCTTGGGGAATGGCAGCACGTCGCGCCGGCCGTTATGCTCGATCGAGATGTAGCCTTCCTCGATATCGATGTTGGGCGTGCCGTACTCGCCCATGGTCCCCAGCTTGACCAGGTGACACTCGGGCCGATACTCGCGGAGGGCGAAGAGCAGATTGAGCGTGCCGACCACGTTGTTGACCTGGGTGAAGACCGCGTGTTTGCGGTCGATCATAGAGTAGGGCGCCGCGCGCTGCTCCGCGAAATGGATCACGGCTTCGGGTTCAAAGGCCTGGATGGTGGAAGAGAGAAAGTCGTAGTCGGTGACATCGCCAACAAACGACTCGATGGCCCGTCCGGTGTGCTGCTGCCAGACTTTCAGCCTCTCGGCCAGGGGGCGGATGGGAGTCAGCGTTTCCACCCCGAGCTCATGGTCCCATAAGCGGCGCGAGAAATTATCGATAATGGCGACCTCGTGCCCTTTGGCCGACAAGTACAAGGCCGTGGCCCAGCCGCAATAACCGTCGCCTCCCAACACTGCAATCTTCATGTGTGTGCGTCTACTCCTTTTTCAACCGCTCCCTCACTCAACCGCTCCGTTGAATACGCGGACGCTCTGCCGGCCTACGGCCGGTGGACCGGCGAGGGCGCCGGTCCGCGGGCGAGGGCGCCCGCCCCACTGCTCCGCGCGTCTTCTTTGCCTTTGGTGGCCCGCAGGGCCATGCAGCACTCCCTCACGGTCGCGGCTCGGTACGTCGCGACTGGTAGGTCGCGGTTGGTCGGTCGCTGATGGGTCGGTCGCTGATCGGCAGGTCACAGGGGGCCCAATGAAGGGATTCCCGACCATGGTAGCACGGTATCCGGGCGACAATTCATTCATAGCGCAGGGCTTCGGTGGGGTTCATCTTGGCCGCGCGGTTGGCGGGCAAAATCCCGAAGATCAGCCCCACCATCATCGACACGCCGAACGCGATCGCAATAGCCGCGGTCGAGATGGGGATGCGCACGTTGTCCACAAACAACTGCACACTCAGCGGAATCGAGACACCGACCAGAATCCCGATGCTGCCGCCGGCGAGACTCACCATCACGGCTTCGGTGAGGAACTGGATCAGGATTTCACGGCGCGAGGCCCCCACCGCCATGCGCAGGCCGATCTCCCGGGTGCGCTCGGTCACCGTTACCAGCATGATGTTCATGATCCCGATTCCCGAAATTGCCAGCGCGATCGCCGAGACCAGCACCAGCACCAGGCTGAGAATCAGCGCGATGCTCTTGGCTGCGTTCAGAATGGCCGTCAGGTTCTCGACGTGATAGGTCGCGCCCGGCCTGTGCCGCGCCTCCAGAATCTGCTTCACCGATTCGGTTACCGCTTCCACATCGTCAGGCGAACGCACCTGCACGTACATCGGGTCGATCCGCTCCACCGGCGTGAAATAGCGCAGCACTGTGAAAGGAATCAGGATAGTGTCCTGCGATAATTCCGATTGGCCGAAGCTCTCGACGCGCTCCTTAAACGTGCCGATCACAGTGAACTGCAATCCGTGCACTTTGACGATCTGCCCCATGGCGCCGGCGCGCGTACCGTACAGCCGCTCGGCCAGCTTGTCGGTGAGCATGGCGACCTTCTGGCGCAGGGCCACGTCGCTCGAATCCAGGAAGCGCCCCGAGGTCACGATCAGGTTACGCACCGTCTTGTAATCCGGATCGGAGCCGTTGACCCGTACGTCGCGCTCCTTGCCGCCGATCAACATGCGGTCGAAGTTGGTGGAGATACCGGTAGCGGCAACGATGCGGTCGGCCAGCCGCTCCCGCACCGCGTCCACATCCGCCATCTTCACGAAGTCGGCATCGGCCTGCGTGGCGCTCTGATTTCCCGCCTCGTAGTAGGCGAAGATCATGTTCGATCCGACGCCTTCAATCTGTTCCAGGATGTAGTCGCGGCTGGTGAGCGAAATGGTGACCACCAGGATGACGGAGGCGGTCCCGATGACCATGCCGAGCCCGGTGAGGAAGGAGCGCACCGGATTCGCCTTCAGGGCTTTGACGCTGAAATCGAGGGCTTCGCCCAGAAACATGGGCTACCCGCCGGACGCCTTTTTCAGGAGTTTTTCGGCCGCGGCGCGCGGGGGATCGTCGGGGGTCAACTGGGCCTCCAGATAGCGCTGCAGCAATTTACGCGCAGCCGCCAGATTGCGGCCTTGCTCGATGTAAGTGTCCGCGCGGGCGTAGATGAGTTGGGGGCTGTTGGGCGCGATCTTCTCCGCCTTGCTGAAACTCCGATCGCTTTCCCGATAGCGGCCTTGCCTGGCAAGGAACCTGGCCAGATCGATCAAGCGGCTGGCCTGGTGCGGCGCCAATTCCGCGGCTCGCTGCAGATGCTGCTCCGCGCTGCCGAATTCCTTCTTCTTCTCGGCCAGGCGGGCCTGCGCGCAATGCCCTTCGACGGGGTCGACAGATGCCATTTGATCGGCCACGCCCACGGCCTTGTCCAACCCGCCACCCATAAATCCGGGCGCTTCCAGGTAATACTCGAGCAGATCGCTGAGCGCCTCCATGTTACGCGGGTTGAGTTGCACGGCTTTTTCAAAGTGCTGGCGCGCCTTGTTGGCATTGGGCGGCGCGGTGAACGGGCTGGCTGTTTCCGCGCGCCGGCCGAATGCGCGGCCGAGCCATAATTCGTAGTCGGAATTGGCAGGGTCGGCCGCCGCGGCCTTCTCCAGAATCTCCGTGGCTTTCTTATACTCGCCTTGCATGTAGTGGTTGCGGCCGATCAATTCGAAGACCGGGCCGTCTTTGGGCTGGATCGCTTCGAGGATCTTGAGCGAAGCGGCGTAGTCGGTGAGTTGATAGAGCTGGCGGGCCTGGTCGAGGCTGGTTGGGGAGGCCGCCAGCAGGGGCCAGACGGCCAGCAAGGCGACTGGGCAGAAACGCATGCGATGTGCGATGAGTCCTTCGTTCAAATTGTAACTCTTAGTACATAGATGGCTTGGCGGGGTGGGTGGTTGCATCGGCTATGGCGGCGGAGGAGAGGCGTGGAGGCGGCTTCGGAGTGTTGGAATCGCGCAGGGCGGTCCGAGAGTAGCTGGGGGGACCGCTCCCTGACGGTCGCGGCTCGGTAACGTAGCGCGTGTCGGTTTAACGTAGGGCGGTTCGGTAACGTAGAATGGCAGGATATGCCGCCTCGCATCACCGCTATCCTGCTGCTGGCCGCCGCGCTGGCTTTGCCGGCTGAACTGACGTACCAAAAGCCGCCGCACGAGATCCTGGATGTTCTGAACGCGCCGCCGCCACCGGCGATCTCCGTTAGCCCAACGCGCGATTACGCCATTCTCATGCAGCCGCTGCGCTACCCGCCGATCGCCGAAGTGGCGCAGCCCATGTTGCGTCTGGCGGGGCTGCGCATCGACATCCATAGCAACGGTCCGCACCTGCCGTTTTCGAGCACCAAGTACACCATGAAGCGGCTGTCGGACGCATCCGATATCCCGGTTGCCGCGCCCCCGGGTGCGGCGAAGCTGGGCGCACCCGTCTGGAGCCCGGATGGCAAGCAGTTCGCCTTCACCAACACGACCGCCAACGCCATTGAGCTGTGGATCGGGGACACGGCCAGCGGGCGGACGCGGCGCATTGCCGGCGTGCGCCTGAATGCCGTGATGGGTCAACCGATCGCCTGGCTCGCGGATAGCCGCACCTTATTAGTGCGCACGGTTCCCGAGCGTCGCGGCGATCCGCCCGCCGATGCGGCGGCACCTACAGGTCCGCACGTGCAGGAGAGCTCCGGCCGCGCGGGTCCCGTGGTGACTTACGAAGACATGCTCAGCACGCCGCGTGACGAAGATCTGTTCGATTACTACGCGACTGCCCAGCTCGTGTATCTGGACGCATCCACGGGAAAGATCGCGCCGGCGGGCAAGCCGTGCATCTTCGAAAGCGCGGAGCCGTCGCCGGATGGGAAGCATCTGTTGGTCTCGCGCGTTCACCGGCCGTACTCGTACCTGCATCCTGTATTTCGCTTTCCACAGACAGTTGAAGTGTGGGACAGGGGAGGAGAGAAGCTCTACCAGCTTGCCGAACTCCCGCTGGCCGACCGCATTCCGGTGGAAGGTGTGCGGACCGGTCCACGCGCGTATCAGTGGCGTGTGGACGAACCGGCGTCGCTGGTTTGGGTGGAAGCCATGGACGGAGGCAATCCGAAGGAAAAAGTTCCGCACCGCGACCGGATTCTGACGTTGGCCGCGCCGTTTCAATCGCAGCCTCGCGAAATCTTCGAAACAGTCGAGCGGTTTACGGGTCTGGAAGCGCTGGCCACGGGCGGCAGTTTTCTGGTTACCGATTACGATCGCAACAAACGCTGGGCGCGCACTATTGAGGCCGGCTGGAACACGCCGAACGCGGAAGGCCGCGTGATCTTCAGCCGCAACGTGCAGGACCGCTATCGCGACCCCGGCCGCCCGGTGATGGCGCACCTGCCGAACGGCCAGCAGGCGATCCTGCAGCACGGCGACGATATCTATCTGACGGCGGAAGGCGCCAGTCCATCGGGCGACCATCCGTTTCTGGACCGCTACAACCTGGCGACGCAAAAATCGGAGCGTCTGTTTCAGTCCGGCAAGGGCAGCTACGAAACCGTGGTGGCGGTGCTGGACGACGGCGGCGCGCGGCTGCTGACCAGGCGCGAAGGCCCGGCGGAGTTTCCGAACTATTACATCCGGGCGGGCGAAAGGTTAACGCCACTGACTCAGTTGGCGGATCCCACGCCGCAGGTGCGCGGCATCCGGAAGCAAATAGTAAGTTATAAGCGCGAGGACGGCGTGCCCCTGTCGTTCACGCTGTACTTACCGCCGGACTATAAAGACGGCGCGCGGCTGCCTACTTTGCTATGGGCTTATCCGCTGGAATACAACGACGCGGACACGGCGGGGCAGGTGAGCGGCTCGACGGACCGGTTCACCCAGTTCGGCGGCGCGGGGCTGCACTTACTATTTCTGCTGCACGGATATGCCGTGCTGGATAACGCGGCGATGCCGGTGATCGGCGATCCCGAAACGGTGAACAATACCTATGTCCAGCAGATCGTGATGGACGCGAAGGCGGCCATCGACAAGGCGGTGGAGATGGGCGTGACGGACCGGGATCG
>PMVV01000117.1 GCA_003166475.1 Bryobacterales bacterium | reverse complement strand
GGGCAGCCGCCGGGCGCGCGCAACCGGGCCATTATTTCAACGAGCTTTTGAAATTTTTCACCAGCGGTGGGGGACAAGTCTCAATTTAGCATAGGCACCCCGCGCCCTCTCACTTGACATCGTCGCCACGCTTCTGCCAAGTTAGCGAAAGGTCCGATGGGTGTCCAGTTACGCATCGTTAACGGAGCGGCTGAACCTGTTCATGCAGGGCAATCAGTCCGTGGTGGATGCCCTGCTCCGCGAAGTGCTGCCCAAGCTCCACGAGATAGCCGTCCGCGAGCTCAAGCGCGAGCGGTACATGGCGCCTCTCTCGAAGACCGAACTCATCCACGAAGTCTGGTTGACCAGCCTGTCGAAAGGCGGCTGGCAGATTCGCGATCAAGGGCACTTCTATGCGCTGGCCAGCCTGGCGATGCGGCGCGTTCTGGTGGACTTGGCCCGCAAGAGGCTCGCCGCGCGGCGGGGCGCCGGCGAAACGGCGCTACCGTTGGACGAATCCGGGGCCTTGCTGGGGGCAACCGTGCGCGACGCGCAACAGATCGTCGAGATCGGCCTTCTCATGGAGCGCCTCGAAGCCAAGGACCCCGACGCCGCCCGCATGGTAGATATGCACTATTTCAGCGGGTTCACGCTGGAAGAAATCGCGCAGGAAACCGGACTCACCGTTCGCCAGGTGCGCTCCCGCTGGGAAAAGGGCATGAAGTGGCTCAAGAGGATGCTGCAGTCAGATCGTTGACCAGCGGCTCCGCAAACGATCCCGCCGCGCGTGGCCGTCTCGCGGGATCGAACTCCAGCGCCGTGGCCAGCATCTCGATGGACTCATCGGAAAGCCGCACCTCCAGTCCTCTCGCCAACCCTCGTACCCGCGCGGGCAGATCCAGCGCGGCATCCGGCAGCAGATCTTTGAGCTGCCGCCCCGTCAGCATTTCCAGCAGCAGCTTGGCCAGGCTGTAAATGTCGCTCGAGGGTTCGGCATAGCCGACCGCCTGTTCCGGCGCCATATAATCGAAGCTGCCGGCCGCCCGCGACAGCCCGTGCAGCGTCTCGTTGGCGTCCTTCACGATGGCGATCGAAAAGTCGATCAGCACCGATTCCTCCTCCGCGGAGCCTTCGTTGCGCACGATCACGTTCTCCGGCTTCACGTCGCGATGGCAGATCCCCAGCGCGTGGATGGCATCGAGAGCGCTCGCAAGCTGCCGCACGAGGCGCGCCGTGCGCTGGGGCGGCAGCGGACCCGCTTCCAGGACCATGCGCAGATTCTTGCCCTCCACAAACTCCATCACCAGGTACGGCGCGCCGGAAGGAGCGCTGCCGTGTGCGTAAATCGAAACCACGTTGGGATGCCGCACCTTCTTGAGCGCCGCCACTTCCTGTTCGAAACTCCGCTGAATCCAGGCCTTCTCCTTCACCTCGCCGCGAAAAACCTTGATGGCGCAGCGCTGCTTTTGCTCGCGATCGTGTCCGTCGAACACGTTGGCAAAGCCGCCGCGCGCCAGCAGTCCCCAAACTTCAAAGCGCGAGTCGAGCAGCGTTCCCTCCAGTTCGTGAACCTCGGGCAGCAGCGCGCCCATGCGCCACGCCGCCAGATCGGGCAGCAGCGCCGCGTCCTCCGCCACACGCCTGCGGTGCAGCACATAGCCGCCCGCCGCCAACGAGGCCACCACCAGGAAGTATCCGGCGAGCAGCGGCCACGTCAGCCCGGTCGGGCGTAACACCGTGAACGACCGGCTCGCGGTTCCCGACCAGGGTCCCGTGAAGACGCGCCCCTGCACCTCCAGCGTGTGCGCGCCCGACGAGAGCTTCCCCAGCGCCAAATCGAGGCTGCGCGTCTCGCGCCACGTCGATTGCTCGGGCAGCATCCGATACCGCAGCCGCAGCGCGTTGCGCCGGTCGAACTGCAGCGATCCGATGTGCGCGGTCACCTTCGAACCGTGCGGCAGCGCGCTGACTGCTTCGGCCAGGCGGGGCGGAGCGCCATCCCACGAAAAGGCGGATACAAAGACCTGCGGCGCGAAGTGCGGCGTGACCAGGTCGGGCGGTGGCGTGTAATGCGCAAGGTCATTGTCCGCGCCCCACCACAGCGAGCCGTCGTCGTCGACGAAGACGCTGCCGGAGTTCATACCGTTGGCGGGTAACCCATCGGACTGATCGAGTTGTAGCCACTTTCCGGCTTCAGCCTCGGCTGCGTCCGCCACATAGATACCCAGCCCCCCGGCCCGCCATAGCCAGCCGCGCTGGTCGGCATCCATGGTATCGTTGCCAGGCTCCGGTATCCCGTCGTTGGAGCCGTACTGCCGGATAGTGATGCGGCCTCCCGCGGCCGGCCGGATTCGCGCAATGGCGCTTAGGTTGAAATATGCATACCAGACGTCGCCATTCGGGAGAGGCGCCAGCGACCAACAGCCATTCACCAAGAGGCCGTCCCTGGTGGTGAATTCTTTCCATCTGCCTTGTTCGTCTCTGACTACGAGGCCCCCGTTGTAGCAAGCCCAAAGCTTGCGAGTATGTTCCTCATATTTGATAGCCAGAAGGTTACCCGATGGACGAGTCTGCAATGGATGATCCTCAACCTTCAGAGCGTTTCCGTTGCGCGTCACCCGCCCAAGTCCGCCATCGCCCAGCCAGATTTCTCCATCCGGTGTCCTGGCCAGCCGCATGCTAGCGGGGTGGTCTTTTCCCGTCCGCGCGACCACTCTACCCTGCGTCGACAATTGGACCGCGCGGCCGCCAGAGAGGCTTGCGAGAAGAGTGCCCTCTTCAGCACCCAACAGACCTGAGACGAAGCCACGCTGTTCGAAGCTGGCCACGGATTCCCACCGCAACCGATCCTCGTTGAGAACTACAATCCGCGTCCGAAGCCCGGCGTAAACCTTGCCCCCGCTACGCGCAATTGACCAAGGAGCATCGCCGAGCCCCTCGCGGATGCTCCAATACTCGACGCGGAACGGAGAGGCAAACCGGTATAGTCCTTGCGAGTTGCCGAGCCACACAGTGCCATCCCTGCCCGGAATAGCATCCACCAAGCCCGGCAACCCGTTCGCGCGAGTCGCGACGCGAAAAGAGCCGGGACGCCCAACCGCCAGCAAGCTGTCGCCGTGTAAGATCATGCTTCCGTCCAGTCCCTCGTGCATATTGGACTGAGTTGCCGACACCATACCATGCGCGTTGTTTCCGCAATCGTATCCAGTGCCGCCCAGTGCCCCCACCCAGACACATCCGGTATGGTCGCGCAGGACCTTTATGGGTCCGTTTCCGGGGAAGCGCGCGACCGGATGCCAGATCACCGGCACCTTCGATCCAGGTCGCCAGCGGACCACGTCCGCCAGCCGGATCTCTCTCCAGCCTTTGCCCGGCACCGGATAGAGGAGCATGCCGGACGGGTCCAGAGTTAGGGGGCCGGGAGAATCGAGACTCATCACCGTCTCCTTAACCCACCCGTGCCCAGTCCTCTGAAATCTCACCAGGGAAGCGCTGGTTTGATAGTCTCGACCGAGAGATCCTATGGCAGCTACGGCGATGTCCTCTGTCGCAGCGATTACACTTGGGGCAACTCCTTTGCTAATCTCCTCCACACGGCCGTTCCCAAACCGGTACACTCCGGTCTCCGCCCCGATCCAGATGGCGCCGCTCGAATCCTCGTTGAAATCGTAGACCTCCGCGGGCGGGAGGCCGTAATCGCGCAGTAAGAAGAACCGCGTCCCATCGAAGCAAGCTGGTTCCAATCCCCCCAGCCACAAACGTCCGCGGGAATCTTGAAACAGAATATTCACGGCCTTCGGTGAGCCGGCTACGGGGAGAAACGGGTACTGCTGGCCGAATGCCTGCGAGCTGGCGCCCGCCAACAGCCACCAAACGAGGATGCATGCAGCTCTGCGAGAGAACCTGTTCATTTCAATATAGGTATACAACCTCTATCTGCGCAGATTCCACGCCGCCCTGCCATGAAATCTCGCGATTTCTGGTCCAAATGAAATTCTTTGGCAGGAAAACCCGATTTCTCCGCAGATTGTTCCAGGAAGGCCTCACGGATCGAGAACCGGGAGGCAAACCGAAAATCAATACCCTAGCAACACAGGAGAAACATCGATGACAAAAGGAAAGCGTACGATTGGCCACACATACGGCGGGCGGCTTCTGTGCGTGGCGGCTCTCTTGGCCACAGCGCAAATAGTTCAGGCCCAGCAGAGCATTTTGGGAACGAACCTGATCGTCAACGGCAACGCCGAAGCCGGCCCAGCATCGGCTGACGGCAAGTCGCTGGTCGCCAGCATCCCCGGTTGGACCCGCACCGGAAACGCTAATGTGCTTCCCTATGGCCTCACCGGCTATGCGCTCCTGAGCGATCCTGGACCGCCGGATCCAGGAACTTCGCAGGGCAACTTAACGCCGCCCGATCGGGGCTTCCAATACTTCCTCGGAGCCGCCAATGGCTCGGTTTCCTCGCTCACCCAAACCATCGATGTCTCCTCGGGCGCTTCGATCATTTCCGGCGGAAACGTGAAATACACAGCTTCCGCTTACCTCGGGAGTCTCAGAGTCGGCGCCGAAAACGAAAGCTTCACAGCCCAAGTGACAATTAACTTTCAGAACGCGAGCGGACAGAACTTCAGCACCGTCACGCTGGGGCCGCTGGCCTTTGTCTGGTCGGCTACCGGCATGTCTCTCCAGCAGAAGATTGGGCTCGTACCGGCGGGCACGGTGCGCATCGCGGTAACGCTGACGCTAAACAAATCGCTCGCCATCGCGGACAACCTGTCGCTGGTCCTCAGCACACTGGTGACATCGCCGGAATCCGTGCTTGGTACCAACTTGGTCGTCAATGGCGATGCCGAGGCCGGTCCGGGAGTCGCTCCGCCCGCCACTACGCTCTACGTTCCCGCCTGGTCCACCACCTACGGAGCATCCGTGGCACCCTACGGCGGAACGGGATGGATAACGGTTTCCGATCCCGGTCCCGCGGACCGGAGGGTGAATCTATTCTGGGGATGGACGGACGGTACAAGCAGCTATCAGGACATCGACGTGTCTCCGGCAGCCTCTTTGATTGACTCCGGTCAGGTGACATATCAGGTTTCGGCATGGCTCGGCGGCATTGGGAGCAGTCGAAGCCCAACTCTGACATACACTTTCTTTGATTGGTCCGGTATGCAGTTGGCAGTCACCGGGCAGTTGGGCCCTTCCAGCCATTCCGGTACGGCCCTAGTCGAGACCTCCCATTCCGATACCCTTCCCTCGGGCACGCGGCTCGTTCACATCGCCCTGAGCTTTCAATCGGGCGATTCCCTCGCCGACGACATTGCATTCACCCTCGCCGCTCCCAGCGGACCGCCCGTCATTAGCCCCGGGGGCATCATCAGTGCGAGCGCCTTCGGAGCCTCCTCGTCCATCGCGCCCGGCACGTGGATTGAAATATACGGCACGGACCTCGCCTCCACGACCCAAAGCTGGTCCGGGTCCGACTTCACCAATGGCGTCGCTCCCACGATCCTCGGTGGCGTCAGCGTCTCCGTCGGCGGCCAAGCTGCCTTTATCGACTACGTCAGTCCCAGCCAGGTGAACGCGCTCGTTCCTTCCGATACGCCCACCGGCGTGGTACCGGTAACCGTAACCAACTCAAATGGTGCGAGCGACGACTTCTGGCTCGTTGTGAACACTGCGCAGCCGGGCCTGCTCGCACCTGGCAACTTCCTGATTAGCGGCAAGCAGTACGCGGTGGCCCTGTTCGGCGATGGCACCTACGTCCTCCCCGAGGGCGCCATTGCGGGGCTCAATTCGCGGCCCGCGCAGCCGGGCGACGAGATCGTGCTATATGGGATCGGCTTTGGGCTGGTGACTCCAAACATACCGGCGGGGCAACTTGTGCAGCAGGCCAACACGCTGGCGTCGGCCTTCGAAATGTCCATCGACAAGACACCCGCAAACGCGCTCTATTACGGACTCGCGTCAGGTTTCACGGGCTTGTATCAATTCAACGTCGTGGTGCCGGCTAAGCCCGGCAGCGGCGCCGTGCCGTTGACGTTCACGGTCGGCGGCGTGGCCGGAACGCAGACGCTGTATCTCGCGGTGGCCAACTAAACAACGAAAGGGACGAAAACGATGAATGCAAAAAGAGCAAAACAAACCCTGCGCACGCCGCGCGCCCTGTTGAGTCGGCTCTCTTCGCGCCAGATTGGCACCGGCGATCCTTTACGCATGCCAAAGAAATTCATCACGCTCCTGTTTCTGGGCTGCCTACTGGCCCACGCCCAATCAATCAGGGTCCAAAAGCCTTCTTTGCTTTGGCTTTCAACCCATGTAGCGCAGGCTCAAGCCCCAGCTTCGGCGG
>PMVV01000414.1 GCA_003166475.1 Bryobacterales bacterium | reverse complement strand
AGAACCGTGTGCGTTAGGAGCGCCAGCACGGATCTGTGCGGGGGATGCCGGGCAACCGGCATCCCTACCGCGACCGGCGGCCTCTCAGGCCGCCTCTTTTGGTTTGCGCTTTTGCGCCATGTGCGGAAGCTGATAGCCCGCGCGGATTACAGAGTCCGCCGCGCAAGGCGGTATCCTGAGGCCATGGATCTAACGACGGTTCGCCTGGAGATTCCCGAGGGTGGCAACGTGATTCTGGGTCAGACGCACTTCATCAAGTCCGTCGAAGATTTGTATGAGGCGCTGGTCAACACCGTGCCCAATTTGAAATTCGGCATCGCCTTCAATGAGGCGTCCGGCCCATGCCTCACGCGCGTGGATGGTAATGACGATGCCTTGAAGGCGATGGCGGCGCGCAACGCCACGGCCATCGCCGCCGGCCACATCTTCGTGATCGCGCTGCTGAACGGTTACCCCATCAACGTGCTGGGCCGCATCAAGGATGTGCCCGAGGTTTGCTCGATCTTCTGCGCTACCGCCAATCCGGTCGAGGTGGTAGTGGCCCAGACCGAGCAAGGCCGCGGCGTGCTGGGAGTGATCGACGGCTTTCCGCCCAAGGGTGTCGAAACCGAAGCCGACGCGCGCGCCCGCCGCGATTTTCTGCGCATGATCGGCTACAAGCGATGAGTTGGCGCGAGCAGTTGCGGGAAGGCGTCGCGATCCCCGCGCACCCGCTGGCGTTGACCGCCGCGCGCCAACTCGATGAGCGCCGCCAGCGCTCCCTCACGCGCTACTACCTGGCCGCGGGCGCCGGTGGCGTGGCGGTGGGCGTACACACCACGCAATTCGAAATCCGCGACCCGCGCTTCGGCCTGTTCGAACCGGTGCTGGAACTGGCTATGGAGGAGTTGCGCGCCGTTGATGCCGGGGACAACGCCGTGGCCGATCTGGTGAAAGTCGCGGGCATCGCGGGCCGCACGCCACAGGCCGTGCGCGAGGCGGAATTTGCCGCGCGCTGCGGCTACGACATAGGCCTGCTGACCCTCGGTGCGTGGCGCGATGCGCCGGTTTCCGAACTGCTGGCGCACGCCCGCGCAGTGGCCGAAGCGATCCCGCTGTTCGGATTCTACCTCCAGCCCGCCGTGGGCGGCCGTCACCTGCCCTATGCATTCTGGCGCGAGTTTGCGGAGATGCCGCGCGTTGTGGCCATCAAGATTGCGCCGTTCAACCGCTACCAGACCCTGGATGTGCTGCGCGCGGTGGCGGATTCCGGCCGCGCCGGCGAGATCGCGCTCTACACCGGCAACGACGACAGCATCGTCACGGATCTCGTGACCCCCTTCCGTTTCGGCGCTCCCGCCCGGCAACCCCTCCACGTGGTCGGCGGCCTGCTGGGGCATTGGGCGGTCTGGACTCTGCGCGCGGTCAGGATGCTGGAACAGATCCACGCCGAGGTGCGCGGCGAAAGGCCGCTGGCGCCATCCTGGCTGACCCTTGGCGCGGAAATCACGGACGCCAACGCCGCGCTGTTCGACGCCGCCAACCAGTTCCGCGGTTCGATTGCCGGCATCCATGAAATCCTGCGCCGGCAGGGACTCCTCGCGGGCCGTTGGTGCCTCAATCCGGACGAGGATCTCTCGCCCGGTCAGGCCGAGGAAATCGACCGTGTGTGCCGCGCCTATCCGCACCTCAACGACGATGCATTCGTGCGCGAGCACCTGGATGAATGGCTGCGATAAGCTCTATTTTGGAGAACGCCATAGCCGCCGACACCGTCGAAGCCAAACAACGCGCGCACGAACTACTGGAACAGCTCAATGCGGACCAGATCGCCGCGGTCTTGCAACTTCTCGAAGTCATGGTCGAGCCAGACGACCCACCGCTGACCGAAGAAGACCGGCGCGCCGTGGGCGCCTCACGCGAGTACTTCCGGCGAAACCCCGAGGGAGGCGTCTGCTTGGAAAAGGTGGTTGCCGATCTCGGCTTCACCATGGATCAAATCCGCGGCAACCAAGGCGAATGAGAACCGCGTGAAGAGAAGCGGCTTTCGGGATAACACGAAGGGTCGTTACGGCTCCGCGTCGGCAACCACCGCGAGCTGCGTCCCAGCCGGCGGCCCTCTACATTAAGAATAGAACCTATGCCCACAACTCGATTGATCCGAATCTGCGCTTTGGCTTCCGCCGCGTTAGCCCCCTTGGTATCGCAAGCCCCTTCGCGACAGCCCATGACATTTGCGCTCCAGTGCCCAGCCACCGAATGCCCGCTGCTCGAAGGACCCCCGCAGACAGCCGGGATGCGCAGCGGCTTTGTGCGGCTGGAGCCCGGCAAATCGGTGGGATGGCACTCCACCGGGCAAAACGAGGAATCGCTGGTGATCCTTCATGGGCACGGAGATGCCCTCATTGAAGGCCGCCCCAACCAAAGCTTCGCGGCGCCAGGTTCCGTGTACATCCCCCCGGCCACGCGCCACAACGTCACTAATACGGGCAGCGAAACGCTGGAATACGTCTTCGTGGTGGCGCCGGCCCGCCCAAGCTAACCGCCTTCGTGCCGATGTACGTGCGGATGTGGCTGCACCGCGCCTTCCCCGTGCGCGTGTACGTGCGCGTGCGGCCGGATCAGTTTGGCGCGCTCCAGCAACTCCACATTGTGGAGCACCTCGAGCGGCGTGCCTTCGCCCGCCATCCGCCCGTTGGCGAACACGTAGCACCGGTCGGCGATGTCCTCCAGCGTATCCAGATCGTGCGTGGCGATAATCACCGTCTTCGAGCCATTGCCGCACGACACCAGAAAATCGACGATGCGCGCCTGGCTGCTGGGATCGAGCGCCCCGCTGGGCTCGTCCAGCAGCAGCACTTCCGGATCGAGCACCAGCACCGACGCCAACGCCACGCGCTTCTTCTCGCCCCCCGACAGCCGATGCGGAGCGCGATCCTGCAAGTGCGCGATGTCCATCGACCGCAGCACTTCCCCGACCCGTTCCCGAATCTTCTGCGCGGGCCAGCGCAGTTGCAAGGGACCGAAGGCCAGTTCGTCGAACACGCTGGGGCTGAACAACTGCACGTCCGCATTCTGAAAGACCAGGCCCACGCGGCGGCGGAAGCCAAAGAAGAACTCCTCGTCCTGCAGCCGCTGCTCTGTCAGGCTCTCGCCCAGGAACGAAATCTCGCCGCGATCGGGGAAGCACAACCCCGCCAGCAAGCGCAGCAGCGTGGACTTGCCCGACCCGTTGGCGCCCAACAGCGCCACCCGTTCCCCGCGCTTCACCTGCATCGACAACCCGCCTAACGCCGCTACCTGGTTGTAGCGGTAAGACACGTCGCGCACATCGAAAGCTAATTCCGTCATCGGCCCAGCCACACCGCCAAAGTAGCGGCCCCCACGAACGCCGCCAGCCGCAGCCAGTCGTTCGGGCGCATTTGCAATTCGTCGAGCAGGCGGATCTCGCCGCGAAACCCCCGCGCCTGCATGGCCAAGTGTACTTCGCCGCTCACCTGCAGCGTCTTGCCCAGCAGCACTCCCGCGCTGGCGGCGGCCATGCGGCGGCGGTCGGCCGGCTCCAGCACACCCACCATGCGGCTCTCCCGCGATTCAAACATATCCCGCGCCGTGGCCAGAAACAGGAACATATAGCGATAGGTCATCCCCAGGATAGCGACGACCACCACGGGCGCGCGAAAGTATCGCAACGCCCGCAGCAGGCGCGTCCAAAGCGTAGTCAGGATCAGCAGCATCGATAAGGTGGCCGCCGTTTCGGCGCGCAGAATAAGGAAACCCGCGCTGCGCAATCCCTGTTGCGTCACCTGCCACTCCACCAGCGGCAGCCGCCAGACAGCCGCGCCGGGCGTCAGAAAAATCGCGGGCAGCGCGATGGCGCCCGTGAACGCCAGCACGGCCAGCCACACCCGCGCCGCCAACAGCCGCATGGGAATGTGCGAGGCCAGCGCCAGCGCCACGCCCAGAGCCAGGATGCCCGCCAGCACCCACAGCCGATGCACTGCCACGGCAGCGGCGATGAGCGCGCCGATGCCGATCAGCTTCACCCGCGGATCCAGTCGCTGCAGGAAACCGCCGGTGGCGGCCATGTCCTCGGCGAACAGAGCTTGCCCGGTTGCCTCCAGCAAACCGCGCGCCGTCTTTTCGACGAAACTCTTTCGGCGTCGCCGTCCCGCACCAGCGGGAAGCCGCGCCAGCACCCAATTCAACAACAATGCCAGCGCGATGATGAGTCCCACTCCCACCATCGCGGAAACCAAATAGCCGAACGACGCGCCGCGGATAAAAGACGGCGCGTAACGCGATAGCGGCGCGGTCCAAACGGAGGAAAGCCTCTCCAGGCCGCGCGGCGCGGCGGGCGGCGGCGCTTGATTGTGCGACGCCGCGGCGATTTCCCGCCGCGCCTGCGGATCGGAGAAATCCCGCGCGCTCCATTCACCCCAAGCGCTGCCCACGGCCAGAATCCCAAGCGGGGTCAGAATCAGAAGCGCCGCCAGCGCCAGCCATAACTTGCGCCCGGTGGGCAACCGCATGGCATCCCCCGCCGCCCGAATCGGTTCATCCGAAGCCGGAGCGTTCGGCGCGGTCAGGCGCAGCAATCCTGGATCGGTGCGCTGCAAATAGGCGACCATGCCCGACGAAATCACCAGTTCCGCCAGACCTGCCAGGGTCAAATGTCCTATCATCATGGCGGGAATCGCAATACGCAGCGGATAGGGCGCATAGAGCGGTGCTCCGGATGCGTCCCGAAACAGCAGAGGTTGAATCCCGAACTCGATGGCCGCGCATAGGGCGGCCACGTTGATGGCCGTGTAACCGGCCAGTCCGGCCGCCACCACGCGGCGCGCCGACCCCAGCCCTGCCCGCCACGCAGCCATCCGGTACGTGGCATAGCCCACCAGCGACCCGACAATCGCCATGTTGAAGCAGTTCGCGCCGATGGCCGTGATGCCGCCATCGCCGAAGAACACGGCTTGAATCGTCAGCGCGATCGAAATTGCCAGAATGGAAGCCCATGGTCCGAGGACGATGGAGGCGACCCCCATGCCCACCGCATGGCCTGTAGTGCCTCCGGGCAGCGGCAGGTTGAACATCATGATCACGAAGGAGAACGCGGCGAACAGAGAGATCAGTGGGATGAGCCGCGCGTGCAAGGCGGATTTGACGCGCTTCAGAGCTACATACCAGAATGGCGCGGCGGCGGCGGCCAGACTCACGCACGTCGAGGGACTCAGGTAGCCATCCGGAATGTGCATCGTCTCCGGCAGCATAGCACGAATGTGATCTTCGTGCGATGGAAAGTGGGGCAGGCCCCCGGCCTGCCGCGGCCTCTCAGGCCGCCCGGGCGGGCGCTGTCTCAGTGGCGCCTCGCTCCGCTGTTCACGCAATAACGGCCCGATTGCACGTTGGTTGCACGGAGCATTGCTAATGCAGGGTCCACCGTCGGCTGCGACCCTATCGTCCGGATTCGAAAGTCAGCTTCAATCCCATTGCTTTGGCGACGGCGACAAGCGTGGAAAACCGGGGATTGCCGCGCGGCGAAAGGGCCCGATAAAGGCTCTCGCGCTCGATACCGGCAGTCCTGGCCACTTTAGCAAGGCCGCGGGCTTGCGCTACGCGGCGCAAGGCCACCAGCAGCACGCGGGGTTCGGCTTCGTCTTCCATCGCCGCTCTCAAGTATTCCGCAGCGAAATCCGGGTTCTCGCGTAATTCCCGAGCCATGGATTCGTCATGCGAGATGCTGGCCTTGTCTTTCATTTGCTTCGTGTCCTTTCCTTGAAGTCTTCCAGATACCCGATCGCGCTTTTATGTCGGACGACTGCCGGCGCTTGTCGCCTCCGCACAATAGAAGCACGCATGTCCTGCCCAACATCGCGTAGTACACCCGGTATCCTGGTCCCCAGTCGATCCGGAGTTCGGACACCCCGTCGTGCAGCGCTTTGCAGTCGCCAAAATTCCCCAGAGATAACCGGTCGAGACGGGCCGCGATCCTTGCCCGTGCTTTCAGGTCCGACAGACTCGCCAACCACATCGCGTCCACTCCGGACGACATATCGGCGGACCTCGATCACGATTACGATTGTAACTTATAGGTCACGTGAGCGCAAGCCGGCCGCGCCAGGTTGCACCAGGTGTCGGCGCGGCAATCGCCATTCTGAAGCAGTTCGCGCCGAATCGCCCTGATGCCGCCGTCACCGAAGACCACGGCCTGAATCGTCAGCGCGATCAAGATGCCCAGGATGGAAGCCCACGGCGATGCGCATGCCACGAACGTGATCTTCGTGCGATGCAAAGTGGGGCAGGCACCCGGCCTGTAGCGGCATCTCAGGCCGCCCGGGCGGGCCGTTTCCAGGCGATTGATCGAAAAGGAATGGCGGGGACGACGNNCTTCTCGCCTAAAGACTGTAGCGTCCTGTCTCACAAGTTCGCAACATGATTCCAGAGCTTTGTATCAGGGCACGGCTTCAGCCGTGCCGGCGTGGAATCTACTAAACACGGCCTTTAGGCCCTGCAATAGCGCGATAGCCTCGTGGGATTTTTGTCAACGAACTTCAGAGACGGGAGCTAGCCATTGAAAGGAATGGTGGGCAGGACGGGAATTCGAACCGCGACCTCCGACGTGAGCGATGGGAACTCCTTCGCTGGTTCGGTAAGTGCTTGGAAAAGGAATGGCGGGGACGACGGGGCTCGAACCTGCCTAGCGGGACGGCAACCAGGGGCAAAGCGCGGTAACTGTTTGAAAACACGTCGGGCGGCACGGGCGATCTGGCAACGACAGGCAGGCGCATTCCTTGGCAGGTTTGCGCGAGGTTAGCACGGGACCGTAGCGCGTGCTCGGGCATTGATTCTAATATCTTTTAGTTTCAATAGCTTAGATGGCTCGCTCCTTAGTAGCGGACGGCCAACCGCGTGGCCGCGATTTCCGTCCATTGATCCCGGCCGCTTTGACTGCCCGTTTGTTGCAGCAGACATGGCATAGTCGCGCCCTGGAATGGCCGATCCGCCGGCGACCCGAATCAACCCGTCGTCCCCCGTACCGTGAACCACGACCAATCTGGACATCGGCGTATCGCTACCGGTCGTGTTGGCGCGGCAGGGCACTCCCCGGTTCGCGTGACGGCGGACATCTCTCGCACGCGATCCTCGGCCAGTACGACGACGCGGCGCGCCGGTGGGAGGAGTACCACCAGCGGAACCGCCCGAGCCTGCCAACGAACAACGTGCAATAGCGGCGCTCCCAGAACCGTATTCGGACCGCGTGCGACACAGTCCGGTTTCGGGGACCGCGCCGGATTGCTCGTGAGTACGAGTTCTCGCTAGCTCTATGTAGCTTTGCCTGTGCGGGCACTTGCTGCTGCGAACGGCCGCTGATACGCGCTAATTTGTGGCTGGCAAAAGTCGAAGACTAGGAGGTGCTAAACTTCAAAGCAGGCTGCGTCGAATGCTCGCTGGGATGACCCCAGGATGAATGATTCGACGCCAGTTTGGACCACTTATGCCAGACAGTATTCCAGGAAATGAAGACCAGGAGCAGAAACCCGACCAGTACGACGCGTTCGTTTCTTATAGCAAGAAGGATGAGAACCGTGTTCGCGACGTTGTAGCACTGATGAGGCTGGCTGATCGACGTGTGTTCTGGGCGGCTGACAGCATCGAAACCGGCGCGGATTGGGAAGATAGCCTCAAAACGGCACTCTCAGCCTCCGCACAAATCGTTGTGCTGGTGTTGCGATACTTCCAAATCAAAGTGGGTCAAGAAGGAAATCGGATGGGCGCGAAAGGCAAACAAAGGCTATAACGCCAATAAGGCTCTGCCAATATCCGCTCCCAAGAACATTACGCCGAATTCAATGGCTCGATATCAGTTATAGCTTCTTGCACCCTTGCGGCCATCGTCCGGACGATGAGTCCCGCCACCGTGATGCGAGACCGGAGTCTCCGCGTGGCGGTCCGAGACCTGAGCTCTTCATCACATTTCATAACGGCAGAGCTCTTAGCGGGAATGACATCAGCGGAATTAAGGAACAGTTATCGAGAGAATGGAGGCGAGCAGCACAAATCCGGCGAGCCCTCTGGGTTTGGGGCGGTCCTCTTCTTCTCCTTGTGGGTGTTTTACTGGAGCAACTGGTGATCGACAGGCCCTTCGTGAGCCCTTTCTCGCAGGAGGTAACGGATAGAATCAATGCCACCGTAAGAAGTATTGGCATTCTCGTTTCTTCGGTAGGCCTCGTCTGGTTGTTGGACGTATTGAGTCAGTCCGCCTACAGATTTATAAGAGGCGCAATCAAGAGGCGTGGACCGGCGCGTCGCAAAGAACGGAGCGAGTTAAGCGGTCGCATCCGAGACTTTAACGCAGAGACGATTAGTCTTTTGGTCGATTACCTTACCAATGCCGAATAAGGGACCGGTGGGACCGGCCGCGCACCAGAGCCGGTTAGACCGCTTTAAGAAAACGCTCGTTTACACCCGGTGGACCAAGCTGTGATGAGCAATATCGGGGGAACCAATTGGGGGTATCCGCTATCCGACCTTACGATCAACGGCCCTCTGCCGCCACCCCTTTTGTTGGTGCGAAAGCCGCGTGCCATCAGTAAAGGCCGGCCTAAGTCCCGTTCGTAGGAACGTGCCCCCCCAACGAAGCGCCTCAAGATGATTCCACCAGTTCCTGGCAGATTGCGCAGCCGAACGTCACCGCTCAGCGCCATTCCGCGCAACCCAAGCGCCCAGACCGCGCGAGAAACGTCGGGGGCCCTTGGGACCGGGCCGGGTGACCACCGGGTGACCACGTCGCGGCTCCATAGCGCCCATTTCGCCCATCTCGCGTCACGGCCAGCACTGAAACGATAAAGACTTAGCTTGGCCGCGCACCCAAAGCCGCCAACGGTCGCGCCACGTTCGCCCACGTTGCGCCGACGGCGTGCAGCGCGGCCGGTGTTGCCACCCGTGGCCCGCGCGCGCGCCACAAAGCCCAACGTCGCCAATGTGGCCGCGACCAGGGGGAAGCTATGATCCTCGGCTTCAGGCCAGCCGCCGGGCAGCAAGCACAAAGCCATGCGGAAGTCTGGCGGTTCGCAACTCGTATTCCGAAGCATCCAAGCGTGTCCGCGTGCCTCCCAGGGTTGATTCCAGAGACTAGCACGCCGTGGTCTTGCAGGCTCATAGCTTGGACACGCTGTTGCCGGCAGTGTTGACGACCCAGATGTTCGCCCCATCGAATGCGACGCCAAGCGGCCCGTTGCCGGCCCGGAATGTCCCGAGATTTGCACCGTCACTGGCCCTCAGCTTCGTCACATTGTTGCTGCCCTGGTTGCCAACCCAAATGTTGCTTCCATCGAATGCAAGGCAGTAAGGGCTCGTACCGACGCTGAATGTCCCCAGATTTGCGCCATCGCTCGCCCGGAGCTTGGTTGCAGTATTGTCTCCTACGTTCGTAACCCAGATGTTTGTCCCGTCAAACGCCACGCCTTGGGGGCCGTTGCCCACGGTAAATGTCCCAAGCACCGCGCCGTCACTGGCGCGGAGTTTGGTGATTTCGGCGCTGTTGAGGTTGGGCGCCCAGATGTTTGCGCCATCAAACGCAAGTGTGGTTGGCACACTCGGCACGGCAAAAGTTCCCAGGTTCGTGCCGTCGCTGGCCCGAAGCTTCGTTACGTTTTGGGTATCATAATTGGCCACCCAGATATTGGCCCCATCGAAAACTACGCCGTGCGGATTGCCACCCACCGGAAAGGTGCCCAGGATGGTACCGTCGCTGGCCCGCATCTTGCTTACGGTGTTATCGCCGGAGTTGGAAATCCACATGTTCGCGCCGTCATATGCCATGAAGAAGGGATAGTTCCCGGTGACGAAGTTGCCGAGGACGGCATCGTCGCTGGCCCTCAGCTTCGTGACGGTATTGCTGTACGAGTTGGCGACCCAAATGTTCGACCCATCAAACGCCACACCGTATGGTGTCTTTCCTACGGCGATGTGCGTCGTTTGATTTGCGGAATACCATCGCAAGAGAGCGATTGCCTGTGTGGTGGGGCCGGCGGCGGAGCAGACGTGAACTGCCAGCATAGACGTGAGCGTGATCGAGATGATTCGGAATCTCGTAGGCATTTTGTGTGGGCCTCCTTTAGTGCCCTCGGAAAGTAAGATTACTAGTGAAACTGCCACAAGGCGGGCAGCCGTCGCGCCACGGTCGTTGACTGCTCACTGGTCCTGAGCAATGCGCACCCGTTTGTTGCCCACTCAGAGTACCGGCTGGTTGCTGGTTGTGCGTGCTTTCCAGGATGTGTTCGCCGTTGAATCGAAATTCGTACCAAGTAAACCCCGCCGCGTTTGTGGAGGGACATTGGTTTTTGCTCGCTGAGTCGATCCATGGCCCGCTCTTTTACTGCGGTCCGATCCATCCATTTTGCAGGTGCGCAACCGGGTTCTGCGTCATGTTTCCCCCGCTCCGACCTGCACGATGTTTGCATCCTGAATTAGTCTACGCCGAAACAGAACACAGTCAGACTTCGGCCCTGCCCCTGTTGAGCCTGTCCGACTACGTACTCACCGGCTGGCAACGCTCCAGTGGTCATGCTTAGCGAACTGCCCGCATATTTAGACCATTTCACCGGCAATAGCCCCTCCCCTAAGCGGCTTTTCACATCAGCGTGAATACCGCCCACGGCCCGCCCAGACGCGAAAAGCCACTCCCGCGTATGACTCTTGGAGTCCAGTACCCGCAGATGGTAGACCGTATCCGGGTCATCCCCAGCAGCCAGCACCGCTGGACACTTTACAACTAAGTCAAACTTATCCGCGTGTTGGAATCTTACGGGTGATCGCGGTCCAGTCACTTCTCCTACGCCGGAGATATCGTGTACGATGAAGCCGCCACCGTGCACATGGAACGTCGCCAGTTGACGCTCCAACGGAATCAGTTTTCCGTCCATCAGCCTGAAAAAGACATTCGAGAACTCCGGTTCAGGCAACTTCGCTGCCGGCTCATCTTGCTGGCCACCGCCAGCAGTGACGATACCTGCAAATGCCATGCAGACCGTCAAACGTCGTAATAGGTGTTTCATGTTGTTTCAGCCCTTGCTCGCGCTGTTGGGGGACGGCTCATGCGCTCCGTCCGCGTGAACGCGTGAACCTCCAGGTCACAAGAACATCCATCGTGCCCACAGGGGTATCGGTGGCCGCTCGGGAATCGCTGGTCTAACGGAATGCGCCCGGCTTTCTCGTTCGTCACGCATAGCTCGCACGGCTCCGCGCTGGTCGTCACCCATGCTTTGAGCGTGGCACCCGCGTCCCGGCCGAACTCCATCATCCCGGCGCTATATGCCTGGTTGAGTTCGGTTTGCACGATCACCCTCAGCCTGTACTCCGAGAAGTCCGGAAGGACGCTGCGGATGGTGTCCACGATGCCCTGATAATTTGCGCCGTTCTGGTAAGCCTCTGCGACGGCGTGCGCTACACGATCAATCGTGATTGCGTCGATGTCGCCGGCGAGCGTCTGAAAGCCCTTGGTCGCCAGGTAGCGCGCCTCGAAGGTTTGGTAAGCGTCGCCGCGGGTGGTGATGTGCGCCGCGGCCGCCGCCAGCGCCTCGGATAGAGCGTCATCGAAGATATCGGAGATAAGCTTGCCCATCGACAACCCAGCGAGTGAGCCGCAGGGCGTGTGTCCTGGAGGATGATCCATTGGGTCTTCAGGCACGCAGTGTTCCTTCTCAGGCCGTTCTCGCCGGGGTCCGCCGGGCGTCGCCAGCCCTTCTCGTACATCGTACATCAATTGGTATCTAAAGGCGGTGCTATTTGCAGGCTGTAGTGGCGGGGCCGTCGCAGCTTCCACACTCTTGGTAGGTGAACGACTTAATACTTTTGGGCAAGCGGGTCCACGATCTTCGTTCGGCCAAGAACTGGTCGCAGGAAGAATTCGCCCACATAAGCGGACTCCACCGAACCTACATCGGCCAAATCGAGCGCGGCGAGAAAAACATCAGTTTCGGAAATCTCTCGAAGATCGCTGGCGCGCTTGGGGTGACCCTGTCGGAGCTGCTGTCCGGGCTGGAGGACGGCGGCGCCGTGGATGTGGAAACCAAGCGCGCACGGAAAGCCGGAAGTCGCGGGAACATCGATGCAGCCCGTCGAATGCTCGAAATTCAGAAGCTAACGAGGCGATTGAGGGTTCAGCACGATGCAATGGATCAAGCCGTTCAAGCGCTCGAAGCGCTCGCCGTCCGCGGTATGCAAACGCCTGGACGTCCCCCTGCAAGTCCAACGCCCCGCCGCGTACCGAACAAATAGCCGTCCTGCACCGAGCGGAAACCGCGCGTCAGGCCAAGCGGGTCTTTGTGCGTGAGCAGAGAATGCCTTCAACGGGCTGCGTGGACGGCAAGGACAGTTTGTGAGTAATTGATTCTGCGGCCAGTTCGCCTCGCGGAACTCCGATGGGCTGATTCACGCCCCGCCGGTGTCTCAGCCACAGCCAGATAGGGGCTGATCGCTGGCGTGCGCAGGCATCAGTGAAGAGTTTCGCCGCCGCATTAGTAATTAGTGTCCGAGTATCAGGGAGGGATTGTCAGGCCGTCGTTGGGGTAAAAAAAGCAAACGCGGCGCACTCCATGGTCGGAAACAACACCGTGCGATCCAAATAGCGGTTGCCGCGCTCGCACGAAGTCTCGGGAAGGAAGAGGCAGTTGTGGCAGGCGGCACCGTGCAGCGACATGAACGCCTGCTCGGGCTGCGTTTCCGCGCACAACGGGTCGGACGAGCAAATCTCCAGCCCCTCCAGAGCTTGGTCCAAATGCTGCTCCAGGTTTGCCGTCTCTCCCAACGTCACCAACCCACCCAGTGTGCCCTCGCTATCGGGTGCGGCCGTATAGATCAGGATACCGGCCATCGATTCCTCCTCATCCGGCGTTGAGGAGTAGATGCGCTCGCGCAAGCTGGCGGCTGCATAGCCGCACTCGACCGAGAACTGGCGGATCAATGCGTGCGCCAGCGAATGCAGCAACACATAGCGCAGGCTCGGGAACCCCACCGAAGGCTCTAGGCCCCTCTGCGCCCGCCAACGCCGGTGCGCGCTGAAGAACTGCGCTTCAAGCGCGCGGCCTCCCACCAGCCACTTCGATACCTTCGTTTCCGAGAGCCGCAGAAACAGACCTTCGCCCCGCACCTCAGCCGCGGGCACCCAATCGGCCGGACCGCGCCGCAGCAGGACCAATTTGGCGGTCGAGTCATCACCCGCCGGCTCTAGCCGCGAGAAACCAGCCAGTGCCTGTACCTCCCGCAGGCGCTCGATGAGGACCACGCTATCTATCCACTCCGAGTACTTCACCGGCGGCGGCGTCACGCGGATGCGCAGGTTGGCACTGTTTTTCGCTGGGTCTGGCCTGGAAAAGAGCCTCCACTCCGGTGGCTTCAGATCTTTGGGAGTTAACGGAGCCGCGACGTCCTGTAGCCGCAAACGCTGGATCGCGGTCCAGATCTGCGCGTCGGCGTATGGGTCGTAGCGCGCATGGCCCTTGCGTGCGAGTTTAACATCGCGCTCCGATTCCACGTCTTCGAACAGGGAAGGCAGATCCTGCTCCACCAACTGATCCAGCGCGTCGGTTGACGACGGTATCGACAGCGCCGAGAGCGTCCGCGCAAACCACATATTGGTTGCTCCCAGAGTGATGGGCAGTGCCAGCGAGTGGCATTCATCGAACGGCGCTACTCGAAGATGCGGATGTCGCCCACGACACGGCGGCAGGTCATTTTTACCGTCTTCGGAAAACGCTGGGGCCAGAGGCTTGCGCTTCTGGCACGCCCGGCACATCAGCATGACGTCGGCCGCCTCGCCGCTGGCGCCCACGTCGCGCAGTTCCAGCGGACCGGGACAGGCGCTCGCGCCGCCGTGAAGGTACTCGCTCCACGGAAAATCGTCGATATGGCCGTTTTCGCAGGCGACCAGGAAGCGGGCGGGAATCGCAGTAGCCGTTGCCAGACGCGGGCAGTTCCTATGAATAAACCGCGAACGTTCCGGCCGGGTCGAGTCGTAGCGAAACTCGTATAGCCCGGAACGAATCGGCGCCAACAGTCTGCACTGCGTGCACACCAGCCAGCGCGGAAACGCCGCAACCGGCACTCCGTATTCCAGTGAATTCCGAAACAAAGGTCCGGGCACATTGTCTTCGCGCAAAGGCGCCGACTTGAGTTGCCGCACCTGAGCGCCCAGGACTTGCCGCACCACTCGGAGCAGGCGGTCCTCGCGGACCTCCTCCATCTGCGCGGCGGGCCAATCGTCCAGCCCCATCACCATAGCGGAAAACTGCGGCAGATCAACTGTTGAGCCGACGCCATACGTGTAGATTAGCTGAGTGGGCCGGACCGCCCCGACATTTTGTCCGCTCATTGGCCCGCCTCACCACCATCCATACCGCTGTCGTTGAACATGAGAGCGGCCTCCGGCTCCACGTCGCGCAGGGAATTCAGCACTGTGAACTCAGTCCACGCGGCTGCTCCAGGCATTTCGAGCAACCCCCTGGTGACGCCGTCGCGGCCATCGTTGTAGCCCAGTCGGGCTCCGCCCGTCATCCCTGCGGCGCGATCACGCCAGTGGTCAAGGCGCTGCTGGAGGGCGGCCTGCACGAAATCCTGGAGCGCTGCGCCGCCAGTGCCGGCTTCCGCGGCGCGTACCGGAAGCGCCGCCATTGCGCTCTGCACTACCGGATTCGCCGGGTGCATCTGTTGGGCGCTATCGTTGCGGTTATAATCGGCGCCTGCTTGGCGGATAGCACTCACCAGTACACCAGTCAAAGCGCGATCCATCGCGCCGGTCGAGTACGGCGTAACGCTCAGAGCCTCCACTTGTCTGTAGAACGTGGCGTGATAGTGGCAGAAACTCTCAAAATGCGACAGGTCGCGTGGCCGCGCCCAGTTGGCGACCGTGATCACAAGGCCCGGCGTCGCGCGCCCAACACGGCTCGTCGCTTGAATGTACTCCGAAGTGGCCTTCGGCTGTCCAGCCACGATCATCAGCCCCAATCGGCCCACGTCTACGCCCACTGAAAGCATGTTCGTTGCCAGCAGCACGTCGATAGGTGGCTTCGGCGCCGTCTGCCCCGGCGGCGGGAACCTGCACTTCATACGCTCCAGGACCTCCGGAATCTCCGTGGCCGACTTGCGCGAGGTCAACTCCTCCACGGCGTGCGGCAGCCGCAGATTCCGCTTCTTCAACCCGCGCGCATCTACCTGCGTGAGGCGCGACCGAACGTCGTCATCCACTAGCCGACGCATGCCTCCCAGTTCCCGCAACGAGCTGAAGTAGCCCACCGCCGTCATAAACCCGTCGGCAGCCTCGCCGTATTTCTCGTACAGCGTCTGCCCCGCGGCGAGCGCCGCCACATAGACACGGATCAGCGCTGCCTTCAGCCGCCGCCCCGGCGCGCATGCGCCCACGTACAAGCGTCCCGGCGCAGCATCGCTTACCGGCAACTCGCGGGAAAAGAAGTTGGCACCGGCTTCCAGTCCAGGGGGCGGAAACACGCGCACCTGCCGGTTGAACAGCGCCGCGACCTGGGCCTGTGCGCGCCTAACGGTAGCCGTCGATGCAATCACCTTGGGCCGTACCTTCTTGCCGTCTACCTCCCACGTGGCGAGCTGATCCACCGCGCCCTCATAAATCCCCACGAGGCTGCCGAGCGGACCGCTGATGAGGTGCAACTCATCCTGAATGATCAGGTCAGGAGGGCGCAGTAGCGCGTGCGGCCGCGTCTGAATCGCAGCGAACTTCCCAGCCGCTTGGTGCGAGTTGGTGTCTTCCAGTTCCGGCGAACGGAATCCATGCCGCGGGCAATAGCCGGTCACCTGCCCGAACAGCGTCTGTACCGCTCCTTGCCAAGCCATCTGCGCGAACTTATCCACCGTCGCGATCAGCATTGAAGGCGGCCGCCGGTATATTTCTTCATCCACCACCAGCAACGGCAGACCTTCGTCTGGCGATTTGCGCCGTGAATACTCGCATTGGCCCAGCGTATCGCCGCAATAGATCAGGGTGCGCGCCCGCCCCGCCGGATAGTGCTCCACCGTGATGTGTTGTCCGGGGTTGATCGCCGCGCCACACCACGGGCAGGCCTGAAACTGGTGCGGCGACCCCACTCCGAACACCGGCCTACGCCCGCTCCGCAGCGCTTCCACCACTTCTGCCGATTGGCTGGTTCGGTTCGGCGTGGTTTTACGTCCCACCCACAAGCCCAGCCGGAATGGCGTTTCGCCCCACCGGGCAGTGTTGCCCAGCCGGGTCTGCTCGCAAGCGCACATCAGCGTGGCAGCGCGCTGGAACTGCTGAAGCGTAAGCAGCCGCAGCGTGTAACGCATCAGCACCGCCACGCCGTTTTCGCCGTCGCGGCCGCCCACGCTCTTCTGCAATCGCCGGATGGCCAGAGTGTAAGCCGCCAGTCCGAGGTAAGCCTCCGTCTTGCCGCCGCCGGTTGGGAACCACAGCAGATCCGCGCCGGCAAAAGGACCGGCGCCGCGATCCGGGTGGTCCAGGCTGGTCAACCCCGGCAGGTTGATCAGAATGAAAGCCAACTGGAATGCGCGCCAACTGCGGTTCCTGGGAATGTCCACTTCGTCCAGTTGCCGTACCGCCTCGGTCTTCCGCGCATCGATCCACACCGACCGCACGCGCTGCTGCCACATGGCGTGGTTGGCGAAGCGAAACGCCTCTCGTGCGTCGGCGTTCGTTTCCAGGAGCGCGATTCCCTCTTCAAGCCTTTGCAGCACTTCCCGCGCGCGCTCCACAACCTTCTCGGACGCATCCGCATAATCGAGCAGATCCGCCTCCGCCGCGCGCCGGCCGTCGAGTTCCGCGATCCACCCGGCATACTCTTGCGTGAGTGGCCGCAGCTTGACCGCAAGATCGCCGTCCGAGGCTTCGGCCAGTTCCTTCATGTCGGTGACCAGCTTCGGGACCTCCCGCTGCTGGACCGTCCGCACCACGACTCGCGGCATGGCCGCCGTGCGGATCAGCACTGCATAGTCCCAGCGTCCCTCGGTGGGTTCGCACTCTACGCTGGCACCATGGCCGCGGGCGAACTCCACCTCCCGGCGGTACAGCATTTCGTTGGTGCGATCCTCCAGACGCGAAGCCGCGTCCAGCGTAGAAACGTGGCCTTGGCCAGCCCGCCGCGCAAATCGTCCGCGCACCTCCAGTTCCGCCTGGAATAGCCAATACATGTCGCGTGGGCGGTCTTCTTCCTGCTCGTTCGAGAGGAAGAGCGTGACGCTCCAGTGGTCGGGGCGCCGGCGCACACGCCCGCGTACCGATACATTCGGTGTCTCCGCATCTGGCGCCCAGGCGGGCAGATTGCGCTCGCGCAGCAGCACGGTCCGGCTTCCTCCACGTGGATGCCGCTTCCAGACGTTCTTGCCTTCGGCGTCCGCCTCACGCAAGTATTGGCCCCACCGAGCGTCGGCTTCGAACTCTGTTTCCGCCAGGTCCAGGCAGAAACTCAGACCGAAGGTAGATGGCGTCGCGCCGCGCTTCACTGGTGTCGAGGGTTCCGCAGTGCCCTCTTCCGAGTTGTCTTCCGTATCGTCGGCCAGTTCATCGAAGGGTTCTTCGTCGCCTTCAGTGACCTTGAGTGGGGCAAGCATGCCCAGTAGGTAGCGGTTGCGAACGCTCTGTTCGGTAACGATCTCCTGCTCGCCACCCGCCGGGCCTAGCAGGTCGCGGCGGATCAGATCCTCGAATTCCTGGCGGATGGGCGCGGTGGACATAGCTTGGATTCCTCAGAATAGACCAGATTGCTGTGGCGCGCGCTTTCGCGGCTTCGGTTTGGGGCGCGGCGCGGCCTGCACTGCGGCTTGTTCCTGCGCGTAGCGTTCATGATTCAACGCCAGGAGCCGGTCGAGGAGTTCCAGGCGTGCTGGTTCAGATATGGTGTAACGGACACCTTGCTTGGTTTCGTGGAAGCCTTGTCTGAGTGGGAAATGCCAGCCGTAAGCTTCCGCGACTGCGCGTTCCATTTCGACCTGACGTTCCCGCAGCTCAGCGATACCGGCATCAAGGTTGGCCGGATCGTGGAACCGGTCGTAGAGAGCAGTTAGCCCAAGCCGCTCGGCGGCCATAATGCGCGAGCGCAGATCGTGGTAGCGTTGGGCCACTTCGTCCACCCCGCTTGCACAGTCCGGGAAGGGAAATGTTTCCAGACAATCGGTGGTCGTGTATCGGAAATCCTGTTTCAGAGAGGAGCCATATAAACGTGCCCAGGTCAGGTGGGTCGAACTCTGAAGAACGCCAAACTCACCTACGCTCCTCAACGTGAGCACGTTCACGGCATGGGACAAAACAAATGGCGATGACGCTGAAAACGGCAAGCCGACGAAAGCGACGGTGTCGCTTGTGGCGGCTATGACCCAGGCAATCCCGAGTTCACTCAATGCCGTATATAAATCGACCCGCGGCCGCTGGAATTGCCACCAGACCTCCCGCATCCGCTTCTCGGGCGCGGCTTGACGTGGGACCCTAACGCGGTCCTCAAGGATCTTCCACGCCAGTGGGAAGTTCCTTGCTTCCTGCTCAGTCATTCCAGTGAAGTCGATTACGAACCTGGATGGCTCGCAGGCGGGGTCTTCGTTTATTTCCTTGCCGATGAGATACGGCTTTACGACTTCGCGATAGAGCTGGTCTCGAAGCAGTTCTGCACCCTCTGCTTTCGACAGGACGAAACCATCGCCGTACACCTTTGTCCCTGTGTGTGCTCGTTCAGCACTGGCAGCGAGCCTTGACGGTGGTGGCCGGTGCCCCGTTGGATCGAGGAATGAGTTGATTTCGGAACATTCCGAGTGATCGAGATAGCGGGGCCCAGACCAGAGGCCTCTATGCAAACATACGACGGAAACGTAGACCTTAGCCGCCCCAGGCCATTTCATTGATTTTACGGCACGGAAGATTTTCCAGCCGCTCTCAATAAGGTGTGCGAGTCCAGACATCCGGCTGTCGGTTTGGCATACCGTATTACAGGCGACCAGACCGATCACGCCACCCGCTTTGCAGATTTCGGACGCCCGAAGCAAGAACGTGACGCACAGGTCTGCCCGGCTCTCGAAATGAGGCCACTTTTGCGTCAGGTACGCCTTGTAATCGAGACCGAGATTAGTGCTTATCGAGGTTCCAGCCATGAACGGTGGGTTGCCGATAATCGCATCGAAGCCGGTGCCGTGGAGGAAGACCTCAGGGAATTCCAGCGGCCAATGAAACGGGCGTTTTCCTTCGAGAATCTCCTGCGCCTCGACCTCCTGCTCCTCCAGCCCCATCGAGACGGCGGCTGCGGAGGCTTCGGGGTTGGCCTCGAACGCCGTCGCAATCAGCCGGTCCGCCGCGGCGCGGAGCCGGCGCGTTTTGGCGAGCGCCGCGTCGAGCAACCGCCGCTGGTCACCGGGCCGGTACTGCATCTTCATGAGACCCTCGCGCTTGTCGGCGGCGAAGCTCAGGTCGTCGTCGAAAAGGACGCTTTGCCTGCCCTCGCCCGAGAGGCTCCAGGTGGAAAGCTGCTTGAGGTCCATCCCCAGCAGCGAATCGCCGCAACGGATGGCGTGGTCCAGAAATGTAAACGGACGATTGCGCTGGAGCGTCAGCAACCAGAGCGAGAGCTTGGCCATCTCCACCGCCAGCGGATTGCGATCCACTCCGTACAGGCAACGCTCCACCACGATGCGCAGCGCGAATAGGCCGCGCTCCTCCGGGTTCGATGGGATCAGTTCCTCATCCGGTCCGCCGAGCGAAGGGTGGCCGTAGGGAGTGATTTGCACGTTCGCGCCGTGCTCGCGCTGGGCCGCTTCCCACGCCTCCAGCAGGCATGCCGAAAGATAGCGGGCGGCGGCCACCAGGAACGCCGCCGACCCGCAGGCGAAGTCGCAGATCTTTAAATCGAGAATCTGCCCGGCAGGCTTGAGAAGCCATTCTTCCGGCGGCTGGCCTTCGGCAGGGCCGGTATACACCAGCGGCGCGAGTGCATGCTCCACCACGGATTCGGTAAGCGAGCGCGGTGTGTACTGTGTCCCAGTCTGGCGGCGAGCCGCGCCGGCCGTGACGTACAGGCTGCCGGCGGGAATCACGTACGGGTCGCCGTTGTCGTCGCGGCGCACCAGGCCGGCGAAAGGCGCCACCTGCTCCCATTCGGGCCAGCGGAGCGGATCACTGACCGAAGCCAATGCCAACGCCTTTTCGATGGCCTTTTCGCTACGGCCGGTTTCATCGGCGAGCCAATCTACGAAATCCGCCTGCTGGCGGCGGCGGTTGAGTTCAGAGAGGAGAATCTCCGGCGCTTCCTTGCCGTCGAGTCCGAGAACGGTTTCCGTGGCGCGGCGGGCGGTGTGGTCGAGCAAGCCTTCGTAGACGTGGCCGATCTGTTCGATGTCGAGCGCGTGAAAGCTTAGGCGCCTTGTCTCCCGACCGCCGCCAGGCACCTTCATTTCGAGGAATTGCAGCGCTTCCAATAGATGGAGCACCGTGCGATTGTGTATGGGGCACGGCTGGGCAGGAGCCGTGCGCCAATCGGAGCCAGCCGCGCGGCCTTCGAGGAACGCGAAGCGGCCTGGGTCGAAGAGGTCGCCACCGTAGGCTGGGAGCGCGGTGAGATCGTGCGCGATGCCACCGTGCACAGCGCGAAAGGTCGCGAGCAGACGGGGGAAAGCATCGTAGCGCCGTTCGAGCACTTCTTCGCCCAGGCGGTCGGCAGCCTCGCGAAGCTGATCGTGTAGTGTCGAGACCGCGTAGTTCTCGCGATATACGGGGTTGGTGATGGGCAGCAGGTCGCGCTCTTCGGCGAAGAAGAGAAACACCAGCCGCATCATTAAAGAGAGCGCTGCTTCGTATATATGCTCTCCGGTGAGGTCGCCTAGAAGAGTGCGGCCGCTCTCGCGGTCGGCGCGGTCGAGCGCGG
>PMVV01000179.1 GCA_003166475.1 Bryobacterales bacterium | reverse complement strand
GCTCGGCTTCCTGCCCGGCCGCGCGGTGCACCCACACCGGCGCTTTAACGAACGGCTCAATGACGACTTCGACGCGGGAGCCCTTGATTTCGTGGCGCCAGACGCCCTGCATGCGGCCATTGACCAGCAGGACCGGGGAAATCCAGCCCTGCGGCCGATAGACTCGGCGCCGCAAATCGCCGGGCAGCAGGCGCTCGGCGTGGCAGGATGCGGCGACCACGTACTGATCGAAGGCGGGTAGCAGGCGGACCGAGCGGGTTGGTGGAAGCTCGCGCACTTCGCGGGCGTGAGAGGCAAGCATCCAGGCCTGCGCTCCGTCCAGATCGACTGGCGACACCTCCTCGCCAAGCGAGGCGATCCATTGCCGGGCGGTGGAAACGCCGCCGCTGCCACCCCACCAGCGCGCCAAATCGCGGTACGTGGCCGGACCGTACGCCGCCAGGTAGCGGCGCGTGACGGCGGCCGGCGCAGCTTGTGGATCGACCGGCGGACCCAGGGGACGCCGCGCCGCCGCCAGCCAGGTATCCGGGCGCGTGAACCGGACGCGCTGACCCAAGCTCGGCCCGAAGCACAAGTGTCCACCGAACGCGGCCGGCCTCAGGATAGTGCCCCAACTGCTTTCCGCCAGTTTGGCGCCGAGATGGGCCGACCCAGTGAGCCGTCCCACCTCCAGAGCCAGCTCTGCGCGCGTCAGCAGGCGGCCATCGAGCGCGGCACCGACGGCTGCCGTCAGGCGGTCGAGTTCCTCGATCGAGACCCCGAAATAACTCTGCCACGCGGCGGGCTTAAGAAACCGCCGACTGGCGCCGAGGGCGGCGTGCCACAGGGGCAATTCATCGGCGGGAAGCAGGTGCAGGGTGCCCCGCATGGCCCAGGTTTTGACCAGTGTGCGGTCCTCCCATAGTGCGCGTTGAACGGCCCGCCGGTCGAGGTGTTCAGCCCTGGCCCAGACGGTCAACTCGGCCGAGGACATCAACTGGGCGTGCAAACCGCAGAGACGGCTGGCGACCGCGAGCACACTGGAGGCGGGCGCGCGTCGATCAAGGTGATGGCGGCGGATACGCCAGGCCGCCGCGCGGGGCCAGGTAAGCTTCAGCATGCGTCAGACAATTATCTTACAGTCCGCGAGGATGGACGGTCTGCCCCGGTTCCCAAAATCGGACCGCCATGCTCGCGCGTACGTTGTCCAAATGGCAGGATAAATACACCTTGTTATCCTGTTTTGGAGCCTGCCTGCGGGACGAGTAAGCGCGGACGTTATAATGATTCAAGCGTGGCAGCCACAGGCAATAACTATACCGCGCGTAACCGGTATCTTAGAGTCGCGATCCAGTGCGCCGTGGCCGTAGCGGGATTGGCCGCGATCTATTCCCACCCGCACTCCGCCCAATTCGCCTACATCGGACCCGGCGCCGGCTTCGCCTTTCTCGGCTCGTTCCTGACGCTGGCAGCCGGTCTGTTTATGAGCCTTCTGTCGCTGCTGTTGTGGCCGTTCCGCATGGCTTGGCGCGCCGTGCGCAACCGCAAGAGCTTCCGCAATGCGCGCGTGAAGAAGATTATCTTCCTGGGACTCGACGGCCTCGATCCGCGGATCGCCGAGCGCATGATGGCGGAAGGCAAACTGCCGAATCTGGCGCGCCTGGCCGCGGAGGGCAGCTACCAGCGGCTGCGCACCACCTTCCCGGCGCTCTCTCCGGTGGCCTGGTCCACATTCGCCACCGGGGTGAGCCCGGCGCGCCACAACATTTTCGATTTTCTCGACCGCAGCCTGAAGTCCTATCAACCGCGGCTCTCGTCGGCGCGCGTGGGCAAGCCCGAGCGCGTGCTGCGCCTGGGCCGCTTCCGCATTCCGCTGTCCCGGCCGGCGATCGAGTTGCGCCGCAAGAGCCAGCCCTTCTGGAAGATTCTCGGCAAACTGGGAATCGGCTCCACCATCCTGCGCGTGCCCATCACTTTTCCGCCCGAGAAATTCGATGGCAGACTGCTCTCCGCAATGGCTACGCCCGACCTTAAGGGCACCCAGGGCAGCTTCTCGCAGTTCACCACGCGCATCGAAAAAGCGACTTACGAGAATGGCAGCCGTTACCCTCTGCGCCGCGCGGCCGATGGCTTCGATGGCGAAATCGAAGGGCCCGAGGACACCTTTGTAGAAGGCAGCCCCATGCTGCGCATCCCCTTCCGCGTGGTGCGCCGCGGCAGCGCCTTCGAGTTGCGCGTCGAGGGGCGCCGCTGCCGGCTCAATCCCGGCGAATACACCGGTTGGCAGCGCCTGACCTTCCGCACCGCCATCGGCGTCAAGGTGAACGGCATGGCCCGTTTCCTGCTGACCGAGACCGAGCCTGAGTTCAGCGTGTATATGTCGCCCATCAACATCGATCCGGAACGCCCCGCTCTGCCCATCAGCCACCCGCCTTACTATGCCGCATATCTGGCGAACCTGCTGGGCTCCTTCGCCACCGTCGGGATGGCCGAAGACACCTGGGCGCTCAACGAAGGCGTGATCGACGAAGACGCGTTTCTGGACCAAGCCTACGGCATCTTTGAAGAACGCGAGGCGATGTTCCTGCACGCGCTGGAGAGCACTCGCCGCGGCGTGGTGGCGTGCGTGTTCGACACCAGCGACCGCATCCAGCACATGTTCTATCGCCACTTGGGCGCGTCGGACCGGCACGCAATGGTGATCGAGGAGATGTACCGGCGCATGGACGCGCTCGTCGGCGAGACCCTGCCTTACGCCGATAGCGGCACGGCGCTGTTCGTGCTGTCGGACCACGGCTTCTGCGCATTCCGCCGGGGCGTGAACATCAACTCGTGGCTGCGCGACAACGGCTATCTTTATCTAAGGAACGGGGACCGCGAGAGCGGCTCGTTCTTCGAAGGCGTGGACTGGAGCCGGACGCGCGCTTACGGATTGGGCCTGGGCGGCTTCTATCTGAACATCAAGAACCGGGAGGCGCGCGGCGTGGTCTTGAGCGGCCGGGAAGCCGAAGATCTCAAGCACGAAATCATGAGCAAACTGGCCGCGCTGCGCGATGCCGACGGCGCGACACCCATCCGCACCGTCTACGAGACCGCAACGCTTTATCGCGGGCCTTACCTGGAAGCCGCGCCGGACTTCATCGTGGGCTACAACGAGGGCTACCGTTGTTCGTGGGAGGGCGCCGTGGGCAAGGTCGCGGCGGCCGTGCTCACGGATAACCCAAAGGCCTGGAGCGGCGATCATTGCGTCGATCCGGTGCTGGTGCCCGGAGTGCTGTTCTCGAATCGCAAGATCGCCGCGGACGATCCCGGCATCGAAGATCTGGCGCCCACGGCGCTGAAGCTTTTCGGCGTCGAGCCTCCGCAATGGATGGAAGGCAAGGCTCTGCTATGAGCACGATTAAGCTGAAGAAAGATCTCTTGCAGAAGGTGAAGAGAGTAGCGGCGGCAGGAGGATACAGTTCGCCCGAGGAGTTTGTCGAACACGTGCTCGAGCGGGAAATCGCCAAGCTCGAAGATGCGCAATCGGACGAAGAAATCGTCCGCAAGCTGAAAGGCCTGGGCTACATCGACTGATGCTCCCGGCGGCGTACACCTGGAGCCTGACCGCCATCGCCATCGCCGCCGGCCTCGCGATGTTGTGGGTCCTCGGACGCTTCTCCAACGCGGAACAGGCTGCGCTTGCCAAGCGCAAGATACGCGCCAACCTGTATGCTTTCCGGCTGTACGCCGACGAGCCGGCGCTCATCTTCCGGGCGCAAAAACAACTGCTGTTCTGGAATGCGCGGTACCTGGCGTCGATGCTGCGGCCTACCGCGGTGCTCCTGGTTCCCGCCACGCTCCTGATGTTCGGACTGGATGCCGTGTATGGACACCGCCCCCTGTCGCTCGGCGAATCCGCCATCGTCACCGCGCAATTCAGCGGCGGGACCGACATGGGTTCGCTCGTCCCCACGCTCGAAGGGCGCGGCATCGCGGTGGAAACGCCATGCGTGCGAATCCCTAGCGAGCGCCAGTTCTGCTGGCGCGTGCGCGCCATGGGCGCCACGTCGGGCAGCGTGATTCTACGTGTAGCCGGCGTCTCCTTTTCGAAGAGTGTGCGGGCGGGCGCGCCCTCTGGCGTGGTTGCGGAACGGCGTGTCACTTCGCTGTTCGAATGGCTGCGCTATCCTGGCGAGCCGCGTCTGCCCAGCGGCCCGCTGCGCTGGATCGGCGTGTCTTATCCGGGCGCCACCGTGGATGTCTTCGGCTTCGGCGCACATTGGCTGCTGTGGTTCGTTGGCGTAAGTCTGCTCACGATGTTGCTGGCAAGGAAGCGTTTCGGCGTCACCTTCTAAGGCGGGACTGGGAGTCGCTGCGCCCGTGTATAACTTCCGGTTGCACGATTAAGCGGCGTGCAAAGACCGCCTAACTAAATCAGAAAGACCTCAAATCAGCCACCATCCAGACAGCCCCTGTAATGAGGAAAGTCAAGCCGAATTCGGACCAGTTCACATGTGCTTCCGGGTGAGCGATCAGACGCGGAACCCAAACCAATAGACCAAAGAGTGCCAGCATGAGGGTCATCAGGCGAATCGCAAGCCGTGCCTGGCGATTGATGAGAATGGAAATCGCCGCGAGTGCAAATGCTATCGTCGTGAGTATCGCCCAAAAAGTCTGATTTGGCGGAATCCACTTTGGAACCAAGTGAGCTGTCGCAGGAAGATAGAGTATCTGACTCAGCGTAAATGAAATCGCGCAGATTCCGAGTCCAAGGCGCGCCGCTCGGCCGAACGCTACCGCCCGTGCTGCATTCGCTTCAGTTGCAGCGTATAGGGCAATCGCACCACAGAGTGCGGAAAACTGTTCGAAGAAGCTCCCGTAATGCGCATAGATGGCCGGTGCGGCAATGATGCCGGGGATGCAGGCCAGGGAGAAAAGCAAATAGACGATACCGAGAACGATCGACGCCAAACGCGCGGCCCTCGGGTACTGTATCCCAATCCCACCGGCAATTTGAACGATCATGAGACACCCGCCGATGATGGTTCCAAAAGGCAGGCTCCAGATCTGACGCAGGGCTTGCCAGGTGTCAGAGTCATACCACATCAGTGCAATGACGCCGAGCAGCACCGCCGACGCGCCAAAGACGATCCGCCCGTACAAGGCTGCTTTCATACAAGCAAAAGTAACACCCTCGCACCGCAACTCGCGTGGCTACAAGCCTGCCCCACTACGCGGCCGATCGAACAGCTTCAAAACCAGCCCCGTCACGTCTTGCAGGCGAGGATGGTCGAGCCGCATGGGGCGCCGGGTGAACAGCACTCCGGGCACGGCGGCGGGGTCAATACAGTGGTCGGCGATCCAGGCGTCGTTGTTGTCCTCGATCTCCGGCTCGGGAACGCCGCCCAGGGCGGTCTGCCACGATCCCCTGTAGCCTGGACTGTAGCCCACAATCAGGTCCGGCGCCGCAGCCACATTCTCCTTTGAGGGCTTGGTTTCGTACACCGCCTCGACTACCTGGCGGCCGTTAACCGGATCGCGGAAAGCCAGCAGTTGTGCGCGCAGAGTCTCGATCAGGGCTGCGCTTTGCCGGCCATGCTCGACGATTCCGTGCAGCTCACGGCCGCGCCGATTCAGATACAGGCCGTTCAGGCCGAGCGCATAGGCTTGGGTGGCCCCCCAGTCCAGATTGGCCAGCGTGGAGTCGTCGCCGGGTGGACCGTTCAGCGCCAGCAAGCCCCGGTCGCGCAGCCATGCGTTCAAATGCACAGCGCGGTCGAAGCTGGCGAAGCCGTGGTCGGAGAGCACGATGAACTCGGCCGAGGGCGCGCTGCGCATGGCCTCGCCGACGCATTCATCCACCTCGCGATAGACATCCAGCAACTCCGCTTCGTGGCGTCCCCAAAGGATGTGCGAGTTCTCGTCAATGGTCGAGAAATAAAAGAACAGCAGACCCTGGCCGAAGCTGCCGAGCGCATCGCGCAACAGGCGGCGTTCGTTTTCAAAGACCAGGCGGGTCTGTTGCAGGAACTGCGGCAGGCTGAACACGTCCTGACGGAGCGCAGAGGTGTCTTCGGGGATGCCCAGCGTGTAGTAGCGGCCGGTGCGGCGGGAAACGTCGCGGCCGAAGGAGGCGGGCGCCGCCACCGGCAGGGCGGGGGATTCCGGATCGATGTTGACGGGCGAAACATATAGTTCGAATTGCGGGTGGAGCTGTTTGACGAAGAGGCGGAACATGCCGCGCGCCGACGCCAGGTGCGGAATCAAAGGGAAATCCGCCGCCATCCAATCGGACCACTCGCCCTGCCTGGTCACGGCCGATTCGCCGCCGGCGCGGATGCGGGCCACGGGGTTCACCGGGTCCACATCCACCACCAGATCTACAGTGGCGTAGGCGTGGTCTTTGCGCAGCGAGTTAGGTGGGCCTTCCAAAGGCAGCACTGCGTGGCCGTCCGCCAGGTGCACCTTCACCACCCGGCCGCCCGAAACTTGGCGCGATGTTTCCGCGGGGTCGTCGGAGTAAAGCGTAAATGTTCCCAGCGTGCCGCGCAGGTCGGGAGTGCCCATGCCGGAGAGCGCGCGGCCCACCGGGAGCGGCGGATAGTTGGTGGGCATGCGCACCACGGTGACGGGAATGCCGCGGGCCGCCAGCGTCTGCCAGAAGGCCGTGCCGTGGCGAAAGGAAACCAGCCGCGAGCCGGAGAGCGGCAGCAGGTAGGGCCCCAGGGGCAGCGTGAAGCGCGGTTCCTCGGTGCGTCCCATGGAAGAGAAGGGCTCCAGCGTGGCCGGATTGCGATGCACGAAATCGAAGATGCCGTGCTGGTCCGGCTCCAGGCCGGTGATAAAAGTGGACCAGGCCACCGGACTCTGCGGCGGCATAGTGGTGCCCAGCCGGCTGAAGCTGCCCTCCTGGCGCAGCCGGGCCAGATTGGGCAACGCGTCCCAGTGGCGCTCGACGAAGTTTGGGTCCATGCCGTCGATGCCCAGCACGATCACCCGCGGAATGCTGACGGGCGCGCGCGAAAGCCGGCATGCGATGGCCGCCAGGGTCAGCACGCCGGCGAAAGCGAGTGCAGCACGGCTCAGTCGCACCCTTTCGCTATCCCTCCTTTCTCAGTTCGGCCAAGACCACCGCGCATCCGCCCGCGGGCAGCGGCATGGTCACCTGGCTCGATCCGTCCACCAGACGCAGTTCCAATGCTACGCCCGAGACGATATCCAATGCCGAAGCAGCCGCCGGGAACCGTATCGTTGCGGTTCCGGATTCACCCCAGTTGCACAGCACCGCCGCGGCGCGGCCCGGCGCGGTCAATGCCCGGAAGCTTACTTTCTCAGGACTCTCCACAAGCGCTACGGGGAGATCGCTGGAAGCTTCCCGTGCAGCCCCGGCAACCCACTCCTCGACCACTGCATTGTCTCGCCGTAGGTATCCCAGCGTAAGCGCCGTGCCGAAATAGATCGCCCGGCCGGCTCCGTAGTGATTCTCGATGGCCGCGGGCCGTCCGTCCGCGCCTTCGACCAAAACCCTCCCACGCCCTTCGGGAATCACGCAGCGCCACAACTCCCCGTCCTTACCCGTTGCGCCTTGAGCCAGCGTGAACGGCTCCCATACCGCGTCGATATCCTCCAGGGTGAAGCCGAAGACGTCGGAGAGCGGTCCGGGCGGCATTTGCCGGGTGACGCCCTGCTCGTCCTTCCAGCCCACCAGTCCGTCTGCCCATAGCGTGCCGCCCGCGCGAACGAACCCGCGGATGGCATCCACCGCCTTGCCACTCAGTGCATAACAATATGGAAGGTAAAGCACCTTGTAGCGCCCGGCCAACCCGGCTTCCAGTTCGCTGGTGTCCAGAAAATCGACCGGCACGCGGGAACGGTGCAGCGCCTTGTAGCAACCCATCAGCGAATGGACTACATCATCGCCCGGCCGCCGCCAGCCGTCGATGGAATAGAGCAGCATGGCGTCGCGGTCATAGAGAATCGCGGCGCGAGCCGCCAGGGGCCGGGCGCTGGCGAAAAAGCTGTCGTGCCGCCGCAGCACCTCTGCAACGGATTGGGTAGCGCGCGTCCGCGCCGTCGATTCGCCCTGCGGCCCCGCCAGCGCCCATTCGCCGGCCTCATTCCCTTCCGTGCGCGGATGCCACAACCAGAACAGAATCCCGCGCGCGCCGTTGCCGATGCCGTCCCACAACCAGCGCGTGATTTCGCCCGCCGTGGGGTTCAGGTGCCGCGTGCCGGTGAGTATGGTGGGGCCGGCTTGCAACTCGGTCACCCACCACGGCGCGGGGGCTGACACACTGCGGACCAGATCGCAGCAGTAGCCATACGCCACGCCGAAGTCCTCGCGCGGGAACATGCCGAAGTGCCACGCCGCGTGCATCGACGCGCCCATGAAGGCGGCAGTGGGTTTGAGCCGCCACAAGTCGCGCCCGGATGCCGGCATATTGGAGGTCAACCCCGGCGGATTGATGTGCGTGAGCGCGCCGGGGTGATGCCGGTCGACCTGAGCGTGAATCCAACGGAGTTGATCGGCGAGGTGCGCGCAGCGAAAGCGCCGCCAGTCGAGCAAGGAGGGATAATCCGCCCAACTTGCCACCCGCGGCTCGACGGGCGCTTGCACGTCTTCGAATCGCGCCAGCGGCCGATACCACAGCCGGTTCAGTTTCTCGACCGTGCCGTACTTCCGCGCCAGCCAGCGGGCATACTCAGCCAGCACGAACGGTTCGGCGCCGCTGTTGATGCCAGGTTCGTTCTGCAAGAGCCATACGCCGTGCGCCGGGTGGCTCTTATAGCGCGTGACAACCTTCTCGATATAGATCTCCGAGAAGGGTCGCAGGCCCGGATCGGAAAGATCGCGCCAGGCGTGGTAGAACGGAGCCGTGCCCATCCATCCGGGCGGATCTTCGGAACAGAGCGTGTTGGCGATCAGGATGCCGTTCTGCGCGGCGGCATCGTAGATCCAGTCGTAGCCTGCGAAGTTCCACTGGCCCTGTTGGCGCTCGATGTGGTCCCAGATGGTGAAGACGCGCGCCACCGTCAGGCCGGTCTGCGACATGCGGCGGAAGTGCTCGAAGACCGATTCACGGGTTTCGGTGGCATTCAGAAAAAACTCCGCTCCGATGCGGGGGCGCGCCAGCAAGGGGATTGCCGATGCGTCCTGCAGCGGTTGCGCTGCCAGTGCCCCCAGGCCCAGGCTCGCGCCGCCGCCAAGAATGGCACGCCGGGAGATGCGCTCCATCGCCGGTTTTGTGATCTGCATCTGCGCGCATCTTAGCACCCCTGCACGGGACGCAAGGTGGGTGGCACATCGTCGCTGGAGGGCGGGCAATCATGCNNCAAGATTGGCCGCCCTCCAACTGAGCGAAGCTCGCGTTTCGGCAGGCTTGCCGTGCCATTGCGCAGGGACGCGTCGGTCTGAGTCACCAAGGTGGCAGGCAGCGTGGACGCGTCCCTCGACCAGGCTATTGATTCAAGATTAGAGAATCCGAGGCCCCGCGAGTATCCTGTCCGTAGAGTATTTTCCGTCCCAAATCATTGGATTCCCACCCTCCCGGCGGGCCCAAATCTACCGAATGGACGGGATATGATTGAAGAAGCCAAGCTGATACCTTAACTATGGAGCCTGAGGAAACCAAAGACGCCGTGGTTCCCAAACGGAGCGTGCAGCCTCTGCAGTGGGGCGCACAAGTGGTGCTGCTGGCCAGCTTTGGCGCCATGCTCGGACTGATGCTGTTCGCCGGAATCGACGCGTTGCGCGCCTTGCGCCAGATCCAGTCGCGCAACGTCCAGATCCGCCAGACCTTCTTGCTGCGCAATCGCGCCCTGGAGGAGATCCGCTCGGCCCTGTACCAGTCCGGCACGTTCACGCGCGATTATCTGCTGGAACGGGATGCCTCGCGCGCGGAAACGTATCGTGCCAGCCTGCAGAAAGTGCGCGGAGAAATGGATGCGGCGCTGGTTCGCTACTCGCAGTCGCTGGATGCCGGAGAACAAGCGCCGTTTTCAGCTTTGCAGGCCCGCATTGCCGACTACTGGAAAGTGCTCGACCCCATCTCCCACTGGGATGCGAAGGAGAAGTTGGCCCGCAGCGACGCTTTCATGCACCGGGAGCTTTTCCCGCGCCGCGCCACCACGCTCGAAATCGCCGATCGCATCGGCGCCGTCAACGAACAGGAACTCAACAACGGCGACGAGCGGCTGAAGGCCCTTTTCGACCGGTTTCGCTACCGGCTGATCCTGATGCTCGCCATCACCCTGGGAATCGGCGCGCTGCTGGCCGTCGCCACCATCCGGCACATCCTGCGCCTGGCGCGGGACGCCGATTTGCGCTATCGCCAGGTGGCCCTTGCGCAGGCCAAGCTGAAGGATCTCTCCGCCCGCCTGGTGGACGCGCAGGAGCAGGAACGCCGCGCCATCTCCCGCGAGTTGCACGATGAAGTCGGCCAGTCTCTGAGCGCGCTTTTGATGGAGCTGGGCAATCTGGGAGCCGTCGCGCCCGGCGATGCCGAGTTGCGCAGCCACGTCGAGTCCATCCGCAAACTGGCCGAGAGCAGCGTGAACGTGGTGCGCAACATGGCTCTGTTGCTGCGTCCCTCTATGCTGGACGATCTGGGCCTGGTGCCCGCCTTGCAATGGCAGGCGCGCGAGATTTCCAAACGCACCGGCTTGGCCGTCACCGTGGAGGCCGAGAACGTGGCCGACGATCTGCCCGAAGAGCACAAGACCTGTATCTATCGCGTGGTGCAGGAAGCGCTGAACAACTGCGCCCGGCACGCCTTCGCGCGCAGCGTGCGCATCGAGGTCGTGCAGGAAAGCGACCGCATCCGGTTGAGTGTGCTCGACGACGGTCTTGGCTTCAACAGCACCCACACACGCGGCCTCGGCCTGCTGGGCATGGAAGAGCGCGTGACGCACCTGGGCGGCCGATTTCACCTGCAATCCGAGCCTGGGCATGGCGCCAGATTGCGCATCGAAATCCCGTTAGCCGCGAGCGCCGTGGAGGCCATCGCATGAATCCCGTACGCATCCTGCTGGCCGACGACCATACCGTCATGCGCAACGGTCTGCGCCTGCTGTTGGAGCGCCAGCCCCATCTGCAGGTGGTCGGCGAAGCGGCGGACGGCCGCCAGGCGGTGGCGCTGTGCGAAACGGTCAATCCGGATGTGGTCGTCATGGACATCGCCATGCCCAACCTGAACGGCATTGAGGCTGCCCGCCAGATCGTCAACCGCAACCCGCGCACGGCCATCGCCATTCTCAGCATGCACTCCGACGAGAGCTACGTCATCCGCGCGCTGAAGGCCGGCGCGCGCGCCTACCTGCTGAAGGATTCCGCCGAAGCCGACCTGCTGGCGGCCGTCCGCGCGCTGACCGACGGCAAGTCTTTTTTCAGCCCGGCCATCAGCAAGATCCTGGTCGAAGATTACATGCGCCAGTTGGAGAGCCGGGGCGCCGAGGATACTTATGAACTGCTCACCAATCGTGAGCGCGAGATCCTGCAGCTCCTGGCCGAAGGCCGCACCAACAAAGAAGTCGCCAACATGCTGAATCTCAGTCTGTATACGGTGGAAACCCATCGCGCGCACATTCTGCAAAAGCTGAACCTGCACAGCGTGCCCGAGTTGATTCTGTACGCCGTGCGCAAGGGCATCATCGCCTGAGTGCTTCTGTGAATGAAGTGGGGCAGGCCCTCGGCCTGCTGCGGCCTCTCAGGCCGCCTCTTGACTTGACATACTGAAAACCATGTGGCGCATTCCCACCTACGTCGCGATCCCCGTAGTCGCCGCCGCCATCTACCTGGCCCTCTGTTACATCGCCAATCGCACTGTATACTTCCCCGCGAAGTATCCGGAAGGCCTTTGGGACGCACAGGCCCTGTTGCACGCGACTGACGTATGGCTTGATACATGACGACGGCGTCCGCATCCACGCCTGGTCGATTCCGCGCGAGGGAGCCTCTTTCGTCACGCTGCACCTGCACGGAAATGCGGGCAACCTCACGCACCGCTACCCCCAGCTTCACGAAATCGCCGCAGCCGGATCCGCCGTCCTCGCGCTGGATTACCGCGGTTACGGAAAAAGTCGCGGCCGGCCCACCGAGCGCGGTCTCTATCGCGACGCCGAAGCGGCCTACAACTACCTGTTGAAGGCTGGCTATCGTCCGGACCAAATCATTCTGCACGGCGAGTCGCTGGGCACCGCCATTGCCGTGGATCTGGCTGCGCGCCGCCCATGCGCGGCGGTTGTCCTCGAAGCGCCGTTTACGTCCGCGAAAGACGTTGCCCGGACTATCGCGCCGGTCATCGGTCCGATCCTCGTCTGGGGATTTGATTCACGCGCCAAGATCGGCCGCATCCACGTGCCGATCTTCTTCATCCAAGGCGATCGCGATGAGGTGATTCCCCTGCGCCTCGGCCAGGACCTGTTCGCCGCCGCGCGCGAACCAAAATCGTTCTGGTTGGTGGCGGGCGCCGGGCACAATGACATCGCCGAAACCGCCGGCGCCGGCTACCGGCAGCATCTGCAATCCTTCTACGAGTGTTTGCGAATGCTTTGACAACATTGGCAAGTCTGGTAGTGCAGCGTCCAAGAAATAACTGAACAGCAGATTCGCTGTGGGGCGGGCCATCGTTTTTCGTGGCCTGCCGAGTTCGAGCACGATGCGCAGACGACAAACANNATCGTCTGCGCCACGCCTGGCACTGGAACTGTACAGTTAATCAATCGTGGATCTTGGCATCGCCGAAGGGCGTCCGAAGCGCGCGGCCTCGTAACCGATAGACATCACCGCTCACCCGAAGTGAACATCCCCGTGCGATCATGATGGCTTGAGCCCACTTATTATTGTCCTGCTGGCCCCCCTGATGAGCGGTGATATGGGCGGCGCTGCCCGCGATCTCGCCCGCACCGTGGCGGCCGCCGTCGCGCATGAACCGGTGGCTCTAACCGTCAAGAACCTGTCGGCTCTCTCCGCCGCCGACACCGCCGAGATTCGTCGCGTCTTCGAGTCCGAATTAAAGACGGCCGGGCAGCCGGCGGCGGAAGTCCGGATCGCCATCTCGGAGAATCTGACGCAGTTTCTCCTGGTGGCCGAGATTCATCGCCAGGGCGACCGCCAGGTGTTGCTGGAATCCTGGCCGCGCCCTCCGGCGCCCTCCGCGGCCGCCCTGCAGGACAAACCGGCGCGGGTCACGCTCGAAAAGAAGCTGGTGTGGGAGCAGGATCAACCCATTTTGGATGTGGCGCAATCGGGCGACGCGATCCTCGTGCTGGACGCCACCCGCGTGCTGCTGGTCCGCGGCGCAGAACGCCAATCCGCGCCGATTCCGGCCACCCACCCATGGCCCCGTGACATCCGCGGGCGGCTTTCGGTCAGTGACTCTGCGTTCACCGCGTATCTGCCAGGCGCCATCTGCCGGGGCACCGCGCAGCCGCAGCTTTCGCTCGTGTGCCGAGACTCACCGGATCCCTGGCTGCTCGCGCCGGGCGCCATCGCGCTCTTCGCGCCGGACCGCAACCTCTTTCCCGGCCACATCGACGTCGAACCCGGAGGCGCGCGCGACCTTCCGCCGTTCTACTCGGCCGCGCCCGCGGGCGACGCCTGGATCTTTGCCGCCGCCGACGGCCGCGCCCATATTTACACGCATTCCTGGGAATCCGCCGGCGCCATCGATCAGTGGGGCAGCGATATCGCCGCGATCCAAACACCCTGCGGCGCGCGCATTCTGGCCACCCGCCCCACGGGCCGCACCGAGCCGGACGCCATCCGAACCTACGACCTCGGCGTTTCCGAAGTAAACGGCGGCGCACCCCGTCCCGCCGGGCCGGCGCTCGAGTTCTCCGGACCCATTACCGCGCTATGGTTCGCCGGAAACTCGGCCACGGCGGTCTCGCGCGATCTCCAAACCGGACGCTATGCGGCTTTCATCCTGGCTCCCACTTGCGGTTCTTAGCGCGTCGGCCGTCTGTGGCGCGGCCACGCGCCCGCGGTATGGGGGGACTCTGCGCGTTGAGATGCTTGCCGCCCCCGCCGCGCTTGATCCCACCGCTGCCAATGCTGCCCCGCTTCGCTCCCTGGCATTCGAAACTCTGGTTCGCCTCGATGAGGCGGGCGCGCCGCAGCCCTGTCTGGCGCTATCCTGGCAGCACGACGCCGCCGCCAGGCGCTGGCAGTTCAACCTTCGGCCGGCGGTCAAATTCCACGATGGCTCTCCGCTGACCGCCGCCGTCGCGGCGCCACTCTTGCAAGCCGCTCTGCCAGCCATGACCATCGCCGCCACCGGCGATACCGCCATCGCCATCCGCGCCAATCGCCCGCTCCCCGATCTGCTGCTCGATCTGGCGCACAACGGTTGGCTGGACACCGGCCCGTTCCGCCAGACTGCGTTCGAGCCGGGCCGCCGCGCCACGTTCGCCGCCAACGAAGACTACTGGGGCGGCCGTCCCTTCCTCGATGTTATCGACGTCCAACTCGGCCGCGCGCTGCGCGATCAGCTCGCCGACCTCCAACTCGGCAAGGCCGACGTCGTGGAGGTAGCTCCTACCGACCTGCGCCGCGCTCTGGGTGCGACAGGCTTGAGCCTGTCGTCGGTATGGTCCTCCGCACCCGTCAGCCTGATCGCCCTCGCGTTCCCAGGTAGCGATCCCCGCCTGCGCGAAGCCCTCGCCCTCTCCATCGACCGCGCCGCCATGCACACCGTGCTCCTGCAAAAGCAGGGAGAAGTCTCCGCCGCGCTGCTGCCGCAATGGATCTCCGGTTACGCCTTCGCCTTTCCCACGGCGCCCGATCTGCCGCGCGCCCGCGCGCTCGCCAACGCCCTGCCGCCCGCGGCCCGCACGCTCACGCTAACTTACGATCCCTCCCTGCGCGTTGCCCGCTCTCTCGCCGAACGCGTGGCCGTCAACGCGCGCGATGCCGGATTGGCCGTGCAGGTCTCGCCGCAGAATCCGCGCGCCGATGTGCGGCTGGTCGAAATCCGCCTGGCCTCCCTGGACCCGGAGCAGGCCCTCGCCGGGCTCGCAGCCGCTCTCGGTCTTGAAACTCCGGCCGCCGCCGCATCCCCCGCGGCTCTCTATGAATCCGAGCGTAAGCTGCTGGATGGCTACCGCGCCGTCCCGCTCTTTCACCTTCCCGTTCTCTACGGCGCAGCCAGCCGCGTCCGCGTGTCTGCGTCGTCCCCGATTACGCACCTGGGCGATTGGCGCTTCGACAACGTCTGGCTCTCCGGGACTGCGCCATGACCTTTCGCACGCGCCTGTTGATCGCTTTCGCACTCACCGTCATCGTCGCCGTGGCGTTCGTGGGCGCCATCGTTTCCACCACCACCCAACGCGCCTTCGAGCAGGTCGACGAGCAGCGCGTCTCCGCCCTGGCCGCCCAATTTCGCCAGGAGCTCCTCCGCCGCAAACAGGAGATCGCCCAGCACGTCAGAGACATCGCCGAGGCCGACAGCACGCGCGACATGGTCATCGCGCTCAACCGTCCGGACGCCGATCCCCCAGCTTATGTGGACGCCGCTGAACCGCTCGCCGCCGCCCACAATCTCGATTTTCTCGAGCTGGTCTCCGCCACCGGGAGCATCGTCTCGTCCAAGCAGTGGCCCGCGCGATTTCTCTACCAGGAAGACTGGGTCGCCCAACGCGACGACTGGAACTCGAGGGAGCCTTTCCTGAAACGCGAGGACCTGCCCACCGGCACAGCGTTGGCGCTGATCTCCGTGCGCATCGCGACCGTTGGCGAGAGCAAGCTGTACGTGATCGGCGGCCAGGCCCTCGACCGCGATTTCCTGTCGTCCTTTGTGCTGCCGGCCGGCATGCGCGCCCTGCTCTATCGCGAGCCGCAATCCATTGTCGGTTCCTCCGGGCCGCTGCCGCAGACCGCGCCGCTCGCGCCGTTGATCGATGCCCTGCGCAAACAGCCGAGCGAAGTGACGCGCACTGTCCAATGGTCCGCCGACGCGGCCAGCGCCGAGACGTTTCACGCCTTCCCGCTCATCGGCCCCGCCAAAGATCCGGGCCAGGCCGACGAGTTGATGGGTGCGTTTCTGGTGGGCAGTTCGCGCGCCGTACAGGTTCGCCTGGAGCGCTTTCTGCGCCGCGTCGAACTCCTGGTGGCCATGGGCGGCATTCTGCTCGCGTTGCTGGTGGCTTTTTGGACCACGGCGCGCATCACGCGTCCCGTGGAAGCCCTCGCCGCCGGCGCCCGCGCGGTGGCCGCCGGCGACTGGCACACGCAGGTGGACGTGCATGCCTCGGGCGAGATCGGCGCGCTGGCTGCCGCCTTCAACCAGATGACCCGCGACCTGCTGGAGCAGCGCGACCGCCTGGTGCAAGCCGAGCGCGTGGCCGCCTGGCGCGAGCTCGCCCGCCGCCTCGCGCACGAGCTAAAGAATCCGCTGTTCCCGCTGCAGATCACCGTCGAGAACCTGCAGCGCGCGCGCGCCGCGCATCCCGAGGAGTTCGACGAAGTCTTCCGCGAGAGTACCGCCACGCTGCTGGCCGAACTGGGTAAGCTGCGCGGCATCGTCGGCCGTTTCAGCGACTTTGCCAAGATGCGGCAGCCGCAGCTCGAAACCGTGGACCTGAACAACCTCGTGCGCGACAGCCTGAAGCTCTTTGAAGCGCAGATGCAGGCCGCCGGCGTGGCCCTTCGCCTGGACCTCGCCGCCGACTTGCGCGCCATCCATGCCGACCCCGCCCAACTTGGCCGCGCCCTGCAAAACCTGGTACTGAACGCCATCGACGCCATGCCCTCCGGGGGCGCGCTGGCCATCCGCACCGCCGCGCACGAAGGCGGCGTGCGCCTGGAAGTCTCCGACACCGGTCAAGGCCTCACCGGGGAGGAATGCGACCGCCTCTTCACGCCGTATTACACCACCAAGACCCACGGCACCGGCTTAGGACTGGCCATCGTACAATCCGTGATCAGCGACCACGGAGGCAAGATCGCGGTCCGCAGCGAACCAGGCAGGGGCACCACGTTTGTCATCGATCTGGCGTGACCGCTGTGTGTGTATGTGTGCGGCGCACGCCCTTTGCCTGCCGCCCTGGCGGCGCCTCCAGGGCCAGAGGCGAAAGGATCCGCGAAATGGACTTCATCCACGTGCATGACAACAGCCGCTGGGGCACTGCGCCCGCCGTGATGCCGCAGGCCGAGGAGGGTGAGATCGTCTATCGCGCAGAGCGAGCATGCGGGACTGAGAGTCCCGCGCAGGCTGAGAGCCTGCCCCACTAAGCGGGGCAAGGGCCCGGACTCAAGAGTTCGGGCCCTTACATTCCCTTACATCGTTCAGCGATAGATCGTGAGCGTGAGGACTGTGGTATGCGTAAGGCCTCCGCCCGTACCCGTTATGGTGATCGGATAGGTGCCGGTCGGCGCGGTTCTGGACACGGTCAGGTTGAAATCGGACGTGCCGGAACCCGGCGCGGCGATGGAGGCTGGGCTGAAGCTATAGGTGACGCCTGACGGCACGCCAGTCGCAGACAAGGCGATGGCCGAGTTAAAGCCGCCGGAGACCGTCGTGGTGACGACGGCATAGCCGCTTTGACCCCGCAGTAGGTATCCCGACGCGGGCGAGACGGAGATGGTGAAGTTACCACTGACCGGCGCGGTCACGGTGAGCGATACTTTCGCGGTGTGCGTGATTCCGCCACCAGTTCCCGTTACTGTGATGGTGTAAGTGCCGGTCGCGGTGGTTGAGGCCACTGTCATGGTCATCGTGGACGTGCCGGAGCCGGGCGCAGCGATGGATGTTGGATTGAAGCCAACGGTCACGCCTGTCGGCTGGCCGCTCGCGGACAAGCCGATCGCCGAGTTAAAGCCACCCGAGACGGCGGTTGTAATCGTGGATTTGCCATTGCTGCCCTGCACCACGGACACCGAAGTGGGCGAGGCGGACATGGTGAAGCTGGGACTAGCTACGGTGGTAACGGTGAGAGAGACCGTGGTGGTTTCGGTGGTGGCGCCGGAAGTTCCCGTTACTGTAATGCTGTAGGTGCCGGTGGCTGTAGATGAGGCAACAGTCATCGTCATGGTTGACGTTCCAGTCCCGGTAATCGAGGTGGGGCTGAAACCCACGGTCACTCCCGTTGGCTGGCCGCTCGCAGATAAGGTAACGGCCGAATTGAAGCCGCCCGTCACCGTACTGGTGATGGTCGAAGTTCCGGAACTGCCTTGTACCACCGAGACCGAGGTGGGCGAGGCGGAAAGGCTGAAGCCAGGAGCCGACGCGCCAGCAAGCGCGTTGATCAGGCCGCTGCCGTTGGGACTGCCCCAGCCGGTCGCCAAATCGTAGCCGGTGGTTGCCGAATAGCCGTTGCTGCCGCTGGTGATGTCGTGGAAATCGGCGGTATAGCTCGATCCCAGGCCGATGGTGTAGACGGTCGGATTGATGAAGCCGAGCGTCTTGCCAGTGTTAGTCACTGCCTGTTCATTGGCGAGAGCCAGGTAGCCGGCCCACATGGGCGCCGCAAAACTGGTGCCGCCGTACGAGTTGGCGGTGCAGGTAGTTTGGTCGGCACAGACGTAAAAACTGAAATTCGCGTTGGCCGAAACGTCCGGGGCGTTGCGATAGGATTTGGAACAACTGGAGCAGCCGGCGGCCGCGGCCGTCTGCCAGGAGGGGATGGCATACTTGTCGGGCGAAATGCCGCCGCCGCCGTCGACCCACGTAGTCTCCGAACTCCAGGCGCCGCCCGCGCTGGTTGTCGATAGGTCCGTCCCGCCCACAGTCGTTAGATACACATCGTCCGCCGGGAAAACCGCTGAAGACGTCTTCCAGGCGCCGCTGTCGCCGGCCGCTTGAAACAAATTCTGACCCTGCGCCGCGAACTCCTCGAAGTACGGGTTGTCGGTACTGGGGTCCGACGGGCTCCAGGTCCAGGAAGAGCTCAATTGCGCGTTCAGCGGTTTGGCCGTAGCCATCGCGTTGAAAATGGCGGAATCTGTGGATCCTACGTACATCACCAGGCTGGACATGCCCGGGGCCATGCCCAAGGCCTGAGTCATGTCTAAGGTCTGTTCGGTGTCATCACAACTGGGAGACACGCAACTAGTGCTGGTCCCATCCGTGGAAAGCAGCGTGATCGGGACACTGTTGGTTTGATGCGCGTTGGTGTAGTAAGTGCTCAGGTCGGTTAAATCGGTGCCGTAATACTCCAGCAAGCCGAGCGACTGGCCGGTGCCGGTGAGGGTTCCTCCGTAGTATGCCGCCCGCATGTCGCTGCCGCAAAAAGAGGCCGACGGGCACGAGCCGGTAGTGGCTTCGGGCGTCACGTCCGGATTTCTAACTACGAGCGCGGGACGCGGGGTCGAATAGTTGTCCAGACCCGCGATGTGCCACAGCCTCACGGACAGGTCCGGCGTGGGCTCCCGGTCCGGCGCGTAGAAGGTACGGCTTTCGGTGGGGTGCTGGTAGACGCCCATGGTCACATGCAAGGCCGCCTCAATACTCGCCACAGGCCCGGAGATGTCCACGTTCATGCGATTGCGGGAAGTCCCAACCACTTCAAAGCCGTGTGACTTGGCGAAGCTCACCACGGCGTCATAATCCTCCTGGCTGGGACCAAACCTGTTGGTGAACTCTTCGACGGTTAGGAACTGGCGGTAAGACGGGCTGGACGGATCGTATAGCTCCTTCAAGAGGTTGTCTAACGCGGGCTGGTTGCGGTGCGGCAGGACGAGGACCAGGCGCATGGGCTCGGTCGCGGGAAGGCGCCCGACGGACTTCGCCTGCCCATTGGCGACCACGTCGCGCACATGACGCGTTGCCGGGGCCGGCGAGGCTGCCTGGCAAACGATATTCATGACCGGCACAAGCGCGGCGATTGTCACCAAAGATGTACGTAGTTTTCGATTCATGATTTTCCCTCTTGAGTGAAGACTTCCGGCGTTTCGGACCCAGACTTTCGCCAGTATAACACCAACCGTCTTCCAGGATTTACTATTTTTTGGCTTGCTGGGTTGTCTGAAGTTATACATCCGGGGGCGGCCTGAGAGGCCGCCGCAGGCCGAGGGCCTGCCCCACTTCTCTTCTCTTTTCCAGGTCCTCGAGGAGAGCGGAGAGATGCGGGGCCGCATCGGCTTGTCCGCCGAAACGGAGGGCGTTGTAGGCGGAAGTGAATTGCAGCACCAGCATGCCCATTTCCGAAGGCGGCAGGGAGCAGGCGAATTCGTAAGGGGTGAACCAGGCGGGCTTCTCATAGCCACGCCGCCGCAACAGCTTCAGCATGCGCCGGTAGAGCAGCGTGGCATCGGCTACGCTCCCCTGCCCGCGCCGCAGCCGGCGCACTCCCAGCCGCACGCGCCACGCCTTCCAGAGCTTGGGCGCCAGCCACGCGCCGACCACTCCGCCAGCCAGCGCCAGCAGCCACCACAGGCCGGTGTGCACCAGCCAGGATCGCGTGGATGGCCAGTTGTCCCCCATCTCGAACATGCGGTCGAGCCAGCGCAGACTGACGCGCCGGCCCGCCTGTTCCATGCGGTCGGCCAGCGTGGCCTGATGGCCCAGGTCATAGCTGACCACCCACTCCTGCCAGAACGTTTCGACCGCGTCGGCATAGAGCGCCAGCTTGACGAGCAGCGCGTTGGCGCCGGGCGAGGGATCGGGCGGCGTCGGATCGAATGTCACCCAGCCGCGGCCGGGCAGCCATGCCTCCACCCAACTGTGGGCGTCGGACGCGCGGATTACATACAGCTCCGTCAACGGGTTGAAGATGCCACTCTGGAAGCCGGTCACCAGGCGCGACGGAATGCCCAGCGTGCGCAGCATCACCGCCATGGCCGACGCGAAATACTCGCAGTGCCCTTTCTTGCGCACGAACAGGAAGTGGGCCAGCGGGTCGGCGACCTCGTGAGAAGGCAGTTCGAGCGTGTAGCCGTAGGCGCGGCGCAGGTAGCGGGCTACGGCGGCGGCACGGTCGGCATCGTTATCGAGGCCGCGCACAGTGGTGCGCGCCAGTTCCGGAATGCGCGGGTCGAGCTGCGGCAGGCTCAGATATTGTTTCCGTTCGCGTTTGCCCAGAAGGTCGTCGGCGGCTCCGGTATCGCCCAGCCAGCCGTAAACCTCGTAGAAGAAGCCTTCCACGGGCGGGCGTCCCAGCCGGTAGCTGCCGTCGTCACGGGCAACGATCATCGGTTGCTTCAGGTACACGAACTCGGGGCGGCCGGCGAAGAACAGAACGTCCGAATCGATGCCGTTCAAGCTGATGCGGTAGTTGACGCTGCGCGGCAGGCGCCGGCGCTGCTGGTTGTCGGCGAGCTGAAAGACGCCCCTGGGGACGGCCGGAATCCAGCGCGGCTCGCCGAAAGGTTCGAACCATGCGTGGCCGTTGAAATCGCTCAATGTCGCCCCGCGCCATTTCAGGTCGGCGGGGGCGTGGCTGTCGGCGAAGCGCACGTGCATCACGGGGCGGGAGGTGGCCTTGATTTCCCCGATCTCGCCCAGCGTGACCTGGTTGGAGAATCCCGGCAGGTAGAACCGCCGGGACACCAGCCGCCGAAGGGCCGCATCGGCGGTGCGCGGCAGCATGAAGAAGAGCCCCGCGGTAAGCCCCAGAATGCCTATGGTGACGACAGCGGTGAGCGCCGCCAGCCGCGGGTGGAAGCTACGCAATCCGCTGCGCGCCACCGTCAGCCGCTTCTGCATGGAGCGGCGGATCTCGGCGCTGGTGAAGGCGGCCATGGCGAAAAGCAGATACAGCGCCAGGAAAAGGAAGAAGTTCGAATTGGAGGAAAGGATGGCGGCAGCAAGCAGTTCCAGAAACGCGATCATGGCCATGAAGAAGTAATCGCGATTGGTGCGCGAGGTCAGGATCTGGATCACGGCCAGGAAGAACACCAGATGCACGGTGGCTTGGATGAATGCGCGGGAAAGGAAAAAGTAATCCAGCGGGAAGAAGCCCACGTAGGCGAGCGTGAGCGCCACTACCAGCTTCGGCGAGATATAGAAGCGCAGCGCGCCGGAGATCAGCAGCGCGCGCAGCAGCAGTCCGGCGCCGGTGAGGATCACGGTGGGCGCATCCAGGTAACCGGAGCCCGCCACGGCCAGATAGCCGCTGACCACCAGTCCCCACAGGGCGAATTGAAAGAATCGCTCGACCGCCGCCGCGGCAGTCGCCGGTGAGCGGGACATAGTTTCATTATAAGGTCAGGGGGAGTGCAATCCGGTCCATTGGGCGTAGAATGGAAGGCATGCGATGGATGGGGACCGCGGCAATGGCGTTGTGCCTGGAAGCCAGCGTGCGGTTGGCGGGGGCGCAATCCACGCGTCCCGCAGACCTCGCCACCGGGAAGTTGCTGGTGGCGAGCCCGGACCTGCCCGATCCTAACTTCGCCAAGACGGTTATTCTGCTGGTTCAATACGATGCGGACGGCGTGGTGGGGCTGATTCTCAATCGCCGTTCGAAGGTTCCGATTTCGCGCGCATTGGACGGGCTAGCCGGCGCCAAAGACCGGCCGGACCCGGTCTATGCAGGCGGCCCGGTGGAGAGGACCGACGTGCTGGCGCTGGTGCGTTCGCGCCTCGCTTCCGGCGACGCCAAGCGGGTGTTGGGGGACGTCTTTCTGGTTTCGACCAAGGAGGGCCTCGAAAAGACATTCGCCGCCGCGACGGACGCCGATTCGGTACACGTCTATCTGGGGTACTCCGGATGGACGGCGCCGCAGTTGGAGCACGAATTGGATCTGGGCGCGTGGTACATTTTTCCGGGGAGCGCCAAGGCGGTGTTCGATTCCGAACCGGACGCGCTGTGGCCGCAGTTGATCCGCGAAACGGAGATGCGGATGGCCTCGCGCGGGATCGCTAAGACATTCGGCCCGCGGGCGGCCGGAGAGGGCTGGCTGCCACTCGATTGACGGGCCGCGATGGGGACTGGGCTGGGTGGCGCGGCTCCAGAGGCGTCTCCGTATAGATCACAGTGGAGAAGAGTTCGGCCTGCATGAACTGGTAGATTCGCTGGAGGCTCCGGCATTCCCGGCACTCACCGGGGCTGGGGGCGCATTGGTGATCCAGCAGGGCTTCCAGATAGGATCGCAGTTCGTTCATGACAGTTAATTTATAGTAGGCCGCATGCGTTGGGCTAACAATTATAACTAAAGATAGTAATGCGGAAGGCAGAAGGCAGAAGTCAGAAGACAGAAGTCAGAATGGCGGAGGCCCCTGATTGAGTTCCGGGGCCTCTGCCGGCTTCACTCCTTCGGCTTTTCGGTGTCTTTTTTGGGCTTTTGCGTCGGTTTGGCCGCCGGCTTTTGCTGCGACTGCGGCGGAGGCTGCACCGGACGCGGAGTGGTCTGAGGCGCAGGCTGGGCCGGAGGCGTGGCGGTTGGCGGCCGGTATGCGGGCGTCACGGGCGGCGGAGGTTGCACCGGACGCGGAGTGGTCTGTGGCGCGGGTTGCGCCGGGGGCGTGGCGGATGGCGGTCGGTATGCGGGCGTCGCGGGCGTGTTCGGTTGAGCCGGACGCGGATTTNNGGCGGCATGGCCTGGCGAATGGCCGGAATGTTTAGCGGCCTACCGGCGTTCTGTTGCAGGGCGGCTTGCTTGGCGGCGAAGGGGACCGGCGGCGGAGGGGGCGCCACCTTGGCCACGACCGGCGCACTGATCGCGCGGGCGGGGGGCCGCGGCGCAGGTGCGGTCCCGGCCGTTGGCGCGAGAGCCTGCCTGACCGGCGCCACCGATGGCGCCACGGTCATGGTGGCGTTTTGGATCTGCCCCACTTGATTCTTTGGAACGG
>PMVV01000125.1 GCA_003166475.1 Bryobacterales bacterium | reverse complement strand
AGAAGTCAGAATAAGAGAGGATCGGGTAGCGGGGGCTGCTATTCTGACTTCTGACTTCTGACTTCTGTATTCTGCTCAGGTAGTGCTGCTGGACGCTTATGGCGCGGCCCACTCGCGATCCAGTTCGGGCGGCGAATCGCGCATCGTTCGCGTGGGCTACGGCGCGGACGAAATCTACACGCGCTCGGCCATGCGTTCGCTCACGTTGTGGCAAGCGTTCTGTCGTGAGTCGGGCCAGCCGTTGTGGCACCAGACTGGTGTCCTCTGGACCGCGGCCGAAGGCGACCCATACACGGAACACACACGCCTGACGTTGGCCCTATGCGGCGCGCAATTTGAAACGCTCAGTCCGGCGGAGTTGAAATCGCGATACCCCCAAATGGACTTCGCGCCCAGCGCATGGGGCACCTTCGAGCCGGAGAGCGGCGCGCTGATAGCCCGCCGAGCCGTCGCGACCGTGGTCGCGGATGGGGTGCGCCACGGCGTCGAGTTTCTGCGGGAAGCGGTGGCCCCGCCGCACGGAACCGGCTCGCTTCCGGCGGTTCGCACCACGGCCGGCGCGGCCATTCGCGCGGGCGCATTCGTGTTCGCCTGCGGTGCGTGGCTGCCCAAAGTGTTTCCCGATTTGCTGGCCAAACGCATTGAGCCCACGCGGCAGGAGGCATTCTTCTTTGGAACGCCGCCCGGCGACTCGCGCTTCGCGCCGCCCGCCATGCCGGTGTGGATCGACTTCAGCGATCCGCGCGGGCCATACGGTTTCCCCGATCTGGAAAACCGCGGCGTCAAAATCGCCCTCGACCAGCACGGCCCGCCCATCGACCCGGATACCGCCGACCGCGTCCCATCGGCGGAATCGCTCGCCGCCGCGCGCGATTGCCTCGGCCAACGCTTGCCCGCTCTGCGGCACGCTCCCCTGCTGGAGGCGCGCGTCTGCCAGTACGAGAATACGTCGAACGGCGATTTCCTGATCGACCGGCACCCCGACTTCACCAACGTCTGGCTGGTGGGCGGAGGCTCCGGGCACGGCNNCGGCCGTGGGCGAGTATGTCGCCGATCGCATCCTCGATGGCGGGCCGGTGGACCCGCACTATTCTCTGGCGGCCAAGGCAGAGACTCACAGCCGTACGGTGTTCTGAGGGGCGTGCTGTACACTGGTGACATATGATCCGGGCTCTAGCGATCCAACTTATCTTTGTATGGGCGGCCGGCAATGCTGCCGCGCAGATCTCTGCCACGTCGAAGTTGAAGGACTTCGAGTTCGAGCGCACATCTCCTACTGAGCTGACGTTTGGCAGGGAGTGCTCAACCCGCACGCCATGCAATGTCCGCTTTAACCAGCGAACCCATTCCTTCACCACCGGTGGGACAGTGGTTCTGAGCCAGTCATCGCCGAAAGGCGAAGCTTTTGCTTACGTCACCCGCGATGGCGTGCTGACTATCGGCAGCAACCTGTCGATCAGATGTACTGGCTGCCTTGCGGTCCCTGGCGTCGACCATTTCCCGGAGAATACGATCCCGTTGTGGACCTGGACTGCTGCTTCAGTCGCCGGGGTTTGGGACCGGGACGGCGGAGTGGATCGACGCGGCTTTCAGTCCGCCAAAGTCATAATCCCGGGTCTGGGTATCCAGATCGCAGAATCGCCGGACTCCACGGCGATTGCCGTGGACCTTGTTCACTTTACTCCGAAGAGTTCATCGGAAGCTTGCGCTCCCGGTGCAATATGGAGCGATGACAGTTATATTTACGTGTGTGTAGCCTCGGGAACAATTAAACGGGCGGCCCTAAGTACTTTTTGACGATTGCGAATCCATATGAAAATGGTTTTTTCCTTTCTCATTCCGCTATCCGTAGCGGCGCTCTTCGGCGTGCGGCTGCGCGCCCAATCGGCGGTGGCCCCCTATAAAGATCCGTCGCTGGATGTCGAGCGGCGCGTGAAGGACCTGCTGGGCCGTATGACGCCCCAGGAGAAGGCGGAGATGCTGAGCGGCTCGGGTTGGATGGAAAGCCAGCCGAATACGCGGCTGGGCATACCCGCCCTCAAAATGGCGGACGGTCCCATGGGTGTGCGGAACTGGCGCGGCCCATCCGCCGTCACCAACGCCGCGTCCACCACGCCTGTTACGGCGACCGCATTTCCGGCCGGCATCGGCATGGCCGCCAGTTGGGACCTGGAACTGGTGGCGAGCGCGGCACGCGTCATCGCACAGGAGGTGAAGGCGCTCGGGCGCGACATGATTCTGGGACCCACCGTAAACATCAACCGCGTGCCGCTGTGGGGCCGCAACTTCGAGGGTTACGGAGAAGACCCCTATCTCGCCGCGCGCATGGGAGTCGCGTACATCAAGGCCGTGCAGGCCGAAGGCGTGATCCCCTCGGTGAAGCATTTCGCCGCCAACAACGAGGAATACGAGCGCCATCGCATCGACGAGAAGATCGCCGAGCGCACCTTGCATGAAATCTATTTCCCGGCGTTCAAGGCTGCAGTCGAGGAAGCCGGTGTGTGGGCGGTGATGTCGGCATACAACAAGGTGAACGGCGAGTGGTGCGCCGAGAATCCCTACCTGCTGACGGAAACGCTGCGCAAGCGCTGGGGCTTTCGCGGATTCGTCATCTCCGATTGGGGCAGCACCTACAGCACCGAGGGAACCATCAACGCGGGCATGGATCTGGAGATGCCCGGCGGCGAAGCCATGCGGATCTGGGCCGATAAGCCCGAAACCAAACGGGATGGGAATGGCGCCGGTTGGCTGACGGCGGCCAATGTGATGGCAGCGCTGGCGGCGGGCCACGTGAGGCAAGAAGCCGTGGACGAGGGCGTGCGCCGCATCCTGCGCGTGATGTTCACGGCTGGGTTGTTCGACCACGCGCACGCGGGCGGCGGCGATGTGGACACGGCGGAACAACGCCAAGTGGCTCGCACCGCGGCCAACGAGAGTATCGTACTGCTTAAGAATACCGGCGTGCTTCCCCTGCGCGCCGAAAGCGCGCGCAAAATCGCCGTTATTGGTCCTAGCGCGGCGGTGGCGCGGACCGGCGGTGGCGGCAGTTCTCTGGTGCGCCCTAAGTACGCGATCGCCGCACTCGAAGGAATCCTCGCTGCAATGAAGGAAGCCGCGGGATCGAGGGCCGATGTCGGCTACGCGTTGGGTGCGGCCATGGAAGGGGAGGACGCGGGCAAGACGCCGCGGGAGTTGCGCGAGGAAGCCATCGCGCTGGCCCGCAAATCCGATGTGGCCGTCGTCGTAGTGGGCTACTCTCCCAAGCTGGAAGGCGAGGGATTCGATCGCAAATCCATGGATCTTCCGGCTGGGCAGGACGAACTGATCGAGGCGGTTGCCGGCGCCAACAAGAACACTATCGTTGTAATTGCCGCAGGGGCGCCCGTGACGATGACTCGGTGGATCGGCCACGTGGCCGCGGTGGCGTATGCCTGGTATGGCGGGCAGGAGGCCGGGCGGGCTATCGGCGACGTGCTGTTTGGAGTTGTCAATCCGTCAGGCAAGCTACCGGCGACTTTTCCGAAGGCGCTGCGGGATTCGCCGGCGTACGGTCACTATCCGGGTGAGAACCTGCACGTGGAATACGCGGAGGGCATTTACGTCGGCTATCGAGGATTCGACAAGCACGATGTCGAGCCGCTCTTTCCGTTCGGTCACGGCCTGTCGTATACCAGTTTCGAGTACAGCCAGCTCAAGGTTTCACCCGGCAAAATCGCGGCGGGCAAGGCGGTGAGTGTCAGCGTGAGCGTTCGAAACAGCGGCGCTCGCGCCGGGGCGGAGGTGGTGCAGTTGTATCTGCAGCCGCCGCCATCCCGCGTGGACCGTCCAGTGAAGGAGTTGAAGGGATTCGGCCGCGTCATGCTGCAACCGGGGGAGACCAGGACGGTGTCGTTCACGCTCGATAAGGCGGCGATGTCGTACTACGATTCCGCGGTCCACGATTGGGTCGCCGAGCCGGGCCGGTTCACGGTGCTGGTGGGGGCGTCGTCCCGCGACATCCGCGCCAAGGGCGGGTTCGAGCTGGCGAGATAGCGAGTGCGCGATAATGAAGCTCAGGCGGCCGATCCAAAACGTGCCCGGGTGGCGAAACCGGCAGACGCAAAGGACTTAAAATCCTTTTCCCGGCAACGGGAGTGTGGGTTCGATTCCCACCCCGGGCACCAGTGAATCACATCGGGCGCGGCACCGGGCGACGATGCGCGGCTCGATGGTCGCGGCCAGCTTCTCGAGGAGTCTTCATACGAGTGAACCCGACGGCGGCCAGCTCTTCGCAGCAATCCCGAAATGTGCAGTAGATAGATCCGCGGGCTGGGTGAACTCAAGAGATCACAGAGGTTGAGCCTCCGCCAGCACCCGCTCCCGAATGTAGCGCAGGCTGTTGGGCGTCACCACATCGACAGTAGCTCCGAGCAAGTCCTGGAGCTCCAGTTTGAGGCCGATGAGGTCAAACAAGGTTCTACCCTTCTCGAACTCGACCAGGAAATCAACGTCGCTGTTCTCTCCATTGCCGCCGCGCGCCACCGAGCCGAAGACGCGTATGTTATGCCCGCCGTACGTTTCGGCAAGACGGAGAATCTCGGCCTTTTTCTCGCTGCGCAGCGTGTCCAGCGTTACCACGTTCCAACCTTCATTTTTACCCAGGCGTTCCTATAGGGTCACGGCCTCGCCAAAGACCCTGTCCCGGGCCTGCCCGGCGAATCTCGCCTTCTTCTCCCGCGGCAGTGTGTCCAGCGTCAGCATATTTCCGTAACTATTCTACCTCCGCGGCCCCAGCGGCCCCTGCCCCCGGCCCCCGGCCCAGCCCGCTAAACTAATGACGTCAGACTTTTTCCGCCACCAAGGCGTCTTTTCACATGGAGCCGGAGCTTTGATTCTTCGGGCGGTCGAGGATGCCGACCTGATTCGTAAGGCGCGCCGGGGAGATGTCGAGGCCTATAACCTGCTCATTTCCCGATGGGAGAGGCGCGTCTACAATTATCTGCTGCGCATCGTCACCAACCGCGAAGACGCTCTGGACCTGAGTCAGGACGTTTTCTTGAAGGCATACCAGAATCTCCGCAAACTGGATGACCCGGCGCGGTTCGCCCCGTGGCTCTACCGCATCGCCCATAACGAGGCCTATTCGCTGTTCCGCAAGCGGCGGCCTGAAGGCGAGACCGAGGAACTCCACCCCGAAACCTTGGAAGGCGCCGCCACCCTGGGCGGCAATGCGGTCTTCCCGGTGGAATTGACGCTGGCCGTTTCGAGCGCGCTACGCAAACTCACCGCCGACCAGCGCGAGACCGTCATCCTCAAAATCTACCAGGGCTTCAAATTCGAGGAGATCGCCGAGATCGTGGCCGCCCCGGTTTCCACCGTGAAATCGCGGCTGTACACGGCGCTCGACCTGCTGAAAAACGAACTGGCTCCCGTCAAAGCACGAGGTGTGTCATGAGTTGTTCGCCATTCGATTTGCGTGACTATTATTTCAAGGATCTCGCTGAAAATGCGCGCCGGCTGACGGAAGTCCACGTCAAGACCTGCGCCCATTGCCGCGAGGAACTCGACCGGCTGCGCGGCACCGAAACCGCGCTACTCGCGCTGCCCGATGAAGAGATCCCGCAACGCATCGGTTTTGTGTCCGATCCGGTCTTCCAACCGTCCGCATTTCGCCGCGGTTGGGACGCGCTGTGGGGTTCCGCCGCGCGACTGGGCTTCGCCTCGGCCGCCACGCTGTCGGTCGCCCTGCTGGTCTTCTCGCTCACCCGTCCCGTCCCGCAAGCCAGCGTGCCGGCTCCCGCAATAAGCCGCACGGCGCTGGAGGCGGACTTTTCCAAGCGCCTGAATGACGCCGTCGGCAAAGCCGTGGCGGAGAGCGAATCGCGCCAGGCCCGCCAGACGCGGGAGTTGCTGGCCGCTTCCGAAACGCGCCATGCACTGGAGACCCAGGCCATGATGGTGCGCGTCCAGGAATATCTCGACGTGGAGAAGAAGCGGATGAACACTCTGCTTCTGGCCAGCAACGATGCCGGCAGTGCCAACGGGGACGTGCGATGAACGTGCTGGCGGTGCTGCTGGCATTCTTCTTTGCCGCACAGGAGGCTCCGCCGGCTTCGCATGCTCGCATCGCCCGCGCCGCTCTTGCCAGCGTGGAGAAGAATTTCGACGGCCGCTTCGCCAGGGCCTACACGCCGGACGCCTTCGAACTTCTCGGCCCCACGCGCGGGGTTTACCTGGAAGGCTACGGCGCGGTCTTCAGCGTCGAGTTGAACCTGATCGTCAGCCCCAATCTCACCCCGTTTCGCCAGTCGTTCACCAAGATTGAAATCGCCCGCATTCACGACCGCAAAGTCCAGCGCCTGCCGCTGCTGAAGCAGCAGATGCGCGAGATGCTGGTGGCTTCCGCCGCGTCGCTGGAGAACCTGCCGCCCAGCGAACAAGTGGTGTTGGCGGTTTCGCTGTTCCACTACTCCTGGGAAGACTATAGTGGCCTTCCCTCGCAAATCGTGATGCAGGCCGAGCGCCAGAAACTGCTGTCGAACGCCACGCGCGATACCGCCATCCGCACGGGGGAGTTCTAAATTGACAACCGTCACCGAACCCAGCACCCAGCACCCGGAACCCAGAACCCTCCGCTTGGGCGAGATGCTGATCGCCCGCCGCCTGATCCAACCCGAAGATCTGGAACGCGCCCTCGAATTGCAGAAGGAACGCGGCGACAAGCTGGGCAAAATCCTGGTGGACATGGGCTTCATCGCGCTGCGCGACGTGCTGGCGGCGCTCTCCGAACAACTCGCCCTGCCGCTGGTCACCTTGGATTCTCCGCCGCCCGCGCCGCCCGAACTCGAAGGGCTCTCGGCGCGCTTCATGCGCCAGTGCCGCTTCTTCCCGCTGGCCGTCCAGGATTCCACCCTCACGCTGGCCATGGCCGATCCGCTGGATTTCGACACCATCGCGGCCGTACGCGCCTTCTCCGGCCTGAAAATCGAAACCGCGCTGGCCGCCGAACAGGAAGTCCTCGACGCCATCGACAAGCACTACGGCGAAAGCGCCAAACAGTCCCTCGACGCCGAAGTCGGCGCAGCGCAGGCCAACGAGGACCTCGAGCATCTGCGCGACATGGCCAGCGAAGCGCCCGTCATCCGGCTGGTCAACGCCATGATCGCGCAGGCCATCGAGCGCCGCGCCAGCGACATCCACATCGAGCCGTTCGAGAAAGAGTTCCGCGTGCGCTTTCGCGTGGACGGCGTGCTCTTCAACCAGGAGGCCCCGCCGCGCGAGTTGAAAGCCGCCGTCACTTCGCGCCTGAAGCTCATGGCCAAGCTCAACATCGCCGAGCGCCGCCTGCCTCAGGATGGCCGCATCAAGATCAAAATCCTCGGCCGCGAAGTGGATTTGCGCGTCTCCACGCTGCCCACGCTCTACGGCGAAAGCGTGGTCATGCGCCTGCTCGACCGCTCCGCCGGCAACTTCTACGACCTCCGCCGCCTGGGCTTCGACGACTTCATGCTGGCCCGCATGGAGCATTTCACTTCGCTGCCCCACGGCATCTTCCTGGTCACCGGGCCCACCGGCAGCGGCAAGTCCACCACGCTCTATTCGGCGCTCAAGCGCATCAATATTCCGGACAAGAAAATTATCACCATCGAAGACCCCGTCGAATACCAGATGGATGGCATCAATCAGATCCATGTGAATCCGCAGATCGGGTTGACCTTCGCCGCCGGACTGCGCCACATCGTGCGCCAGGACCCGGACGTGATCATGGTCGGTGAAATCCGCGACCGCGAAACTGCGGACATCGCCATCCGCGCCGCGCTGACCGGCCACCTGGTTTTTTCCACCCTGCACACCAACGACGCGCCCAGCGCCATCACCCGCCTCACCGACATGGGTGTGGAGAACTATCTGGTCACTTCTTCGCTGGTAGCGGTGCTGGCGCAGCGGCTGGTGCGGCTGCTTTGCCCGAATTGCAAGACTCCGTCGGGCACGGCCATTTCGCCAGAAGGCGAGCGCCTGGAAACCTGGCGCGGAGCCGGATGCGAACAATGCGGCGGATCGGGCTACACCGGACGCATGGGCATCTTCGAAATGATGGAGCTGAACGACGAGCTGCGCCAGCGCATCATGGCCAATGAAGACGCCGCCGCGCTGACCCAGGCGGCCCGCCGCTACGGCATGCGCAACCTGCGCGAGGATGGCTGGCGCAAAATCCGCATGGGCGCCACCACGGTGGCCGAAGTCATGCGAGTCACCCAGGAGTTCTGAAATGGGAGCACTCCGCGCGTCCTTCTTTCTACGCCGCGCAACCGCAGCTTGGAGGGCGGGCAATCTTGCCCGCAGCCGCCTTTCAGGCGGCCCTGGCCGTATACGCACTAGACCAAATAAATTGCTCAGCCGTGATAGCGATCCCCGCTTTCACTGGATTTTGCTCGATGTAGGCACGAATGCGATCGAACTGCGCACCAGAGCGGACCAGACGATCAAAGCTTTCTTCCTGCCAAAACGGTCCGGGGATGCCCAGAAGAAGATTGGCTTGGTGAGCGGTAAATCCTTTGAGGGGGCCCAGCCATTGTGCGGCAAGCACGTGCGGCGTCGCCAGAAGATGAACATGATTCGGCATCACTACGAACGAATGGAGTTGATACCGGTGCAATTCGCGTTCTCCGTGCCACAGCGCCGCTACGACCATCTCCGCAATTTCCGGCCGCCGCAGGAACAACGGACCAGTGGCGCTGGCGTCCAAGAGCCGATCGACCGCCTCGAAGGCCTTGCCGGCGGAGACGAGTCCGGCTGGCGGGAATATCCGGCTTGCGGGAAGACTGCCGTGCAACCGGAAGGTGACGAACAGCGGTTGATCGACTACGTCCCAATGTGGCAGCCGCCGTTCATAATGCCGCATACATCTTTGTGGTGCGTCGGCGTTGGAGAAACTCTCACAGCATCGAGCCGGCTGAAAGCCGGCTGCGGGCAAGATTGCCCGCCCTCCAATTTGTATTCGAACTTGGCGGGCATAGGATGACTACCTTTTTCTTCCGCGCCGTCGCCGCCGACGGTAAATTGCGCACCGGACGCCTGGCTGGCGAGACCGACAAATTCGTCGCCCGCGAATTGCGCAAACAGGGACTGACCCCCGTCTACGTCGGCGTAGCGCCCAAGAAATCTTACGAGCTGAAGCTGCCGGCCTTTGCCAGCGGCCGCCGGCGCGACGTTCTCTTCTTCACGCAGGAAATGTCCACCCTGCTGAATGCTGGCGTCCCGCTGGACCGGGCCCTGGCCATCACCGCCGAACTGACCGAGCGGCCCGCCTTCCGCGTCATCGTCCTCGATGTGCTGCGCGTGCTCAAGGGCGGCAAACCCCTGGCCGACAGCCTTGCCACCCACGGCGAATACTTTTCAGACCTCTTCGTCAACATGGTGCGCGCCGGCGAGGCTTCGGGTGCGCTGGCCGTGGTCTTCGAGCGCCTCTCGGAGTTTGAACACTCGCGCGACGAGCTGCGCAATTACATCGTTTCGGCCATGATCTATCCGGCGTTGCTGTGCCTGGTGGGCCTGGCTTCCGTCATCATCCTGCTGACCTTCGTGGTCCCCCGCTTCGCCTCGCTGTTCGAGGATTCGCACATGCAGATGCCGCTGCCCACGCAAATCATGCTCAACGTCAGTAACGTGGTGCAGACCTGGTGGTGGGTGGCGGCCCTGGCCGTGGCCATTGGCGTCACCTCCCTGCGCCTCTACATCGGCACGATCAAAGGGCGCTTGCGGTGGGACGAGTGGCGTCTCAAGCTGCCGCTGTTGGGCGACGCGTTGCGCAAGGCCGAGACGTCGCGTTTCGCGCGCGCTATGGCCACCCTGATCGCCAACACTGTGCCGCTGGTGCAGGCCATCGGCATCTCCGGCGCGGTCCTGAACAACCGCTACATGGCCCGCGGCCTCGAGGCCGTCTCGCAAGGCGTCAAGCGCGGCGAAGGCATAGCCGCTCCCATCGCCAAAGTGGGCGTCTTCCCGCCTCTGGTCGGCCACCTGTTGACGGTCGGCGAAGAAACCGGCAGACTGGATTCCATGTTCACCCGCATGGCGGACATCTATGAAGAGGACACGCGCGCGGCCATCAAACGCTTCACCGCGGTCTTCGAGCCGATCGTCATCCTGGTAATGGGCGTGATCGTCGGCGGCTTTATCCTGAGTATTCTGGTGGCAATCACCAGCATCAACGACGTGGCTATATGAAAACACAAAATCGACGCAGACGTGCCCAGGCGGGCGTGACCCTGATCGAGATGATGGTGGTGGTGATCATCATTTCGCTGTTCGCCGTATTGGTGGGGCCGAAGCTGTTTCAACAGACCGACAAAGCGCGAGTCGCGGCGGCCCGCGTGCAGATGGAGACCTTCGAGGGCGCCCTGGTGCAGTTTCACGCCGATAACGGCATGTTTCCCACCCAGGAGCAGGGATTGGACGCGCTACGGCCTTATCTGAAGAAGGACATCCCTCTGGACCCGTGGAAGCACCCTTATGTTTATCGGTACCCCGGGGAGCACGGTGAAGAGCCCGACCTCATCTGCTACGGCGCCGACGGCCAGCCCGGCGGCGAGGGAGTCAATGCCGATATCGCCAACTGGAAATAGATTGGAGGGCGGGCAATCTTGGCGGCAGCCGCCTTTCAGGCGGCCGGCAGGTGTCACCCTCATGGAGATGATGGTCGTGCTGGCCATCATCGGCCTGATCGTTGGCCTCTCTTTCCCCAGCACCATCGCCGGCATGGAGAAACTGCGCCTTGCGGCTGGAGCGCGATCGGTGGCCGCTTTCATGAACGTCGCCGCCAACCGCGCGGAGCGCCGCCAGCAGGCCATCGAGCTGTCCATTTCGGTCAAGGAAAACACGGTGACCATGCGATCCCCCGATGCGGCTTTCGTGAAGACGCTGGCCCTGCCGCCGGGCATCGCGGTGCAGGCCGTCTGGCCCGCTCTGGAAGAGCCCAGCGACGAGCCCCGCCGCTTCCTGTTCCAGCCTGGCGGCGTACCGCCGCGCATCGGCATCGAAATCGCCAACCGGCGCGGCGCGCGTCGCATCGTGCGGCTGAATCCCATTACGGGAGTGACTGAGATCGAGCAGCCGGAGTCGCCATGAAAAAGAAAAGCCGACGGAACGGATTCACGCTGCTCGAAATGATGGTGGCCACCTTGATCATGGGCATAGCCGTGATTGGCCTGATGGCCGAGATCACCGCTTCCATGCGCAACGCCTCCCGCGTAACCAACCGCGATCGCGCCGCGCTGCTGGCGCGATCCAAGATGGATGAGTTGCTGCTCGACCCGCAGTTCCCGCTGGACACCCTGGTAGCCGGCCCGTTCGATCCCTCCCTAACGGGCGGCGTCGAAGGTGGTTGGCGCGCTCGCCTGACGCACTTCGAGATGCCGCCATCCCCGGCGCCGGGCCAGCAGTCGCTCGACCGCATGTCGCTGGAGATTTGGTGGATGGCCAGCGGCGAGCGCCGCACTTTCGCGCTGGGCGGGTACCACACGCACGTCCTGCGCCCCGAGGACCTACAACAATGACCGTTCAATGGAGGGCGGGCTTGAGCCCGCGCGGGGCTTTAGCCCCGCACCAAGCCGGCATCACCCTCATCGAAGTCGTCATCGCCATCACCCTGCTCAGCATGCTCTCGGTCGGCATGCTGGCCACCATTCGAATGGGTTTCGATGCCCTGCACCATACCAACTCGCGCCTCATGGAAAACCGCCGCGTGGCCGGAGCGCAGCGCCTGTTGGAGCAGCAACTCGGCGGCTTCATGCCCGTCAAGGCGATCTGCCCGGCCGAATCGCGCGCGCCGCTCACGCCGTTCGTTTTCTTTGAGGGGCAGCCGCAATCCATGCGCTTGGTCTCCACCTATTCGCTGCAGGAGGCCTGGCGCGGCCAGCCGCACATCCTGGAGCTTCAGGTAATCCCCGGCGACCAAGGCCGCGGAGTGCGGCTGATCGTGAATGAGATCCCCTACACCGGACCGCTCAGCGCCGGGCAGTCGTGCCTGGGCATGGCGCCGGATCCCGCGTCGGGCGCGACCGTACCGCAATTCCGGCCGATTCAAGCCTCCGCGCAGTCGTTCGTGCTCGCCGACAAGCTGGCCTGGTGCCGCTTTTCCTATCTGGAACCGGCCCAGCCCCCCAAAATCGAATACTGGCGCACGGATTGGGTGATGGCCCGATGGCCGATCGGTCTCCGCGTGGAAATGGCGCCCCTGGAAGACAACCCCGCCCGTCTCCGCCCGCTCACCGTTACTACCGCCATCCCCATCAACCGCTTGCCGGACCTCGTCTATGTGGATGCCTACTAACCAGCCACCAGCCACTGTCCACCATCCACGGCGGACGAAGTCCGCCCAAGGCACCGCGCTTCTCGCCGTCCTCTGGCTTTCCGCCGCCCTGGCCACCATCGCGATTTCCCTCGCCGATACCGTGCGCGGCGAGGCCGAGCGCAGCGCTACCGCCGTCGATGGGCTCCGCAGCCAGGATCTCGCCGCGGGCGGCCTGCGGCGCGCGATCCTGTATCTGGATTGGGGCCGTACGCGTCCCGACATCCCCCGTTTCAAACCGCTCGGGCCGCTCTTCGTTTTCGATTTTCCGGAAGGCCAAACGGTGGTCGAGGTCATCCCGGAGACCTCCAAATTCAACATCAATACCGCCCCGCCAGAGGACCTGTTGCATCTGCTGGTGAACCTCGGCGTGGACCCCGCGCGTGCGCAGGAGGTTGCCGCGGCCATCGTGGACTGGCGATCCCCGGCTCCCGTGATGCACAGCGCTTTCGACGGTTTCTATGCGTCGCTGCACCCGCCTTATCTCGCGCCGCATACGAATTTCCAGGAAATCGAGGAACTGCTTTCGGTGAGGGGCATCACCCCGGATCTTTTCTACGGCGCCTGGCAAATCGCGCCCGCAGGCGCCCCGCAACCTCTCGCACTGCGGACCGGTCTGGGCGACTGCGTCTCGGTGTTTGGTTCTGCCGGCCAATTCGACGTCAACACCGCGGCGCCCGCCGTGCTGGCCGCCGTGGGTGTGCCGCCGGAGGGCGTGGCGGCCCTGGTCCAGCAGCGCCGCATGCAGCCTTTTCTGAACCCGCAGGATCTTGCGCCCTTCGCGCAAATCGCCGGCCCGGGATTCCCCCGCCTGCGCATCGGCGGTTTCACCATGTTCACGCTGCGATCCACCGCCCGCCTGCGCCTGGGGAACGGCCAACTGTCGGACTTGCGCCGCACCGTCGCCGCGCTGGTGAAATTCACGCCGCCCAGCAACGAAACGTCGTATCATATCCTGCGCTGGTACGATACCGTAGTGGGACAGGCGTCCTGGCCGGTCTTGCCGGATGTTCACTAGTAGTGTAGTGTCCGCACTAACTGTACAGTTCCGCTGCCCGGCGTGGCGCAGACGANNGCTCGAACTCGCCAGGCCACGAAAAACGATGGCCTGCCCCACAGCTAATCTGCTGTACGGGGGCTCGCCGACTGGCAGCCTCGGCCGCTTCCTATGCTGCGTCTCTCACTTGGCAGCGGTGATTTTTATGTTCTTGAATGCGCCCGTTTCATCAAACGAGCCCAGACCAACCTTGCCGGGTCCCAGGCTGAGGTCCACTGCGTGCAACGCCGGCACGGGCTGCCCATCGACTGTAACTTCGATGGTTCCAGTGGCGGAATCGTGCGCCAGCGTGACGTGATACCAATGGCCGCTCGCCGCGAATGCCGCCGGACCGCGCTCTGCGCTGATGCGCACGCGCTCGCCGCCATACACGTGGAAGATACCGTTGTGCACCGGTTGCTCCCCCGCCGTATCCGTCGAGAGGTGCGCATAGTCGAAGTGGGCCGGATCGCGATATGCCAGGACGATCAGCAGTGAGCGGCCTAGCGGCATCACGTCCGCTTCAACGGTCAGGCGGTCATAACTCGGGACGTCGGTCAGTGCGAACTGAATCGGACGGCGCGGTCCGGGCAACGGCCCGCGGCTGGCGACCAGGCGCAATGTGCCCTCCTCAACCTTCCAATCCGCGGCAGCCGGGACCGCCCAGGCGCGGCCCAAAATTGCGAGCGTATCGGCGGCATTTGCGTTGAAAGCGGCCAACGCCGCAAGGACCACGAGTCTCATTACATTGCCGCGCGTACTTTGTCCTCTCTCAGAATCAATCCTATCACTGTGCTATCGGAGGCTCCGCACGCACGATGGCCGCGTACCGCGGACTGCGGCCTACAATTTGAGATCGGCGAAGGGCTGCGGGCTGACGTTCCAGATCCCCTTCAGCGGATTGTCGTTGTCCATCATCACCAGATTCGCCAGCCAGATGACACAGGCCGCCAGCGTGAGGCAGAGAGCGCCGGCGACCCAATAACGAAACGGGTAAACGAAGATCGACAGAACCAGCACGCCGGCAACGGTGTTCACCAGGGCGGCCAAGGTGGGCGGCATACGGGTCAGGCTCTTGGCGACGCGTTCATCGCGGCGGTCGCCGGTCCTTTGGACCATGTCCAGCAGCCGGATGTGAATGGCCTGTTCGGCTTCGTTGCTGGGCGCTGTTTCGACAACCACGCCGATCAACTGCACGAACAACTCTTCAGTGCGCTTGTCTCTACGGCCGTCGCCCAAGGCTTGCCACTCGTGATCGAGGACTTGCCCCCGGTCAAAGGAGTTGCACTCCCGGATCACGCAATTCTCCACCTCGGTAAACTGTCCCCAGATGACGAAAATAGTGAAGGCCAGCAGGACGGCATAGATGTCTCCGAGTAGCTGGGTGAAGGTCGCCAGACCCTCGGCGTCGCGGCTCGCGAACTCGTAGAAGCCGGCCCAGCGCAGGCATCCGTATAGCGTCAACGCGACGGCGAGCGCCTCGACAAGCTTGCGGACTTTGCCCGAAGGCAGCTTCCATTCCACGACCGGCTATTGTGCGCCGACGTGGAGAAAGCGATTTGCCGCTGCGACCGTAATCCACCGTTCGCCGGCAGTCCGGGCGCCGTAGTCCGTCCACTCGGCGCATACCCGTGGCGGACCCGCGATCTACTTCTTGGGCGGATTGATCATGATGTGGGCGCCCGCAGTGCCTGGGTACATCAGCCATGGCGCGTTGTCGCTCGGCTTGGTCGACAGTCCCGTGGATTCCGGTGTGGCAAAAGGCACATAGATGACCCATCGCAGGTAGGGGTCAGTCACTTTTCCGCTGCTCGCGTCGAAGCCGGTACCGGTGAGTACGTACAGCGTGCGCGGCTCGCGCGGCAGCGAGAGCTTCCCTTCCGCAACTTCCTTCCAGCGTATGTCGTTGCGCTTCTGCCCAGTGACTTTCTGAGCCGCGAGTTCACGGCCGCGAGCCATGTACGCCTCCAGGTCCCGGTGGTAACAAGCGACGCTGAATGAACTCTTGCTCGGGTCGTTCGCGAGGCAGATGAGTTCGTTCTTGCCCTCGCGCAGTGTGACCAATCCGCCTTGCGGGTTGTAGCCGAGGACGGCTGCGCCTCCACGGAGTTCCGCTGGCGCGGCGAGGACCGCGGCAGCAATCTGGACCTCTACGGATGGCACATCGGCGGCAACCGCCGTCGACGCCAGGAGAACACTCGCAATCAGCATCGTTGTTTTCATATCGGATCCTTGCACTTCAAAGGCTTTCATTCGCCGCTGGCACGCCGCAACAGCCGCGGCAACAGTGCCCGCATTGCACTTACCTTATCACTCCGCCCGGACGCGAGGGGGTGGCCCAAAGCACGAGCGCCAACGGCGCGGCCCCGTCCGGCCCGGCCGTCTCGCGGATTGGCATGCCCGCACGGTCACGCGCGTATATCGGCGGCTCCATCACAAGCCGAAACAATAAAGCATGTAGATCACTCCACGGTAGACCAGCCGTGGAGGGGAGTTGCGGTACCCGCTGTCGATACATCCATCGCAGTGCGGCAGCGGTCATATCGCCGGCGCCGCCGGCATTGAGCGCCAGCAGACCGTTCTCCGCGGCCATCACCGCTTGGAAGGATTTCCATTCGGCTTCGTCCAGTTTTCCGTCGCCGTTGATGTCTTCAAACGGAAAATAGGCGCGCATGGGACCCTCGGGGAGCTCCGACTGCTGCAACGCGCCATCATGGTTGATATCGTATTTCGCCAGCGCATCCTTAACCGAGGGAACCTCGATATGCTTACCCGGAGCGTTGAACGGTGTATTGAAGCCGTTGATATAGATCGTGTCACCATCGAGCACCGGCACCGATTTCATCTCTGAAGCCAGGCCGTTCACCCACCAGACACTTTTGCCCGACGCGAGATCGTAGGCGTCCAGCCGAAATGAACCGGGTGCAATGATCTGAATACCGGCGCCCTGAACGCCCTCACCTTGCGGCCGGTACACAATCGGCGTGGAATGCCCGCTGAGAGCTTCGGGCCGTGACGTCTTCCAGGCTTGCTTGCCATCGGCTTGAGAAAACGCGGCGGCGAATGAATTGTGCGACTGGTCGCAGATCAAAACAACCTTGTCGCCGGCCAAAATGGGCGAAACACCCATTCCATACATGTTGTCGAACGGCCCGAGCCGGGCGTGCCAGCGTTCCTTGCCGTCGAAGGTGTAGGAGAGCAGCCCATAATCTGGAAAAAAGACGTAAACGTTGCGGCCGTCCGTCGCTGGAGTGGGCGATGACGGGCTGTTCTGCGTGTCGAGTTTCTCATGACGGTCCCGCGGAGATTCGCGACGCCACAGGATTTTGCCGCTGCCGCGATCCAGCGCGATGGTGAAGAGTTTGTCTCCTTCGAACGCTGTAAGGAAGACACGATCGCCGCCGATCGCCGGAGAAGAATGCCCGGGTGGCAGCGCGGTCTTCCACACAACATGCTTGTCTGGTCCGATGCCATCCGGCAGCGCCGAGGTTTCCGCGACTCCGGTTCCGTTCGGCCCACGGAAGCGCGGCCAATCCGCGGCATGCGCCCGCCCGGAGAAAGTAAGGGCTGCCAGTAAGAACGATATCGCCGATCGCCGCATCGTATTTCTCATCATACTTCCGAAGCAGTGTGCCGTAGACTCTGCGCGACTTCAAGACGATTTGAGCGCGGCGTCAACGGGCGGCCGGAGCCGCGAAGGCATACAGCTCGCTCTCGGTTCGTACGTAAAGTTTCCCGTTGACAATCGCCGGTGTGGCCAGTATGCCGCCATCGAGTTTGTTTCTAGCCAGCACGTTCAATTGCTCGCCGGCATCGAGGACCGCCACAACGCCTTCTTCGGATGCGATGTAGATCTTGTTGTCGGCCGCCACGGGCGACGAGTAGTAATATCCCGGCGCCCCCGTGCGGCCGCTGTACACCAGCGCGCCTGTCTGCGCGTTTCGGGCGAAAACGATGCCGCCGTTGTGGAATGTATAGAGGCGTCCGTTGTAGTAAAGAGGCGAGGGAACGCCGGGTACCCCCTTGTGCTCCGACCATGCGATGTGAGTATGGTTCACCTCGTGCCGGCCGCCCGGCGGCCAGATATGCTTTTCGTCCGGTCGAACACGAAAATCAAAATCCGATATGAGGTTTTCACGCCTCTCCACTTTTTGTGTCGCACACCCGCCACGAACCGGTAGCGAGTGGTGGGATGCGGAACAAGGTATAATTGCGTCTTCAATCGAAGCTACGATCCGGAGAACATACGATCATGAAACTGAAGGCATTTGGAATCGGTGCGGCATTAACCGCCGTGTTATTGACCCACCCCGTCGGCTTCGCGCAACAGGGGGCGGCTCCCGCGAAACCCGCAACTTGCCCGGCGGAAGGATTTAGCGGCGGCTTCACCCGCGGCTGTCCACAAAAGCAGTTTGCCAATCCCGCCGACGTTTCGGCCATGATGGCCGCGCTGCCGGATAAGCCCTACGCAACGCCTCAGAGCCTGCGCCGTGTGCTGGTCCTGGGCCGGGCTGTCGGTTGGGTGCACACTTCAATCCCGCTGGCGGCAAAGATGGTCGAATACCTGGGAGACAAGACCGGCGCTTGGATGACTACTATCACCTACGACGCGGCTGCCATCACGGCTGAAAACCTGAAGCAATACGATGCGGTCTTCCTCGACAGCACCACCGGCGAATTTCTGGACGATCCGAACGACAAGGCTGCCACCGACCTTCGCAGGCGGGCGCTCCTTGATTTTGTCAAAGGCGGCAAGGGTCTGGCCGGCATCCACGCCGCCACCGACAGCTACCATACCAATGGTCCCGCGGTGACCGGCACGTGGCCCGAGTTCAACGAAATGATCGGCGGCTTCTTCAAGTTCCACTGGTCCTACCCGACCCTCATCCCCGTTAAGGTGGACGATCCAAACAGTCCCCTGACTGCTATGTTGCCGGCCCGTGGGTTCGAGATCGTCGACGAGACCTACACGTTCGCACAGGACTCATTCAGCCGCAAGCGGGTTCATGTTCTCACCAGCATCAACTACGGCAGGATGAGCGCGGAAGACAAAGCCAAAGAGCCGGCATCCACTAAGCGTACCGACGGCGACTACGCGTTGAGCTACATTCAGCGCGTGGGCAATGGCCGCGTGTTCTACGAGGCGCACGGTCACGATGAAAAGATTTACTTCTCGCGGCCCTTTGTCGCTCACATGCTGGCGGGAATCCAATACGCTCTCGGCGACCTGAAGGCCGACGATAGCCCGAGCGCAAAACAATAAGCAGCACTGGCGCCTCCGGCGGTCCGAGGCATTGCGGCCATTTTCCGAGCTTCTACTTCTTGCTGCCTTCGGACCACGGCGGCACAATCCTGTTCATGCGAGCGTACGCCACCAATTGCCCCATATGCTCGTTGGCATGGACAATGATCCGGAGGTACATGCGGTCCACGGTGGCATCTCTGCCGCTGACCTTGACCGCGAACTTCTCGGCCGGAATTGCTTCCGCCAGGGCGACGAGTTGCCGTAGTCAGCACTAGCTAGTGCGGTGTCCAGGAAATAACTGGGCAGTAAATCTAGCTGTGTGGCAGGCCATCGTTTTTCGTGGCCTGCCGAGTTCGAGAGCGGTGCGCAGACGACAAACAACGATCGTCAGCGCCGCGCCGGGCAAAGGAACTGTCCAGTTGATTCGCGGACAGTACACTAGCGTCTTCATAATCGCTCCCTTTCGTTCTCTCCTGGCTTGATGCTCTTCCAAAGTCTTACATTTCGACTTTGTTCAACTTCGCGTTCCATTTCATGCGACGCCCGTTTTGGAGCGATAGATTACCCAGTTGCGTGACGATCGCTGCCTGAAAGCCCAGGCTCATCGTTGCAGTCGGCGTCTTCCGCGTTCTCACGCACTCAAGGAAGTTTTGAACGTGGAGGTCGGTCGCCCAGCCAAAGCCCTTCTCCGACTTCTTCGCGATTGCTGCGATCTCCTCCGCTCCCTGTTTGTATACTTTGCATTCCTCGCGCCCGATGTCCATTCGCGCCTGGTCGCCATCGAGCTGATTCATCTGATCGTTGCGGAGCTGGTAGCGCATGGCGGCATAGTTTATCGAGAACACGCCAATAAAGTCTTCCGGGTATTCCGCGGTGACCACCACCGACTCCGGCGTGTCGTAGCCCGCGCGGTGCGGTCTGCCCGCGGCGGCCGTCACTGCCAGCGGATAGCTCGCGTTCATCAGCAGGTGTATCCCGTCGAAGACATGGGCGCCCTGGTCGGTCACAATCCCGCCCCCGTACTCGGCGATGTTTCTCCAGTTTCGAAAGATGAACGGATCCGGCGGGATTCGCGTCTTCACCGGGCCTTGCCATTGTTCCCAATCCAGTGCGCCATCCAGTTTGGCGGTCCGGGCGCCGCCGTTGCCAACGTAGTTATTCAGCCACCATGAGCGCACCATGCGGACGTTGCCCAGCGCACCGCTCGCAACCAATTTTGCCCCATCGAGATAAAGGTCGTAGCTGCGACGCTGCATGCCCACCTGAACGATCTGCTTGGTGTGCTTTTCCGCTTCTACAAGTTGGACGCCTTCTTCCGGCGTGTGGCACAGAGGTTTTTCCACGTACACGTCCTTGCCGGCCGCCAGGGCATCCAGCACCATCTGCGCGTGCCAATGTTCAGGCGTGGCTATCAGTACCGCCTGGATGTCTTTATCCGCCAGCAGTTCTTTATAGTTGCGATAGATCTTGGGGTGGGTTCCCGGCGTCTTAGAGGCAGTGGACAGGGCGTTCTCCAGATTGGGCTCATAGACGTCGCATATGGCAGTGACACGAAGCGCAGGGTCCTTCTGGAACACCGTCATCACGAAGGTACCTCGGCCTCCGCTGCCAATCACACCGAGGTTGATCTGGTCCGAAGGCGCCGCCTGGACCGCGAGCACGCTTCCGCCAGCAAGCAAGAACGTTCTTCTATTCATGACTCTCCTGAAACCGCGACTTCCCGCGAAGCTGGATAGCGGCTTCGACGCCCGTCCTGAGGCATTTCGCCGCAATCCGCAAATTCATTGTACTCCCGTCGGAGAAATGTTCCCGGCGCGTGCCTTTCATCAGCGCGCTGAGCGAGATCTGCCGGCCAGGGTGTCAAGGTACAAAATCAAAAGCAGGCAGCAGGAAGCAATCGAAACGAATCGTGTATGATGCAGAGAGAGGCTCCCGGCGATGGCGGCTACCATCAGTCAACTAACGGTCGAGGAGTTCCGCAGACTCCCCGAGGACTCCGGGGCTGTCTACCACGAACTTCGGCACGGAGAAATCGTTACGGTGACGCGACCAAAGCTCAAGCACTCGTTGATCCAGCGCAGCTTGCGCAGACTCCTGGAGCGCGTCGCAGAACCCGCAAGCCTGGTAGACGTTGAAATCGCATTCCGCCCCGTTCAGGAACACGAACTCTGGGTTGCCGATGTCGCATACCTGTCCGCCGAGCGATTCAAGCAAGCCGATCCCGAAGACAATATCCACGGCGCGCCGGATCTCGTCGTCGAGGTACCATCTCCCTCCAACACGGTCGCCGAGATCTTCGGCAAGGAGAAGCTATGCCTGGAGAACGGAGCGAAGCAGTTCTGGGTGGTCGATCCGGACCGGCGTCAGGTCAAGGTTTCCACTCCGGACGGTCGCACCGTGACCTATCGGGCCGGCCAGCAGATTCCGCTGGATCTGTGCGCGGCCAATCTAGCCGTCGATGCTATATTCGCTTAGAACTGGCGAGACGCAAATCCTGCATCTAGAATTTGTAGTCCGGCGGCTTGATATTCTCGATCCGCAAGTAAACCTCCGCCTGTCCCCGATGATGCGCCGTGTGCGTGAAGCACGACCACAACCGTTCGCGGCCGCTTAAAGGTCCGATCATGGCGTCCAGTTTTTCCGGGGTGATCTGCGGGAGCGCCTTGATGCAGAAGTCGAACGAGTCGCGCAGGAATTGCATGGTGCTCTCTTTATCGAATACGCCCTTGGGATCTTGGAACGCCGCCGCGATCTTTTCCGGCGTCTCGGGGGCCTTCAAGCCGCTCACGGAGGCGAAAGCCCGGATGTTGTTCAACGCGATATGCGTCATCACCTTGCCGAAGCCCATCTCCTGGTCGTTCGGCTTGAAATTGTAGTCGGCGGCCGGCATGGCATCGGCCACCGCCAGGGTGAAGTCCTTGGACGTCTGCCAATGTTTGGCGAGCGTCGCGCCCTCGTCCGCGGCAAAAATGGGCGCCGCCAGCGCCAGCGCAGCGGCCAGTATCGTTAGTTTCTTCATGGAGCCTCCGGGATATAATTGGTAACGCAAACTCGCTTCGAAAAGCAAGCCGGAACAGATCGCATGACACGCAGAGAACTTGGCAAACTGGCGGCTGCCGGCAGCGCAGCCCTGTTACCCGCAATGTCGCCCGCGGCGCGCGCCGCGTCCGGCGACAACGCCCAGAACAAGTACGCAGGCCCGCTCGAGGGCTTTGCGGACAAGGTCGACGCCGCCGCCTTCGACCCCGTTCTTTACACACGCATACTCTATGAGTCGGCGCCCTTGCGGCTCACCTTCCGCGCCCAAAACCGCAAACAGGCGGAAGCCTGGCAGAAGCGGTTGCGGACCAAGATCGCCGTACTTCTGGGCGGGTTTCCCGCGCAACGCGCCGCGCTGCGGCCCCAGACTTTCGAGACGCGCGATTTCCCCGCGAACCGCCGCGAGAAATTCGTCTTTGAAAGCCGGCCGGGCCTGTTCGTGCTTGGCTACCTGCTGACGCCGCGCAATTCCGCGCCGCCCTATCCCGTCATGATCTGCTTGCCCGGCCATGGGCGCGGCGTGGACGACATCGTGGGCATCGATGCCGAAGGCCGCGACCGTGCGGACAAACCCGGCTATCAACACGATTTCGCCATCCAGGTGGTCGAGCACGGCATGGCCGCGGTAGCCATCGAACCGCTGGGCTTCGGCTGCCGCCGCGATCCAATCACGCGCAAGAAGGGCGCCGAGGCAACCGCATGCCAGCCCTCCGCCGGTGCGGCGCTACTGCTCGGCCAGACCATGCTCGGGTGGCGCGTCTATGACGTCATGCGCACCATCGACTGGATCGAAACCCGCAAAGAACTCGACGCGCGCCGCGTGGGGTGCATGGGCATCTCCGGGGGCGGCACGGTCACCACGTTCTCGGCGGCGCTGGAACCGCGCATTCGCGCCGCTATGATCAGCGGCTATCTCAACACCTTCCGCGACAGCGTCATGAGTCTATCGCACTGCATCGACAACTATGTTCCCGGAATTCTCGATTGGGCCGAGATGTACGATGTGGCGGGCCTCATCGCCCCGCGCCCGCTGTTTGTCGAGTCGGGTATCCAGGACGACATCTTCCCCATCGAAGCCAGCAAGCAAAGTTTCGCGCGCGTGCGGAAAGTGTACGAGGCATTTGGCGCCGCGCCGCTGGCCCAGCAGGAAGTCTTCAACGACATCCATTCGTTCTACGGAGTGCAGGGGCTGCCGTTCCTGGCGAAGCACCTGGGATAACTCAGCTCAACCCGACTCGTCGCTCAATCATCCGCGCGCCTATCCCAAAACCCAGCCCCCGTGCAAAATCGACCTGGGCCATGGTTGCCCAGTCCGGTTTTCAAACTTCCGCATCCAACTCCGCCCCCGGCAGCACATCGCGATCATGACCAGGTCCGCGATCGGCCCGCCGGCGACTGCGATGGCGAACGGCCGCTGGGAATCGGAACCGATGACGTGCGAAAGAGCGGCAGGCAACAGTCCCGGCGTCGCCACCAGCATCGTCATCATGATAGGACGAAGCCTGAGAACCGCGCCTTCGATGGCGGAGTCTTCAATCGTCCGCCCCCGGGCGCGAAGCTGATTCATATACTCCAGCATGATCACGCCCGTCTGCACAGACACTCCAAACAGCGCCAGAAATCCCACGCCCGAAGACACGCTGAAGTTGGTGTGCGTCACCAATAGCGCCAACAGCCCGCCAATGCGCGCCATGGCCACATTCGCCAGGATCAGCGTCGCCCACTTAAACGAATGGAACATCGTGTAGAGAACTCTGCGGCCGGTGCCCGGCGTGGCGCAGACGATCGTNNTTGTCGTCTGCGCACCGTGCTCGAACCCGGCAGGCCACGAAAAACGATGGCCTGCCCCACAGCGAATCTGCTGTACGGTTATTTCTTGGACATTGCACTCGCGAGATCGTAAACTAAAACGAAGGAGAACATATGGATGACTCCGAAGGCATTCTGATACGAAAGCATTGCGTCCCGTGCAAAGGGGGCGTGCCTCCGTTGCGAGGCGAGGCGTTAGAGAAGTTGTCCGCCCAGATACCGGATTGGAAAGCGATCGCCGAGCATCACATCGCCAAGACGTTCGTGTTTCCGGACTTCAAGACCGCCCTGGCATTCGTGAATCGCGTGGGCGCGGTAGCGGAGGCCGAGGGGCACCATCCGGACCTGATGCTCACCTGGGGGCGCGTGGATGTGAAGACTTACACGCACAAAATCGACGGCCTCACGGAAAGCGACTTCATCCTGGCGGCCAAGATAGACCAGGAGTTCGTCCGCAAGTAACCATGGCGGCGTACGATCGCGACCTGGCCTACATTCACGACACCGGCTTCACCGGATTTGTCAGGAAGGCCGCGCCGGGGTTGCTGCGCCTGCTGCGGCAGAACCGCATTCCCAGCGGGCTGGTGGTGGACGCGGGCTGCGGCAGCGGCGTCTGGGCGCGGGAACTGAGCGAACGCGGCTATGACGTGCTCGGAATCGATATATCCGCTCACATGGTCCGGCTGGCGCGCAGGCAGGCGCCAGGCGCTAAGTTCCGCGTCGGGTCGTTTCTGAGCGCGCCGCTGCCGCCATGCGATGCAGTGACCGCGATCGGCGAGTGCGTCAACTATGCGTTCGACCGGACCAGCGGACAGCCAGCGCTGGCGGAGTTCTTTCATCGCGTGTACCAAGCCTTGCGTCCGGGCGGCGCGTTCGTTTTCGATATCGTGGAGCCGGGCGCGGCGGACGGCGCGCCGCCGAGAAGGTTCCTGGAGGGGCCGGACTGGGCCATTCTTCTGGAAGTGCGAGAGGACCGGCGGCGGAAGACGCTGACGCGGCGGATGGTGAGCTTCCGGCGGGTGGGGAAGCGGTACAGACGCAGCGAAGAGACGCATCTTTTGCATTTGTACGCAGGCTCCGAGCTACTCGCGGAGCTGAGCCGTGCGGGTTTCGAGGCGCGCTTGCTCGGCGGGTACGGACGATTTCGATTCGCGCCGGCGCACGTGGGTTTCCTCGCGCGAAAGCCCGGTTAACGTCAATACTGTTCACTTTGGTGGGGCAGACCATCGCCTTTTGTGGTCTGCCACTTTCGGGGCCGCTGGCAAACGACATAAAACGATCGTCTGCCCCACCGAAACATCATTGCGGGCGGCGGATCGCGATGCCCAGATCCTTGAGCGCCTTCTCGGGCACGGGGGCCGGCGCATCGCACATCAGATCCGTGGCGCGCGCAGTCTTGGGGAACGGAATCACGTCGCGGATGGAAGTCTCGCCCGCCAGGATCATCACCAGGCGGTCCAGGCCGAGGGCGATGCCACCGTGCGGCGGCGCGCCATATTCCAGGGCTTCCAACAGAAAACCGAACCGCCGGCGCGCTTCCTCTTCGCTGAAACCCAACGCGGCGAACACCTTCGACTGCACGTCGCGGCGATGAATACGGATGGAGCCGGAGCCCAACTCCGTGCCGTTCAGCACCAGGTCGTAGGACTTGGCGCGGCAGCGGGCCGGGTCGCTGGTGAGTTTGTCGAGGTCCTCGTCGTGTACCGAGGTGAACGGATGGTGCGCCGCGTTCCAGCGCCGCTCCTCGTCATCCCACTCGAACATGGGGAAGTCCAGCACCCAGAGAAATTCGAAGCGGCGCGGGTCGAGCAGCTTGTGGCGGTCGTTGTATTTCTGGGCCGCGAACAGGCGCAATTGCCCGCAGGCCTGCAACACGGTCTCCTCGGGGCGATGGCCTTTCGGCTCTCCGGCCCAGCAGGCCAGCATCAGCAGGTCGTCTTCGGCGGCGCCGGTCAACTCGCGCACGCGCGCCATCGGCTCGGCGTGATCGCGCTCCACGCGCTTGGGATCGTCGTAAACGCGCAGGCCGCGCTCGACGCCGTAAGCCTTCAGCTCGTCGCGCTCGCGCCGGCTGAGCGCGCCGGTTTGCGGAATGCGGATGGCCAACAGCGGCAGACCGGGCGCGCTGAGGCTGCCCTCCGGAAACAGATGCTCCACCGGGTGCATGGGTGGGATGCGCCGGTCGGGCTTATCGCTGCCATAGTGGCGCATGGCTTCCGCATAGGTCAGGCGCGGGAAAGGCGCCTGCACGTCGAACCCCGCCACCTGGCATACGCGCTGGACCAGCGGCTCGATCACCTCGAAGATGCGCTCCTCTTGCGGGAAGGACATCTCCAGGTCGATCTGCGTGAACTCGGGCTGGCGGTCGGCGCGCAGGTCTTCATCGCGGAAGCAGCGCACGATCTGGAAGTATTTGTCGAAGCCCGAGATCATCAGCAGTTGCTTGAAGATCTGCGGCGATTGCGGCAGCGCATAGAAATTGCCGGGCTGCACGCGGCTGGGCACCAGGTAATCGCGCGCGCCTTCCGGCGTGGACCGGGTCATGAAAGGCGTCTCGATTTCCAGGAAGCCCTGCCCGGTAAGGCATTCGCGCACGGCGAAGGAGATCTTCGAGCGCAGGATGATGTTGCGCTGCATGTGCGGGCGGCGCAGATCGACATAGCGGTACTTCAGCCGCACCTCTTCGGCCACGTCCACGGTCTCTTCCATGGGGAAGGGCGGGGTGCGAGATTCGTTCAGTATCCAGATTTTTTCCGCGAAGACCTCGACCTCGCCGGTCTCCAGGCTCGGATTGACGGTATCCGCGCTGCGCAGCGCCACCGCGCCTTCCACCGCGATCACGTACTCCGGACGGACCTGCTCGGCTTTGCGGTGGGCGGCTTCATCCGCATCGGCATGGATGGCGATTTGCGTGACGCCGTCGCGGTCGCGCAGGTGGATGAAGATCACGCCGCCGAGATCGCGGTGACGGTGCACCCAGCCCATCAACAGGGCGCGCGATCCGGCGTCCGCTGCGCGCAACTGCCCGCAGGTGTGCGTACGCCTTAGGTCGCCGAGAAAATCGAGTTGCGTTTCCATAAGAGTCATTAGCCGCGCGGCCCGCAGGGCACTCCGAGCCGGCGCGAATCCGGAGGGATGAAAACCATGCTACCATGCGGCGCTACGGCTCTGCGCTTGTAGCGGGCCACCAAGTCTGGCGAAGCCCCTTGGCCAGATCGTACCGATTATCGTCATCCAGGCGGACAGCACCAGTGGCGGAGCGGTGGTCGGATACCGCCTGCTGAGGGGCGGCAACGGCATTTGCGCGCCCAACGAACTGGAGTTGCTGGACGGTCCAGACAGCCGCTTCCATTGAGCCTCGACGACTGCCCAGCAGCGATTCACAACCGATGAGAAGCGGGTCGCGGCGCTACAATTCGGTTATGCATCGAGCCTTACTCGCGCTTCTCGCAGCCGCCGGCCTGTTCGCGCAGAAGCTTCCTTTCGACGCGCAAGCGCTGCTTCAATTGGCGCGTATCGGCGATCCGCAAGTTTCTCCGGACGGCCGGCTGGTGGCCTTCACCGTCCAGACGATCGATGTGCCCAACAACAAGCGCATCACGCAAATCTACGTGACGCCGGTGGCGGGCGGCGCTCCGCGACCGATCGCGCAAGCGGGGCAGGATAACGAGCGGCCGCGCTGGTCGCCCGATTCCAGGCGTATCGCGTTCGTCTCGGACCGCGTGGGCACATCGCAGATCTGGCTGGCGGATGCGGACGGCGCGAACCCGCGGCAGGTAACGAACCTGGCGACCGAAGCGGGCGGGGTCCTGTTTTCGCGGGACGGGAAGAACCTGGTTTTCACGAGCGAGGTGTTCCCCGAATGCGGCGCGGACGATGCCTGCAACAAGAAAGCGTTGGAAGATGAGAAGAACGGCAAAGTGAAGGCGCGCATCTACACCAGCCTGCTGTACCGGCATTGGAATCACTGGCAGGGCGCACGGCGCAGCCATTTGATGGTGGTTCCGGTATCGGGCGGCCAGCCCAAGGACTTGACGCCCGGCGCGCTGGACGTGCCGCCCTTCTCGTTGGCCGGCGGGGACGATTACGCGATCTCGCCGGACGGCGCCGAGGTCTGCTACGCCATGAACGCCGATCCCGTGCCTGCCATCAGCACCAACACGGATCTATTCGCAGTCTCGATCGCCGGCGGGAGCGCGCGCAAGATCACCAGCAATCCCGGCGCCGATAGCGGGCCGTTGTATTCGCCGGACGGCAAGTATCTGGCGTGGCGCGCGCAGGTCCGGCCGGGCTATGAAAGCGACCGCTGGCGGCTGTGGGTGCTGGAGCGGGCCACGGGCAGGGTCACAGACTTGACGGAGAACATGGACCGCTGGGTCGGCAGTTTTGCCTGGTCGACGGATTCCGCCAACCTGTTCTTTACGTCCGAGGATCGCGGACGCCAGTCCATCCAGTTCAAGTCGGTGAAAGGCGGCGAGGCGCGCATCGCCGTCAGCGGCGACAACCACCTCGACGACATGCAGTTCACGCCGGATGGCAAGACGCTGATCTACACGCAGCAGAGCGGCACACAGCCGGCCGGGATTTACCGCGCGTCGTCCAGCGGCGGCGCGGCGGTGGCGTTGACGCACCTCAACGACGCCGTGCTGAGCGCCCACGAGATGACGCCGCTCGAGGAATTCTGGGTGGACGGCGCGGACGGCGCGCGCGTGCAGAGCTTCGTGGTGAAGCCTTACGGCTTTCGGGAAGACCGCAAGTATCCGGTGCTGATGCTGATTCACGGCGGGCCGCAAGGCGCGTGGGGACATAGCTGGACGTATCGCTGGAATGCGCAGGTGTTTGCCGCCGCGGGATACGTGGTGGTGATGCCGAATCCGCGCGGGTCCACCGGATACGGCCAGAAATTCATCGACGAGATCAACGGCGACTGGGGCGGGCGCGCGTTCGACGATATCATGGCCGTGGCCGATCACGTGGTGACCAGCTTGCCCTATGCCGATGGCAGCCGCATGGCCGCCGCCGGCGGCTCCTACGGCGGCTACATGATCGATTGGATTCTGGGCCACACGCAGCGCTTCAAGGCGCTGGTGTCGCACGATGGCGTCTACGATTTGCGCAGCGAATTCGGCGAGACGGAAGAGCTGTGGTTTCCGCTTTGGGAATTCGGCGGCGCGCCGTGGGACAATCCCGAGACTTATGGCCGCTGGTCGCCCAGTTTGTTCGTGAAGGAGTTCCACACGCCCACGCTGGTGATCCACGGCGAGCTGGACTATCGCGTGCCAGTGGGCCAGGGGCTGCAACTGTTCACGGCGCTCGAAATGCAGAAGGTGCCCGCGAAGCTGTTGCTGTTTCCCGACGAGGGGCACTGGGTGCTGAAGCCGCAGAATAGCCTGCTCTGGTACAGAACGTTTATCGATTGGATCGATACCTGGACGAAAAAGTGAAACTTACTCTCGCGATTGTCGTTGTCTTATTAGTCGCCGCGGCCGTGGTGCTGGCGGCGCTGTCCGCCACGCCGGCGATCACCATGGACCCTGTAGTAAAGGTCATCGGCGCCAGCACGCCCGTGAAAGTCGAAGTCACTGGACCGTATGGACTCCGCCGGTTTAGCGCGGTGCTGGAACAGAGCGGCGCACGGTATCCGGTTTTCGAGCTGCACAATCCGGCGCACAGGCTGCTTTTCATGCGGCTGCACGAACCGGCTCACACGATTAGTTTTGCGGCGGGCAAGCAGCAGGCGCCAGCGCTCAAGGCAGGGAAGGCCACGCTGATCGTGGAGGCGCAATCGAACGATTTTCTGGGCCGGGCTATCAGCGCGACGTTCGACCTGGATGTGGTGCTGGAACCGCCGCGGCTGGCGGTGGATGAAGCGCAGCATTACATCAACCAGGGCGGCAGCGAGCTGGTGACGTTCACCGTTTCCGGCGACTGGAGCGAGGCGGGCGTGAAGGTGGGGACCTGTACTTTCCGCAGCTTTCCGATGCCGGGCCGCCCCAAGAACGAGCGATTCTCGCTGTTCGGTTTTTCCTGGGATTTGCCCGTGGACACCGTGCCGCATGTGTATGCGCGCAACGCGGCGGGCACGGAGGTCACCGGCCGATTCTGGTTCAAGATTTTTCCCAAGCCCTTCCGCACGCGCGACCTGGAGATCACGGACGCATTTCTCGACAAGGTGGTGAATCAGATCGATCCGGCGGGGTCCGGCGATCTGCTCACGCGCTTCCTGCGCATCAACCGCGACCTGCGCAAGCAGAACAATCAGGCGCTTGCCGATCTGCGGCTGAAGACCGAAGAGCGCGTGCTGTGGAATGGCCCGTTCTCGCAGCTTGCAAATTCGCAGGTGGAAGCGCACTTCGCCGATGTGCGCAGCTACGTCTACAAAGGCAAGAAGGTCGACCAGCAGGTGCACCTCGGCTACGACCTCGCGGTGACCGCGCATGTGCCTGTGGTGGCGGCCAACGACGGGCGCGTGGTGTGGGCTTCGGACCTGGGCATCTACGGGAACTGCATCGTGCTCGACCACGGGTATGCGTTGCAATCGATCTACGGCCATCTCAGCGCGATCGATGTGAAGGTGGGCGACATTGTGAAAAAGGGACAGGCGATGGGCCACAGCGGTTCGACTGGGTTGGCCGGCGGCGACCATCTGCACTTCAGCATGCAAGTGGACGGCGTGCAGATCAATCCGGTGGAATGGTTCGACGCGCACTGGATTCACGACCGGATTTTGAGCAAGCTGGGGTCAGACAAATAGGCCGACGGATCAGGTTCGAGTTCATGCGCTAAGAATCACTAGCGTCTTGATCCCAATCGCATCGAGGATCTCCTGGAGCCTTGCAATCGCCACCGTTTGGTAATCGCTCTCCTCATACCGGCTGATCACCTGCTTGCTTACTCCCAGCCGGCGCGCCAACTCGGTTTGCGAGACACCTTTGGCGATCCGGATTCTCGAAATGAATGGAGCGATTTGATCGAGCCGCTCCATATGGGGCACGGCTAATGCACCGGACTTCAGTCGATCGTATTCGCGCAGTTCGTCTTCAAGCTGCCGGATCATGCCTTCGTAGCTCGCTCGGATCGCGGCGGAGCGTCTGCCGGGCTTGTCCCGGGCCACCTTGGCGAGTGCCTGCCGAAAACCCGCCATCTGGGTCATCGTTCTTTCTCTTTGCGCTTCGCTCTTGATCATGATCTTCCAGCCTTGATCACTTGGATTACGCCCCGCGGCCGCCCGTCCCCGTCCTGCCGGAAGCACTCCGGAAACCCCAATTCCGGAGTTGCCGGCATCGCCGGATGGATGAAAAACTCGACGCCATAGTCGATCCACATGCGCCACTTCCGCTTTCGAACGCGTGGCGCCAGCACCGGGGCGAAGTCGATCCAATACGGATCGATCCGTTCGTGAACGCCAGGGGCCGGCTCAATCCAGCAGCCACCGACGGCGCGGCGTGAAGCCGAGATGTCTCGCTACATCCTCCAAAGTCGCCTGATGATCGCCCGGCGGTAGCCCGCCAGTGACAGGATCGAACGCCGGAATCACGCCACTTCATCATTTCAGATACAAATGCAGTTGTCAACATTAATGTTGTCCTCTGTTTGCTGAGCCGTAGCGGTATAATCGAAGCCATGAGCGCTACCACGCTGCTGACCGTGGAACAATTCGAGCAATTGCCGCAAGAAGACGACGTGCAGTACGAGTTGAAGGACGGAAAACTGGTCAGAATGGCCAATGCGAAATTCGGGCACGAGCGGACCAAGTTCAGAGTTGCACGCAGCTTGATGGCGTACATTCTACAGCACCCAATCGGAGAGATCTACTCCGAGACTGCTTTCGCACTCTCGCCATCGCGCGTTTGCATACCGGACGTTGCATTCCTAAGCAACGATTCAGTCGCCAACGGCGACCCCGAACACATTTACAGCGGCGCACCCGACCTGGCGATCGAAGTGGTATCCGAAAGCGAAAACGCTCTGGAACTGCGCCAGAAAATCCAAGACTACCTGGACGCCGGCTCCCAGGCCGTTTGGGCGTTCTATCCGAAGCTGCGAGTCATCGCGGTGTACGACCAATCGGGCGTGAGGGAATTTCGCGGAGATCGGGTCCCGGAAGCCCCCGAGATCCTGCCGGGTTTCCAGGCCAGAGTGAATCAATTCTTCGAGTGAGCGCTATCCCTCCGGCCCGATTTGGAGTCTCGATGCTCGTCCCGCAGTTCAAGTTCACGCGCAACCGCCGTCGGAGCTGAGCGTGAGACCGCCGGTTCCCGTGTTGTTCGAGTTGGTGATGGTGGTCCCGCCGATGGTGAGCGCGTTATTGTCGTTGAGATTCAGGACGCTGGTGCTGCCAATCGTGAGATTGTTGATCGTATCGCTCGCGTTGAATTGCACCACCGCCGCCGGCGTGGAATTGTTGATGACCGCGTTGTTGTTGGAACCCGGCATACTTCCCGTCGACCAGTTCGTCGAATTCCAGTTACCGACGCCGCCCAGCCAGTCGTCGTCGGTGGGTGCCGAAGCCCAAGGCCGGACAAACGGTTGGAGGCCCAGCGCATGCACGCCGGTGGTTTTCACGGCCGGTCTGGCCGCCAACCAGTTCGCGGCCCTGTATGCGGAGAACGGCCGGACCAGCGGCGAGCTCAAGAGCAGCCGCCGGATCGCCTTTTGCCCGAGCTGGTTGGCCGGCTGCGCGGCGCTCGCGGGTTGGCTGGCGCCTTGGGCCAGAGCGACGCCCGAAAAAACCAGGGCGCACGCCAGAAGTCTTTTCAGCATCGTGTTCGCGAAAGTCTTCAATGAAGTTCTCATACGTCTTCCATCCGTTTGTCTGCTTGTGGCCGCCCGGCGAACTCAGGGGCCCGTCCGGCGGCTCACTTAATACGGCGCAAAAAACGCGCCATAACCCGACAAAAAGATCTGCTTGCCCGTTGAGTGGCGCTTTCCCGGAATTCCGCCATACTACGAGTAAGGGCGGTCTGATCCGGAGTTGGGAGACGCCGGTGGGGCAGACCATCGCACTTTGTGGTCTGCCGTCTTCGGGGAGCGATTGGCAGGCGACATAAAACGATCGCCTGCCCCACCGAAACATCATTAAGTGAACAGTATTGTACTTAGCGCGAATGCGGCAGCCCGAGCGTGGCGCCGCGTGTCCGGAATTCGTAGCGTGCGATGTCCACCGCGGCCGCGCCGGGCAGGCTTCGAATTACCGAGCCGTGGATCTCCAGCTTCATCAGACAGGCGTCGCCCAGCATGGCGGGCCAGTCCACCGCCAGTCGCACTCTCTCGCCTCGCATGAGGGGATCCTGGGTCGTGAAGCGCACCTCGCGGCTGCTGATCTGAAAGGTTTTGCCTACACCAACGGCCGAGATCCTGCCGCGCTTCACGCAAAGGTAGCAAACGTCCTTCTCAATTGGAAACCGGAGCTTATCGCGCTGCAGGCGCTGGGCGGAAGCCTTCTTCGTCGTTGACACTGTGTAACCTCCCTGGCGTCTCTTCGAAAGAACGATCGCTGGCCGGCCGGATTGGGTCGGCGCCTCTCCGAACGTCGCGGATATCGGCCGGGAATCCGCCATCAAACGCTTGGGGCACCCGGGGGTTTGTTACTTGCCCGGCCGTAACCATCGGCTGCCTGTGAGTGACCGTCAATACGGGGTAGCCAGGGCTTTCACCGGTTCACTTAATACGGCGCAAAAACGCGCCAAAACCCGACAAGGAAGCTGTTTAAGCGGTTCCGTGGCGCTTTTTCCGCACGGCTTGCGCCGTATCTATGTGAGGGCGGCCCGATCGGGATTGCCGTACTGCATCGTGCAGTACCAGTTTCGCCGGCCACGCCTTCCCCGCGGCAGTTTATGATTAAAGGGTGGCAAACTCCGGGAAAGGAGAGATTACCCAGCTCCTTGCGCGCTGGGAGCAGGGCGAGTCGGGCGCGGTTGAAGCATTGGCCCCGTTGGTCTACGATCAGCTTCACGCCATCGCCGAAGCCTACCTGCACAAAGAGCGCCCGGACCATACCTTGCAGGCCACGGCCGTGGTCAATGAAGTCTTCATCGACCTGCTGCGCCTGCGCCGGCTGTCGCTCAGGGACCGTGCACACTTCTTTACCTTCGCCGCGCAGCTCACCCGCCGCGTGCTCATCGATTCCGCGCGCAAGGCCAAATCGGAAAAGCGCGGCCTGGGCTGGCAGCGCGCGCCGCTTGACGCGGAACTGGCCTGGCTGGGCGGCGAGAGCGCCGAGTCCCTCGATCTTTCGCAAGCCCTCAACGACCTGGCCGAATTCGATCCCCTCAAGACCCGCATGGTCGAGTTGCATTACTTCCTCGGTTGCACGGTCGAGGAAACCGCCGAAATCCTGGAGATTTCCAGCCGGACGGTGGAACGCAGCCTGCACTTTTCGCTGGCCTGGCTGCGCCGCCGTCTCGGCGGGTAGGTGGAAAACGCCGTATTACAGAGCGCCGATTTTTCGTGGGGCAGGCCCTCGGCCTGCGGCGGCCTCTCAGACCGCCTCTTTTGGTTGCGGCTGCNNGTGGGGCAGGTTGTCAACCTGCAGGCCGATTGTTAATCGGCCTTTCCCCTCGACCCTCGGCCGCCACGATGCACAGGATCTGCTATGACTCCGACTGAACTGGAACGATTTCGGGAGGTCGAGGAGATCTTTTACGCCGCGATGGAGCAGCCGCCGGGCGCGCCACGGGACACCTTCATCGGCAAACGGTGCGGCGCCGATGAGAACCTGCGCGCCGAAGTTGCCCTTCTGCTCGAGAATCACGAACGCATCCGCGCCGCCGTGCCCACGCCCGCGCAGCGGTTGCCGCGGTTCGGCGCCTGGCAGGCCGTCAAGCTGCTCGGACGCGGCGGCATGGGCACCGTTTACCTGGCCGAACGCGCCGACGGCGCCTTCCGCATGGCGGCGGCCGTGAAGGTTGTGCCGCTTGCTCTGGCCTCCCCCGAGATCGAAGAACGCTTCCGCCGTGAGCGCCAGTTCCTGGCCAGTCTCGATCATCCAAAGGTCGCGCGCCTGATCGATGGCGGCGTCTCCGAGGCCGGCCTCCCCTACCTGGTGATGGAATTCGTCCCCGGCCTGACCATCGACCGCTTCTGCGACACCCACCAGCTCGACACCCGCGCGCGCATCGCTCTCGCGCGCCAGGTTCTCGAGGCCCTGGCCTACGTGCACGGCCGCCACGTGATTCATCGCGACGTGAAGCCGTCCAACATCCTGGTGGATGAATCGGGTAACGTGAAGCTGCTGGATTTCGGCACCGCGCGCCTGCTCGACGCCACCGCCGAAACCGCCCTTACCAAGACTGGCGTCTTCGCCTTCACCCCGGATTATGCCAGCCCCGAGCAGGTGCGCGGCGAGCCCGTCGCCGTGCCGGCCGATCTCTACTCGGCCGGCGTGCTGCTCTATCGCCTGCTCACCGGCCGCTTGCCCTACCGGATCGCCGATCCGTCGCCGGCTGCCGTGGCAACGGTCATAGCCCGCGCGCAGCCGGAACCTCCACGGCTCAACGCGTCGCTGGACGCCATTCTGTCGAAAGCGTTGCGCAAGGATGCCGCCGGCCGCTATCAGTCCGCTGCGGAGATGGATGCGGACCTGGCCCGCTATCTGCAAGGGCAGCGGGTCCGTGCGCGGAAACCGCACCAGAGTTTTTGGGCCGCGATGGCGGCTGTGCTGATCGTTTCCGGCGCGCTTTTGGGGTTCCGTCTTCTGCGCGCTCCACCCAGCGCCCACTTGCTCGCACCTTTTGATGCAGGCGTACCCAACGCCATGCAACCCGCGCTTTCCCGCGACGGCAACTGGCTGGCGTTCGCATCGCCGGGGAAAAACGGCACGCGTCCGGACATTTGGCTGAGGCCGATGCCCAACGGAGCGGCCCAACGCGTGACCGGCGGCGAGGCCGTGAACGACGAACCTTCGCTTTCGCCCGATGGCCGTTGGCTGGCGTTTCATTCCGCACGCCAACCCGCCGGCATCTACTTGCAGCCCGTGGCGCCCTCTGCGGACGGCGCCCCCGCGCGGCTGCTGGTGGCGGGCGGCCGGGTCCCGCGCTTCTCGCCGGATGGCCAGTGGATCGCGTACCTGAGCGTCAGCGAGAACGTCGGGGACATTCTCGCGTCCAACATGAGTATGCTCTACCGCGTGCCGGCACAGGGAGGCGCGCCGGTGCGGCTGGCCAGAAATGCATCGTCGGTCCAGGGATCCGCCTGGAGTGCCGATAGCCGGAGCGTGCTCTTCCTGGCAGTCGACGACCAGGCCACTCTGCGGCTGTGGCGCGCTCCGCTGGACGGCGGCCCAGCCGAAATTATACCGGAATTCAGCGATCCTAACCACCCGGACGAACGCGCCTGCGCCGTGACGGGAGATCGGTTCCTTTACGTTGGATCGTCCCCGTTGATGGGCGATTTCCTGCTTAAGCCGGCCGGCCTCTCCGGCCGGTACTCTAGCCCCCTGCCCCCTCCGCAACTGGAGATCTCCGGTTGCGCCGCATCCGCCAATGGTACGGTCTTGGCCNNCAGTCGGCCACCGGTCCAGCGCGTGGGCAGTGCCCATTGACGCGGAGGGCGGAGCCGTGCGCGGACCACTCATGCCGCTGACCGGCATCGATCGCGACGTCCGTTCTGCGCAATTCACCCCGGACGGCGGTTCGTTGCTCTTGGTCGCCATGAGCGAGACGAGCTTCTTGGATGACTACCGGACCGGCGCGCAAAGGCCGTTGCCGGGGGCTCTACTGCTCAGCTCCGACGGTGTCTTTACCCTGCGTATCGCCCTTGCGGCAACCGAAAAAACTCCTCCGATCCTGAATGTGCTGAATCTGAAGACCGGAGAATCGTGGGGACGAATGCAGGCTGACGGCGTGCCCTGGGATCTTTCGAGCGGTGGCCAATGGCTGCTCCTGGCAAGCATCCCGGTCCATCGCTCGATCATGGCGTGGGACACCAGGACCGCCGAGCATCGGGCAATCTACTCGCATCCCAGCACCAACCTATACTTGGCCAATTTCTCCAAGGATGGCCGCTGGGTGCTGTTCACCTCCGAACAGGGCGGCCGCCAGCCGCGCATGTGGGCCGCGCCCTTTCGCGGACTGCAAAACGTTCCGGCCGCGCAATGGGTGGACCTGGGAGAAGGCGATTATCCGCGCTGGTCTCCCGCCGGCGGACGCATCTACTTCACCCGCGTACACGACGGGTTCGAGTGCATCTTCACGCGCGCCGTGGACCCGAGCGCCAAACGGCCCGTGGGCCCGGTGACCGAGGTGCAGCATTTTCACGGCCGCCTGACGC
>PMVV01000412.1 GCA_003166475.1 Bryobacterales bacterium | reverse complement strand
TGCCCGCTGGTAAACACCGTCCTATTGCCCGGAACCTTATACGCGGTCTGCTCATTGATCGGAATCACATGCCACTTGGTGAACTCCTGGTTGGCAAACGTCGCATAACTCCAGTCCAGTGCGTCCTTCGCCAACTCGCGCCACTGAGCGTCGAAAGCCGGATGCTCCAGTATCCAGGCGGCCATCGTATCGGCGTTGATCTCGGTGTCGGAAGGCGTGCTGGTCGGTATATCTTCGAAGAACGGCCCCCAGCGATTGGTCTTCAGTGGGTAGCGCTTCAACCAAGCCGCCACCAGCGCCCGCGCCCGCGCATACTGGGCGGCGTTCCCTCGCCCGAGCGCGGCTAAGTCGTCGAACAACCGCAGCGCCCCAGTCCAGTTGCTGGTATAAGAAGCCGTGTAAGTCTTGCCATCCTTGGTCTCCCGATGCACCTCGCCGGTGACCGCATGCACGCGGAACGGCCACGGCGAATTGTCGGCGTCTCCCGCCCCAACGCGTGCAGCCAGGGTGTTGGCGATGGCCACCGCGGCGTCCAGATACTTCCGGTCGCCGGTCATCTTATAAAGCATCACCAGTTCCGCGCCGAAGCTCGCCGCCTTATCCGGCTGCAGGTAGCCTTTGCCCGCGCGCATGTCGCCATCGTACTGGCCCGAGTGGACGTCCAGATCGTAGGGATACGGCAGATTGGCCCAGCGCGCATCGGCGGGAGACATCCCGTGTGCCAGCCAATAGTCGGCCATCCGGACCATGTTGGCCTTCACCGCCGGCTCGCCCAGGTATCCATACAGCAGATTCCACGACGATAGCGCCATGCCGATCTGGTCGCCGCCCAACCCCCGCGGATCGTCCTGGTCCGCTTTCCAGACCTGGTGTTGCAGATAATACGGCACTCCGTTGGGGCACCGCCGCATGTCGCGCCAAAACCCCCAGACCAGCCGGACCACCTGGTCGTAAGCCTGCGCCGGACCCGTGCCGTACCAAGGCACGATACTCCCGGCGGCGTCCGTCTTCACTTCGTGGTAGCCCAGCGTCTCCGCCGCGCACGACGTGCCGAGGAGCAAAAGGAAACCGGCGAACAATCGGATCATCAGCCGCAAGTGTAACTCGCCGCGCTATATTGAGAGTCATCGTGCAGACCCCAGCCGCAATCTTCATCGGCGCCGCTCTCCTAAGCGCCGCCCTCCAAGCCGCCGAACCGTATCGCGAGTGGAGCGTCTACGGTGGCGGCCCCGACAGCATCCGCTATTCGACCCTCGACCAAATCAATCGCGGCAACGTTGCCCGCCTTGAAATCGCGTGGACCTATGACACCGGCGACGCTTTCCAGGATTCCGAAATGGAGTGCAATCCCATCGTCGTGAATGGGCTGCTCTACGCCACTACGCCAAAGCTCCGGCTGATCGCGCTCGCCGCCGCCACCGGCAGGCTGCGCTGGGCCTTCGATCCGCGGCAGAACGAGCGGCCCTTCGGCAAAGCTCGCAATCGGGGAGTCACGTACTGGGCGGACGGCGCGGACCAGCGCATCTTCCTCCCCGCCAGCCACTGGCTGTACGCCTTGGACGCGCGCACGGGCGCGCCCATCAAAAGCTTTGGCGAGAACGGCCGCGTGGATCTGCGGCAGGGTCTCGCGCGCCCGCCCGAAGAGATGTCCATCTCCGCCACCAGCCCTGGCATCGTGTATAAGGACCTGATCGTCATGGGCAGCATCGTCAGCGAAACGTTGCCCGCTTCGCCCGGCGATATCCGTGCCTACGACGCCCGCACTGGCAAGATCCGTTGGACGTTTCACACCATCCCGCACCCCGGCGAACTCGGCTACGACACCTGGCCGAAGGACGCCTGGAAGTACATCGGCGGTGTGAACAATTGGGCCGGCATGAGCCTCGACGAAAAGCGCGGGCTGGTGTTCGTCCCCACCGGTTCGGCGTCCTTCGATTTCTATGGTTCGAATCGCAAAGGCGACGACCTGTTCGCCAACACGCTGCTGGCGCTGAAGGCGGAAACCGGCGAGCGCGTCTGGCATTTCCAAGCCGTTCACCACGACCTTTGGGACCGCGATTTCCCCGCGCCACCCAACCTGGTTACGGTTCAGCACGATGGTCACCCGGTCGACGCCGTCGCGCAGGTCACCAAATCCGGCCATATATTCCTGTTTGATCGCGAAACCGGCAAGCCGCTTTTCCCGATCGAGCAGCGGCCGGTGCCCGCCACCGAAGTCGAAGGCGAAGCGACCGCCGCGAGTCAGCCGCTGCCGCTGAAACCGCCGCCATTCGCACGCCAGATCTTCAACGCGGACATAGCGACCAACCGGACGCCCGAAGCGCACGCCGCGGTCCTCGCGCGCCTGCGTCAGGTGCGCAGCGCGGGCCAGTTTGTACCGCCCAGCCTAGAAGGCACCGTCATCTTTCCCGGCTTTGATGGAGGCGCCGAGTGGGGCGGCGCGGCCTTCGATCCCGCATCCGGGCTGCTCTACGTCAACGCCAACGAAATGCCGTGGATTCTGCGCCTGGTGGAATCGCCGCAAGGACGCAAGACCACCGGCCGCGGCTTGTACAACGCACGCTGCGCCGGCTGCCATCGCCAGGACCGGAAAGGCAGCCCTCCGGAATTCCCGGCGCTAACCGGCATCGCCGCCCGCCGCACGCGCGAGCAGATCGCCGCGATTGTCCACGACGGCAGCGGCCGCATGCCGGCGTTCGCACAGTTGCCGCCCGATGCCGTGTCCGCTATCGTCGCCTACCTGGCGACCGGCGAAGACTTGGCCGTGGCCGGGATGACGCCCAGCCCCTGGCCGATCGAGCAGAAGTACCGGCACGACGGCTATAACAAGTTCCTCGATCCGGATGGTTATCCGGCCGTCGAGCCGCCCTGGGGAACGCTCAACGCTATCGACCTGAACAAGGGCGAGATCGCCTGGAAGATCTCCTTCGGCGAGTATCCCGAGCTGGCAGCCAAAGGCCTGCGCCACACCGGCAGTGAGAACTACGGCGGGCCCGTGGTAACCGCCGGCGGGTTGCTGTTCATCGCCGCCACCAACCACGACCGCAAGTTTCACGCCTATGACAAGGCCACCGGCGAGCTGCTGTGGGAAACCACGCTGCCCGCGGCGGGCAACGCCACGCCCGCGACGTACGAGGTGAATGGCCGCCAGTTCGTGGTGGTCGCCGCAGGGGGAGGAAAATCCGGCGCGCCCTCCGGCGGAAGCTACGTGGCTTTCGCCCTGCCTAAGAGCTAAGGGCCTCAGTGGGGTGGGCAATCCTGCCCGCGGACGCGCTTTCCAGCGCGTCCAAGCCGGCTGAAAAGCCGGCTTGCAGGGGTGTGCGACATAAAAGT
>PMVV01000167.1 GCA_003166475.1 Bryobacterales bacterium | reverse complement strand
CCCACAGCGAATCTGCTGTACAGCTATTTCTTGGACACTGCACTAGTGGTGCGCTGTGGAAAATGCAGCTTCGGCGGTGACGGGTGCGGCAACTGGATCGCCGATGCGCATCTCGGTCCAGTTGTAGCCAAACTCCTTGCCGCAATCCAGACACACGACATAAGTAGAGTGCCGCGGACCGGGAGCCGATGAAAAGCCAGCTTTCCGCGCGGGAGTGATGGGGAATGTGGTCCTGCGGTGAGAGCATCCCAAGAGAAGATTCATCAAATTGTTTAACATGGCCGCTACCCCCTTCAACTCCTTAGATACGAAAACATGGCTCCTGGTTTCAAAGTGCGTAGTGAGACGAGTTTCGCGAGCCGCTCACATTGGGTAGTGAGAGTTACGGGGCAAATGTTTCAGGTGAAAAGTTTGGCGGCGACGGATTCGGCGATTTGCTGGCCGTGGAAGCGTCCGTTCTCGATGAAGATTTCGTTGGTGTGCATACCCGCCACGATGACGCCGGCCAGGTAAATTCCGGGCCGCTCGCTTTCCAGCGTTTGGGGGTCGGTGCGCGGCCTCCGGGTCTCGGGATCGAGCGAAATCCCTATAGAATTCAAGAAGTTGAGATCGGGACTGTAGCCAATCAACGCAAACACGAAGTCGTTCTTGAGGGCCACTTCGCCCTGCGGCGTGGCGACGATAATGGCATCGGGCCGAATTTCCACAACCTGTGAATTAAAGTACCCCTGGATCTCTCCGCTCTTGATGCGGTTTTCAATATTGGGCTTGATCCAGTACTTCACTTTTTCGGAGATTGCAGCGCCGCGGTGGATCAGTGTGACCCGTGCGCCGGTCCAGAACAGTTCCAATGCGGCGATGGCAGCGGAGTTCTTGGCGCCGACCACCGCTACGTCGTGGTTATAGTACGGGTGTGGCTCCTTGTAATAGTGCAGTACCTTACTCAACTCCTCGCCGGGAACATGCAATAAGTTAGGCACGTCATAGTATCCGGTCGCCAGGACCACTTTGCGAGCGGTATAAGTATGATGACACCCCAGGCGATCGGTGGTGAACACCTGAAACGCGCCATCCTGGCCGGCGATGTTTGCGACGCGCTCGTAATCGTGGATATTCAGCTTGAAATGGTCCGCCACGCGGCGATAGTATTTGAGCGCCTCATGCCGGTTGGGCTTTTCGTTGAGGCTGGTCATGGGGATGTTGCCGATTTCGAGCAGTTCGGGAGTGGTGAAGAAGACCATGTTGGTCGGGTAGTTGTAGAGGGAATTCACCACACAACCTTTTTCGATCAACACGGTCTGGATGCCACGCTGCTGCAGTTCTATGCCGCACGCCAAGCCGGTAGGGCCTGCGCCGACTACGATGACGTCGAACCGATTCACAGCTTGCCCTCGATCTCGGTGTAGATGCGCTGGAGCGCGGCGGGCAGAGCCGCGGGGTCTTTGCCGCCGCCTTCCGCCATGTCGGGACGGCCCCCGCCCTTACCCCCGACCGCTTGCGCCAGCGCGGCGGCGAGTTTGCCCGCGTGCACTTTGGAGGTGAGATCCTTGGTTACGGCCGAGACGATGGACACGGTGGAATCTTCGACCGATGCCAACACCACCACGGCGCTTCCCCATTTGTTGCGCAACGCGTCCACCAGTTCACGCATCTGGTGGCGATCGAGCGCGTCGGCCTGGGCCGCCAGCACACGGGCGCCGTTTACGGTGTGCGCCTGGCTCTCCAGGCCGCCCGCCGCCGCGTGCGCCAGTTGGCTGCGGAGATCGCGCTTCTCGTGTTCGAGGGCTTTCTCGCGGGCCAGCATCTTCTCCACGTGCTCGACCAGTTCCGGCTCGGAGGCTTTCAACAATTCGGAAAGCCGATGCAGTGTTCCGGTAAGTTCCTGATATTGGCGCACGGCGCCCTCGCCGGTTACGGCTTCGATGCGGCGGACACCGGCCGAGATGCTGCCTTCGTAGACGATCTTGAAGACGCCGATATCGCCGGTGCGTTGGACGTGCGTGCCGCCGCACAGTTCCTTGCTGAAATCGGGCACCGAGACCACGCGCACCTGGTCGCCGTATTTTTCGCCGAACAAAGCCATCGCGCCGGTGGCGACGGCCTGTTCGAGCGGCAGCACTTTGGTTTCGACGCCGCTGTTGCGCAGGATCTGCTCGTTCACCAGCCGCTCGACTTCCTCGATTTCGGCCTTGTCCATGGCGGCGTAGTGGGTGAAATCGAAACGCAGCCGGGGCGGCTCGACCACGCTGCCCGCTTGCTTGACGTGCGTGCCGAGCACCTGGCGCAGCGCGGCGTGCAGCAGGTGCGTAGCGGTATGGTTGCGCATGGTGGAGAGTCGCAGCGGCCGGGCGACTTCCGCGCGCAGTTCGTCGCCCACGCGGATGGGCGCGGTCGAGACGATGCGATGCACGGTGAGGCCCGGCACCGGTGGATAAGCCGTCTGCACGTCGGCGGCTTTCTCGCCGCTCAACATGAACAGGCTGCCGCTGTCGCCCACCTGGCCGCCGGTTTCGGCATAGAACGGCGTGCGGTCGAGCACCAACTCGGCTTCCACGCCCGGGCCGATTTCGTCGCGCAGCTCGCGCTCGACGAGCAGGCCCGCGACGCGCGAAGTGGCGGTGAGGTCTTCGTAGCCCAGGAACTTCGTGCGGCCCTGCTCGACCAATTCCTGATAGGCCGGGGCGATAGCGCCTTTGTCTGCGCCTTTCCAACTTGCGCGGGCGCGCCCGCGCTGGCGCTCCATTTCGCGGTCGAAGCCTTCCCGGTCGATGGACAGGCCGCGGTCGCGCGCCATGTCTTCCTGCTCGTCGAGCGCCAGGCCGAAAGTGTCGTACAGCTTGAAGGACAGCGCGCCGGGAATCACATGGCCGGCGAGCGATTTCACTTCGTCGTTGAAGACGCGCTCGGCCACCAGGAAGGTGGTCGCGTAGCGATGCTCTTCGTCCTTCACGATGCGGGCGATGCGCTGCACGCTCTCCATCAGCTCGGGATAGGCGGGCTTCATCAACTCGGCCACTGCGCCGGTGAGCTTGTAGAGGAACGGATCTTCGACGCCGATCAGGCGGACATGGCGCATGGCGCGGCGCATGATCTTGCGCAGCACGTAGCCGCGGCCGTCGTTAGCGGGCAGCACGCCGTCGTCAATCAGGAAAGTGGTCGCGCGGCAATGGTCGGCCGCGATGCGCAGGGCCGTATCGACGCGCGCATCCGCGCCGTAGGATACGCCGAACATGTCGGCGGCGCGGGCGATGATGGGCAGGATCAGGTCCGTATCGTAGTTCGAAAGCTTGCCTTGCAGCACGGCGGCGACGCGCTCGAGGCCCATGCCGGTATCGATGGAAGGCCGCGGCAGGGGCGTGAGGACGCCGTTCGTGTCGCGGTTGAACTGCATGAAGACTAGGTTCCAGATTTCGACGAAACGGCCGCCGGCATCGCTGGGAAAGGCTTCGTGCTCGTGGCCGGGCTCGGAGGCGGCGGGACCCATGTCGTAGTGAATTTCGGAACAAGGGCCGCAGGGGCCGGTGTCGCCCATCTGCCAGAAATTGTCCTTCTCATCGCAGCGGAAGATACGCTCCTTGGGCACGCCCGCGACCTTCTGCCAGAGCTGCTCGGCGTCGTCATCCTCGCGGAAGACGGTGACGTAGAGGCGATCCTTGGGCATGCCGTAGTCCTTGGTGACCAGGTCCCAGGCGTATTCGATGGCTTCGGCCTTGAAGTAATCGCCGAACGAGAAATTGCCGAGCATTTCGAAGAAGGTGTGGTGGCGGCGGGTGTAGCCGACATTCTCCAGGTCGTTGTGCTTGCCGCCCGCGCGCACGCATTTCTGGGAGGTGGTGGCGCGCGAGTAGTCGCGCTTTTCGAGGCCCAGAAAAGTGTCCTTGAACTGGTTCATGCCGGCGTTGGCGAACAGCAGAGTGGGATCGTTGGCGGGGACCAGCGAGGAGCTGCGCACCACGCGGTGGCCGCGCGCGGCGAAGAAATCGAGGAAGCCCTGTCGGATGTCGTTACCTGTCACGTTTTTATTGTAGCGGTGGGGCGGGGGAGTGTGCGTGGTTGGAAGGATGGGACAATGGGTTACGTGTTAGGAGGACAGGATGAGATGCCGAATTTGCGGGGGGCTATTGGAATCGCGAGTAACGGATCTGCCTTTCAAGATCGGCGATTCCTCGATTGTGATTTTCAAGTCGCTCCCGGTGCTTCAGTGCCAGCAGTGTAGTGACACTGAGTTGGAACAGACAACCATGTCACGGGTCGATCAGATTCTCGCCGCCGTGGATGCAGCCGCCGAGCTGGTGGTCGTCCGATATGCGGGCTGAGCCGGCGCTCAGCGCGTTTGTTCGATCCAGGACACGAGCTCCTGAAGGTCATGCGCCCAGAAAAGCGCCAAGCCGCGCTGCTGGGCATCCGAAAGATGCCGTAACTTGTAAACTCCGCCGATCACCGCGGCGGGCACGATGTTGCGGGTGCCGAAATCCTTGGTCCACGTCTCGGCTTTCACGGCGGCATCGTTATTGAGGCGCTTGATCGAGTTCAGGGCGGAGTTCGAAACTTTGCACTCGATGGGCATGATGCGGTGGTCCCAGAGGCGGACGACGATATCCGCTTTGCGCGAGCCCAACACACTCTCCCTGCAGAACTCGCCGGCGTTGGGAGCGAGGTTCAGCGTGGGTATCGCCCTGGTATCGACTCTCTGCATGCCAGCGCTGCTGAGAGTGCTGGCAACCAGGAGTTCCTGCGCTTCCTTGCCCTCCTGGCGTCTGGCGGTTTCGACGCTGCGAGCCGCCATCAGAGCGGCGGAAGCCAACACAGCCGCCGCGCGTTCCTCGGCCGTGGGTTCGCGGCTTTCGGAGATCCACGGGAAACGGCGGCGGTCGAGTCCCATGCGCACGATGTCAACAATACGACGCACCATGGCTGGATCCTTGCGCAGACGTGCCGGGCTCAGGACGCCTTCGCTTAGGGTCTTGAGGTCGTCCGCGGATAATGGCGGACCTGCGAAGTACCGGAACGCTTCCAGAAAGTTCGGATTGGTGAGGATCTCAGTTGCGCGGCGATCGATTTCCGTCAAATCGGCGCTGGCGGCGAGCAATTCACCGACGAAGCCCTCGTAATGCGCGAAAGCCTGAAGATACGACTCCAGCGGCTCGTGCATGCGTTGGCGACGGAAGATGCCGATCGCGACTTGGATGCCAGCGTCAAGTTGTTCGTCGGTCCATCGCGGCGGAGCGATCATCATTCCGCCTGCAAGAGAAGTTCAGGTCCGGGAACCAAAAGGCGCTCCATCTCGCGAGGTTCGAACTTCGTCAACCCGCCGGCGTAGGTCCGCCCGTGGCGCACATCGGTGGCCTTGGCGAGATATGCGGCCAGCCGGTCCAGGACTTCGGAAGCCAGCGGGTCGCGAGGGTACAGACCGTGGGCGATGTTGATATGCCGCGCATCGATCAGGTTGCGGACGAACGCGGGCGGCCGCCGCGCCATATACGTGGCGAGGACAGGCGCGGGCGCTTTCAGNNCGGTCGGATAGGGCGCGGCCGGCCTGGAACAACTCGCGCGCCTTCGTCACGCTGCGGAACAGGACGCCGGCGGGCAATCCCAAGCTATGCTTTCCGGCGATCCATACACGGTTGGCCCCGGTTACCTGGCCGCGATGCACGCGGCAGAGCTCGCCGAGTTCCACAAAGCCGGGTGGGGCAGCCTTGGTGCGCCGCGTCAGGTGCGACCAGCGGGCCTGGCTTTCCAGCCGGTCCCGAGGCAACACCAGGCCACCTTGCAGCGGCTCTATCTGGCCGACGTGATCGACCCGCCGGATGTGAATACTCTTGGGCTTCGATCCGATTTGGAAGGTGCTGATGACGGCGGTCGCGGCGGCATCGGCAAATGGCCGGGCCGTGGGTTCCACTACGGTAAGACTTTGCCCGCCCAGTTGGTTCAAGAACATGTTGCGCATGAGGCGGCCGTAGTTGACATCGAGCCATTCGGCGGCGGTGATGAACGACCCGAAATCGCCGGTTTTGGCTTGCAACACGGTGGCCAGAAAGAAGTGGACATGCAGCCCCGCAAGCTGGCTGGCTTCGTACCCGAGGCCGCGAGCTTCCGTGGTCAGCCAGCGCTTCCATTTGGCCGGCAGCAGGTGATGCCGAACGTATGGCGGATTGCCCACGTAAAGCGTCCTTCCCTTCGCCAGGGGCAGCTTCACGTCGCGGTAGTCGGCAAGCAGAATCCGCGATCTGTTCTCAAATCCGGCCGCCGCCAGATTGCCACGGGCGATCAACGTGGCCACTGGGTCGACGTCGATGCCAATCAGCTCGGCTTTGGGAAACTTGCGGCCGGCGGCGAGGAGAAATCGTGCGGAACCCACGCCGGGGTCGACGATGCGTTGCGGCTCGCGAGCGGCGCCGGCCTGGGACGCCGCCGCCCAATTCACCATAGCTTCGACAATCGCGAAAGGGGTATACGTAGCGCCTTGTTCGCGACGCTCCGCAGGCGTCCGCAGAACCGTGAAGGCGTCGCCGAGCGGATCGCGTTTCCGGGCAATGTCGCGCTTCAAATACCCTGCCGCGCCGTCCGGCAAGCCGCCAGCCCGGCGGATCAGCGCCTGCTCCGCCGGCGAGAGATCGGGAATCCGGAGGGCACCGAGCGCGACAGCGGCGGCCAAGACCTCACTCTCGGTTTCCAGGCGGAAGCGGGTTTTGGCGGGCTCGATCAAGGCATCCTCGAATGAAAAGCCCATCTGCCGAGGGTGCGTATCCACATATTGCTTATCGGCGGTGGACTAAATGTGATTATAAGCCTTGCTTTCGGAACCAGCGGCGTCTTCAAACGTATTATTGCTAGGTCCTCATGTGGAACGACATTCGCTACGCTTTCCGAACCCTGCTGCGCGAGCGGGGATTCGCGACGATGGCCGTTTTGAGCCTGGCCGTCGGCATCGGCGCCAATACGGCCATCTTTTCGGTGGTGAACGGCGTGCTGCTGCGCCCGCTGCCGTACCGCGATCCGGAGCGGCTGGTTTCGATCCGGGAGGCGATCCCCAAGCTGGCGCACCTGTATCCGAGCCTGCCGGTCAACTTCAGCCACTATTACGAATGGCGCAAGCGCTCGACGGCGCTGGAATCGATTGCCATCGCGAGATCGTCGGCGCCGAATCTGACGGGCACAGGTGAGCCCGAACTGCTCAGCGGCGCGCTGGCTTCCGCGAGCGTCTTCCGGGTTCTGGGCGTCAGCCCGCAATTGGGCCGCGGGTTCCTGGACGAGGAGGATCCCGAGGGGCATCAGGTGGCGGTCATTTCCGATTCGCTCTGGAAGCGGCGGTTCAGCGCCGATCCGTCGATCGTGGGCCGGAAGATCATGCTGAATGGCCGCCCGCATGTGGTGGTGGGAGTGCTGCCGCCCGGATTCCGGTTTCCCCGCCAAAGCGACGTTCTCCAGCAGGGCTTGGGTCCCAAGACGGAAATATTCCAGCCGCTGGGTTACTCCAAGGACGACTTCGAGGACATTACCGGCGATTTCAATTGGACGGCCATCGCGCGGCTGGGACCGGGGGTAAGCCGGCAGAAGGCCATCGCCGAACTGGACGTGATAGAAGCTGAGATTTCGAGGCGCATCCCAGAGCGGATGGACCTGCACGTGGCGATGTCTTCGTTGCAGGAGGATATGGTGGGGCAGTCGCGCCGCGGGTTGCTGGTGCTGCTGGGCGCCGTGGGGGCCGTGTTGCTGATCCTGTGCGTCAACCTGGCGAATCTTTCGCTGGCGCGCGCCTCAGGCCGCGCGCGCGAATCCGCCATCCGCACGGCGTTGGGGGCGAGCCGCGCGCAGCTTGTGCGCCAGACGCTTATGGAAAGCCTGGTGCTGGCGCTGGCGGGCGGTATGGCGGGGATCGCGCTGGCGGCATGGGGCGTCCGGGTGCTGGTGGGCGCGGCGCCAGTGGATTTGCCACGCCTGGGCGAGGTAAGCGTGGACGTGCGCGTGCTGGGTTTCGCCGTGCTGATCTCGCTCGCCGCCGGTGTGGCGTTCGGCCTCCTGCCCGCTTTGCGCAGCGCCGCGGCGCACCCGCAGGAAGCGTTGAAATCCGGCAGCTACACGACCACGGAGGGCCGGCGCGGCGCCCATCTGCGCAGCGTACTGGTGGGGTTGGAGGCGGCCCTTAGCGCCGTGCTGCTGATTACCGCCGGCTTGCTGATGGGTAGTTTCGTGCGGCTGATGCATGTAGATAAGGGCTTCGATATCGAGCGCGTGCTGGCTGTGCGGGTGGCGATACCGGCCAGCAAGTACACCGAGGAACCCCAGCAGACCGCCTTTTTCGAGCGCGTTTTGGCGAAGACGCGGCCCCTGCCGGGGGTGCTCTCCACCGGGCTGGTCTCCGCGCTTCCTTTGCAAGGTGAAACTTGGATCGACCTGGCTGCAGCCGAAGGCGATCGGCGCCCTCTGTTCGAACGGCCCATGGTCAACGTGCGATTCGTGAGTCCGGAATATTTCAACATACTGCGCATCCCCTTCCGCGAGGGGCGGCCGTTCGACGATAGCCAGCGCAATCGGAAGGTGGTGATTGTTTCGCAGGGGACCGCGCGGCGGTTGTGGCCGGGCCGCAGCGCGGTGGGACGGCGGATGCAGCACAACGAGGCGTTGGAGGAAGTGGTGGGGGTGACGGCGGATATCCGCAGCACCAGCCTGGACAAGGACCCGGTGCCGATCGTCTACGTTCCGTATTGGCAGCGCCCGCGGCTGTCGGCCTCGCTACTGGTGCGTACGGCAATGGACCCGCGCGGCATCGCGGCGAGTGTGCGCGAGGCGATCCACCAGGTGGATGCGGACGTGCCGGTGCCGGAGATGCAAACATTGCAGGAAGTAATGTCGGACTCGGTGGCGCAGCGCCGTTTCCAGACGATGCTGGTGATGCTGTTCGCCGCCGCCGCACTGGCTTTGGCCGGCTTCGGAATCTATGGCGTGGTTTCGTATTCGGTGACGCGGCGGCGCACGGAGATGGGCATCCGCATGGCTTTGGGCGCGGGCACGGGCGGGCTGCAGCGGATGGTCTTGTGGCAAGGAATTCGTCCGGTGGTGGCGGGGCTGGCGGTGGGCATCGCCGGCGCGCTGGCGGCCGGCCGGATCTTGAGCAGCTTGCTGTTCCAGGTGAGCGCGCGGGATCCGCTGACCATCGGCGGTGTGGCGCTGGTGCTGTTGGCGGTGTCGATGGTGGCGGCGCTTGCACCTGCGCGGCGGGCGACGCGCGTGGATCCGATGAAGGCGTTAAGGTTCGAGTGAGTGAAAAGCAGAAGACAGAAGTCAGAAGTCAGAAGACAGAATGGCAGCCATGCGTCGTGCCGCGATGTCTGGCTTCTGACTTCTGACTTCTGTCTTCTGACTTCTTGTTTTACCCTTTGTCCCGCCCCGTTCCGCGCGCGTACTTAATAGACAGCCAGTGATACAGCGGCCGCGGTAAGGCGCGCATGACGAAGACCAGCAGGCGATAGCGCCAGCCGGGAATCACGAACAACTGGCCGCGGTCGAGGGCGCGCAGAGAGGCGTCCACCACCTCGTCGGCGGACATCCACATCCAGGCGGGAATCGGCGTACGGTCGAAACTCATGGTGTCGTGGAACTCGGAGAGGGTGAAGCCGGGGCACAACGCCTGCACCCGCACGGGCGAGCCGATGCTTTGCAACTCCATGTAGATCCCCTCGGTGAAACTGCTCATCCAGGTCTTGGTCGCGGAGTAGCTGACACTGCCGGGATTTTGTCCGAAGCCCGAAACCGAAGACACATTGATGATGCTGCCCCGCTTGCGGGCGACCATGCCCTGGAGCGCGGCATGCATCAGCCGCATGGGTGCCAGAACGTGCAGCCGGTGCATCTGGTCCTGGCCGTCCAGGGGAAGCGAAAAGAAGCGCCCGGCGATGCCGAATCCGGCGTTATTAACCAGGAATTCAAGATTCGGAGCGGCGGCGATGCGCTCTTCGACGGCCCGCAAATCCGCATCGCGGGTAAGGTCTGCCGACAGGATTTCAACCTGCACGGGATGGCCGTCCTGGATGGCGCGGGCCTCCTGTTCCAGCCGGTCGCGGCGGCGCGCAACCAGCACCAGGTCGTAGCCGCGCACGGCCAATTGACGGGCGAAGGTGGCGCCGATGCCGCTCGAAGCGCCGGTAATCAGGGCCAGGGGACGCGTGGTTTGCATGGCGGTCAGGGGTCATCATAACATCTACGGCTGGCGCGGCCAGACAGGCGGACTCAGGCGGACTCAGGCAATGGCTGAGGGTTGTCAGACAAATCCGAGAAGGTTAACAGTCGGATCGCCGGGCTTCCAGCAACTCCTGAATTCGTAATAAGCGACACACCAATGGCGCGAACCGGCCCCGTTGCGCACACAATATAGGAAACAATATGCCTCTGCGTCAAAATATAATAAAGACTGGCCGGGCATCTATGACTGAAACCATGAAACTGGAAGGCATACGACGCCCCAAGCGCGCCGGCCGAGGCGCAGCGCGGAACGTGTCCGCGCTGCTGGTCAACTCGCTCGATTCCAAGCACATTCTGGGCGTCGAAGAGATCAGGTTGCCCGACGGCACGCCGGGTATTTCCGCGCGTGTGAGTTTCGATGGAGGCGTGTCCTGGCGGGAATCCTGGCCGTTGCCCGTGGATACGGAATGGGCGGGCGTGGTGGGACCGGTGCTGGCGATGGACGCGCGCGGGACCCTGAACCTGGCGGCGCTGGCCCTGGACCCGGACCGCTCGCGCGCTTCGTTGGTGGTCTACCGTTCCGAAGACGGCGGTATCCACTGGAGCCGCCCGGCGGTGGTGCTGGAGGGAACCTCGGAGTGCTGTTACTCGATCGCCGCGGATCTGAACCCGGCGAGCCCGTGCCGGGGCAATGTTTATTTGGCCGCCGATATGGGCAATCTGCTGTGCTTCGCACGCACCAGCGACGGAGAGTCGTGGAGTGGCAAAGGGCATGGCCGGCCCGGACCGATGCTCCTCGGGCTGTGTTTCAATCCCGAAGTGCTGGTGGATGCGAACGGCGCGGTACACGTGGTGTGGATGACCGGCCCATCCGGCTGCAGTATTCTGGCAGCCGATTCCGCGGACGGAGGGCAAACGTTTTCGGCGCCAGTGACCGTCGCCGATGGGATCGTCGGCGTGCAGGAGGGGCTCCCGGAAACGGCGCCCGCCACCTGCATCGCGCCGGGCGGCGTGGCGCTCTGCGTATGGGCGGACGACCGCGAAGGGCGCGCCCGGCTTTACCACCGGCGCTCGCTGGATGGCGGCCGGACGTGGCAAGGTCCGTCGGCCGGAGAGCCTTTGGTCGCCTGTGCGGAGTCCGGCCAGCATGAATTCCAGCCGCATCTGATCGTCACCGCGGGCGGCGAAATCTGCTGCGCATTTTATGAATACGGTCCAAAAACTCCCGGCGGGGAACAGTTGGTGGATTTGGCCATGGTGGTATCGTACGACCGCGGCGCGACGTTCGCAAGCCGCATGGTGCTGAGCGAGCAGCCTTGGGATCCGGCAGTGGATCCACCGCTCTCGCACGGCGCCACGCGCGGGGCGTTGGGCTGGCTGACGTTGGGGTAGGTCAGCGCAAGAAGCGGAACGAGCGGACGATTTGGTTCAGGCGGCCATGCACAACCGTTCCAGTCTTGCCGGGTAAACTTCTTGATATCGGGATCGAACACTCTCGGACTCGCGCTCCCGATCTGGGCGCCTAACTCATAACACCTCGCCCCGTGAGATACCCGGTAGAAGAATTGGTTCCTGCCGTGATTCGCCGACCACTCGCCCGGTCGAATTGAAATTGGCGGGCAGGATTGCCCGCCCTCCAAGCCACTTGACTTTCGATCCTTAGCAGTATATAGATTGAATGATATATATATGCCTGCGAAACCCGAAAGCTTTCTTCCCCTCAAGCCGCACTGGTTCCACGTTCTGCTGTCGCTCGACGGCCAGGAGCAGCACGGCTACGGCATCATGCAGGAGGTCCTCGAGCGCACCGGCGGCAAGGTGCGGCTCTGGCCGGCGACGCTGTACGGCACCCTCAAGCGGCTGATGGATGAGGATCTCATCGAAGAATCCGGCGCGCGGCCGGCGCCCGAACAGGACGATGCGCGCCGCCGCTACTACCGGCTCACCCGGTTGGGGCGGCGTGTGCTGGCGGCCGAAAGCGAAAGACTGGAAGACCTGGTCCGCGTCATCCACGCCAAGCGCGGAGCGCGGGAAAGGAGAGCGGAATCATGATGAATCAAGCGAACCGGCCCGTGGCGATCGGCCTGCGGATGTACCGCGCGCTGGCCGGNNGCGCTTGTTGCTGGATATCGCGCTGCGCGTGCCCGCCGAACACCTGGCCGAATTGCGGCAGGACATCCGCTATGGGCTGCGCGTGCTGGCCGGCTCGCCGGGCTTCACGGCCGTCGCGCTGATCTCGCTTAGCTTGGGAATCTGTATCGCTACCTGCGCCTATAGCGAGATGAACGGGATGCTGCGCGATCTTCCGGGCGTAGGGAATCCGGACCAACTGGTCGCGCTCGAAACGCCGTCGTCGTATCCCGCGTACCGGCGCTACCGCGAGCTGAACGACTTGTTCTCGTCTACGTTCGCATATGTCGCGCCGGTGCCCTTCGGCATTTCGAGCGATGGGCGCACGGAGCGGATCTGGGGGCAACTGGTCACGCCTTCGTACTTCTCCACCTTGGGCGTGCATCCGGCATTGGGCCGTTTCTTCGACCATACATATGAGCAGCCGGGCGGCACGCCCACCGTCGTGATCGGCGACCGGTTCTGGCGGGAGCACCTGGGCTCCGATCCGGCCGTGATCGGCAAAACGCTGCGCATCAACGGCTACCCGTCGGCGATTATCGGAGTCGGGCCGAAGGAGTTTCTGGGCGCGTCACCTGCGCTATTTGCCGCGGATGTGTGGTTGCCGGCCACGGTGGACGCGCGCCTGGCGCCGGAACTGGCGGGCAACGCGCTGGAACGCCGCGACCTGACCATGTTTCAAGTGGTTGGGCGCCTGCAGCCGGGTGTGACCGAAGCCGCCGCGGAAGCCGAATTGGATGCCGTCGCGCAGCAACTGCAACAATCGTACGGCGACGCAGCCAGGGATCGAAAGGGCCGCCGCATTCTGCTGTTGAGCGCCGGCAAAGTGCTGCCGATCCGCAAGCAGGACATGCCGTTCTTCCGGGAGTTCTTCCTGGTGATCGGCGGTCTGGTCCTGCTGATCGCCTGCGCCAACGTGGCCAACATGATGCTGGCACGCGCGGCGGACCGGCGCAAGGAGATCGCGGTGCGCCTGGCGCTGGGCGCAGGACGCGCCCGGCTGGTGCGCCAGTTGCTGACCGAGAGTCTGCTGGTGGCCATGGGCGCAGCCGTTCCGGGCTTCCTGTTGTGTGTTTGGTCGATGCATCTGCTTTCTCAATTGAGGATGCCGCTGCCGATTCCGATAACGTTCGACCTCAGCCCCGACTGGCACGCCCTGTTGTTCACCCTTGCCGTAACCATGGTGACTGGGATAATTTTGGGGCTCGCACCGGCTTTCGAGACCACCCGCGCCGATCTCACACCCGCGCTGAAGGAGGGCGGCAATCTTCAACTGCGCAAGCATCGGCGCTGGAGCCTGCGCAACGCGCTGGTGCTGTGCCAGATGGCTGTGTCGCTGAGCCTGTTGTTGCTCACCGGATACATGGGGCTCGGCATACAAAGCACGATGGGCGTGCAAGAAGGTTTCAATCCCAGGAATCTGTACCTGATTTCCCTGGACCCCGTGCGCGATGGGTATTCCGCGGGACGCGCAACGGATTTCTTTCAGAAGGTTTTGGACCGTGTCGAGAGGCTGCCCTCCGTAACCGCTGCCTGTCTGACGGATACGGTGCCGGTTGCGATGGATGGCAACGCCGGTGTGGTGTTTTCCGTTCCTGGCGCCAAAACTGGGAATTCGCAGGAAGTTCACTGGGCGCGCAAGCACATTGTCGGCCGCGGCTATTTCGAGACGGCGGACATCCGAATACTCACCGGGCGGGGCTTCCGGAAAGAAGACGAAGCCGATGGCGCAACGGTGGTCGTGGTCAGCGAGGATCTGGTGCGCCAAGTCTGGCGAGGAGAGGACCCCTTGGGAAGGCTGATCGAGGTAGAGAACGCAGAAGCCGCCGGCACCTTCATGGCTTGGCCCGGCACCATCGATTATCGCTCCGGCTCACTGGGAAAGGGACGCCGCGTGTATGAGGTTGTGGGGGTGGCCAAGCGCGTGACCGAAGACGTTGTGGCAAGCAAGAGACCCCCGGCGGTCTATTTTCCGCTGCATCCGGCCGACTACGCCCAGCCATCCTTGCGCGGCGTAACGTTGATGCTGCGCGCCGCGCCGGGTGTGGACGCCATCGCCGCCGTGCGCCGCGAGATTTCGGCCATGGATTCCAGCATCACGCCGTTCAACGCGCGCAGTATGACCGAACAGATCGCGCAGTTCATGTCCGCGTTGAAGGGCGCCTCGTGGACCTACGGCCTGATCGGGGTGTTCGGTCTGGTGCTGGCGTCGGTCGGCGTGGCGGGTGTCACGGCATACTCCGTGGCCCAACGCGGGCACGAGATTGGCATCCGGCTGGCCCTGGGCGCGCAGAAGCGCGACGTGCTGGGGTTGGTGATGAAGGAAGGCGCCGTGTTGGTGACGGTGGGGACGTCGATCGGTCTGGCCTTCGCCTGGTCCGGAATACACGCGATCAAAGGGACGTTCTTTTCGGTGACGTCGGTGCGGGGCGACGATCCGGTGCTGCTGGTGGGCGCGCCGCTGTTGCTGGCTAGTCTGGCGATGCTGGCGTGTTACGCGCCGGCGCGCCGGTCGGCGCACATCGACCCGGTAGTGGCGCTGCGGCAGGAGTAGCTTTGGCTCTTGCATCGCGCGGCCGGATGTGCCATAATTTAGCTAGATTAGCTAGATAGGAGGACGATCCTTATGGAGTGGCAACTTGCGGACGCCAAGAATCGGTTTAGCGAGGTCGTGAACAAAGCTCTGGCCAAAGGCCCCCAGTTCGTGCGCAGGCGCGGCGATGTGGTGGTCATCGTGGCGCAGCGGGAATATGAGAAGCTGACCGGCAAGCGCAAGGGGTTCAAGGAGTTTCTCACCGCCAAGGGCCCCAGCCTGGAAGGAGTGGACCTCACCCGCGACCGGTCGCCGGTGCGGGACGTGAAACTGTGAAAGTGTTGCTGGACACCTGCACGTTGTCCGAACTGCGTCTCCCGAAGCCGGACGCGGGTGTCGCGAGCGCCATCCGGGACCTCGACAGCGACGATTTGTTCGTCAGCGCGATCACGATTGGCGAGATTGTGAAAGGAGTGGCGCTTCTGCAGGACGGCCAAAAGAAGCGCCAACTCCAATCCTGGCTACAGACATTGGAACGTCATTATGGCGACCGGCTTCTTCCTATCGATCTGGAAACCTGCCGCATGTGGGGCGAACTCACAGCAGCGGCGCAGAAAGCCGGCCGCACAATACCGGCCAGCGACGGACTGATCGCGGCTACCGCCCGCCGCCACGGCCTGTACATCATGACCCGGAACACCGCGGATTTCGAGTCTACGGGCGTGCCGCTGCTCAATCCGTGGGAAAACGCATAGCCTCCCGTACCGCAGCCCGCGACCGCTCTGTATGGGTGGCGTTTGCGGCCCTGACGGTGTTTGCGGCGGAAACGCGCGTCCAAATGAAGGATCTGCCGCCGCCCGTTCAAAAGACCGTCCAGGAACAGATCAAGACGGCGAAGTTGCGCGGGCTTTCGAGAGAAGTGGAGCGCGGTAAGACGTATTACGAAGCCGAGACCACGGTCAACGGAAAGTCGCGCGACATCCTGATGGATGCTTCGGGCGCGATCGTGGAAGTGGAAGAGGCGACCGCCTTCGAGAGCATCCCGGAAGCCGCGCAAAAGGCCCTTCGGACCAAGGCGGGCTCCGGCAAGATCTTGCGCGTTGAATCGGTTACCAAAGGTTCGACAGTAAGCTACGAAGCCGTCATCGAGAAAAACGGCAAAAGGTCGGAAGTCGCCGTTAATGCCGGTGGCAGCGTTAATAAGTAAGACCGAGACCCGTCATAGCAAGAGGAGGATTTTCTTGAAACTATCCGTCGGATTCTGGATATTGGCCGCGGCGGCCGCCTTGGCAACAGCCGCGGAGGCGCCGGGATTGAAAGTGACGAAGAAGTACGCCGTGCCTGGCGATGGCGGTTTCGACTACATCGTCTTCGACGGCTCCGCCAACCGTCTCTATGTTTCCCATGGCACGGAGGTAAACGTCCTGGACGCCGATTCCGGGAAGCTGCTGGGCAAAGTCGAAGACACGCCCGGCGTGCATGGCATCGCTGTTGTGCCGAACCTGCATCGCGGATTCGTCACCAACGGCGGAAACGCCACGGTATCGGTCTTCGACACCGATACCTTTAAGACTGTCGCCAAGATTGCGGTTGCCAAGGATCCGGACTTCGTGCTGTACGATGCGCGATCCAAGCGCGTGCTGGTGTGCCACGGAGACGCCGCCCAAATCACCGCGATCGATCCCGAGAAGCAGGCGGTGGCCGGCAAGATCGACCTGGGCGGAGGCGCGGAAGCGGCGGTGGTGAACGGGCGCGGCCAGGGATTCGTGAACCTGGAGGAATCCGCCATGGTGGTCAGCTTCGATCCGCAGGCTTTAAGCGTGATCCACAAATGGCCGATCACGGGGTGCAAGACTCCTACCGGCCTCGCCATGGACACGGCTAACGACCGCCTGTTCATCGGCTGCCGCAGCAGGGTCCTGGCTGTGATGGACGCAAGCAGCGGCAAGGTGATCGCCACGCTGCCGATCGGCGAACGGGTGGACGCGGTGGCCTTCGACGCGGACAACAAACTTATCTTCGCTTCGAATTGGGATGGCACCGTGTCGGTGGTCCGGCAGAAGAGCGCCAACGAATATGAATCCGTTGGCGATATTCAGACGCAGAAAAGCGCCAAGACGATGACCATCGATCCAAAGACTAAGCGCTTGTTCCTGTCCGCGGCCGAGATGGTAGCGCCGCCGGCCGGCGCACAAGGTTCCAGGATGAGACCGAAACCGGGGTCGTTCACCGTGTTGGTTGTGGAACGCCAGTAGCTACTTAGCTGTGGGGCAGGCCATCGTTTTTCGTGGCCTGCCGTGTTCGGACACTACACTACCGGCTGACGAACGGATTTCCCCGGATTGTAAACCGCAGCGGCCAGTCGGCGCACTGACGGATGCCGATACGCGGCGTGACCTCGATCTCGACCGGTTCCTCGCCGTCCGGCGTGCGCACGGTGAGCGAGCCGCGCGTCACATCCACGCCGTTCTGCGCTCGGCTGATGCCCAGCGCCAGCGTCAGACGTCCCGGTCCGGACGCCAGATCGCGAATCGTGTGAGCGGCCGGACGGCGGCGCTGCATGGTCTCAATGCCCGCCACGGGCTCCAGCGCGCGAATGAGCACGCATCCGGGCTGGCCATCCGGCTCCGCGACCAGGTTCAGGCACTCGTACATGCCATAGATGAAGTACACGTAAGCGTGGCCCGGCGGTCCGAAGATGACGCGCGTCCGAGCGGTGACCCCACGCGCGGAGTGTGCGGCCAGATCGTCGCCGCCCAGGTAGGCTTCGGTCTCCACGATCTTGCCGGAGGTTTCGCCGTGCACCAGGATCTTGCCCAGCAGGCCGCGCGCAACTTCGACGGTGGGACGCGCGTAAAAGCCGCGGCGGAGGATCACGCTGCTTCACCACCCGTCTTTATAGCCACGCTACCGCCGGTAGCACTCTGAGGCGGCACGCCTCCGGCCATCTGGGCGGCGGCGATGAGCCGGCGCGCTTCGGACCGCAAGCCCGGCCATCGCCAGCCGAAGACCGCGGCCGCCGCCATGCAGATCACGCCGCCGCCGGCCACGGTCGCGGGCGCGCCCCAGCGCGCGGCCGTCACGCCGCTGACCACCGCGCCGAGCGGCGCCATGCCCATGAACATCATCGAATAGACCGACATCACGCGCCCGCGCAGGCGATCCGGCGACATGGTTTGGATCAGCGTGTTGGAGGACGCCATCTCCACCATCATGGCGAAGCCCACCGGCAGCAGCAGCGCGCACGAGACCCAGAACGAACGCGAAACCGAAAACGCAATGAGAGCTGCGCCGAACGCGCCCGCCGAAATCGCCACCCAGCGCCCCAGCCCCTTAACCGCTTCGCGCGAGGCCAGCAGCAAAGCGCCCGCCAGCGCGCCCACTCCGGTAGCGCCCATCAGGATGCCCATCCCCTTGGCGCCGCCGTGCAGGATCTGGTCGGCGAAGATCGGCATCAGCACCGCGTAGGGCATACCGGTCACGCTCAGGATTCCCAGCATGATCAACAAGTAGTGAATGGGCGGGCTGGCTATGACGAATCGGAATCCTTCGATCACGTCCGCCAGGGGCGATGCGGTCTGCTGCACCGGTTTGCGAGGTTCCAACCTCATCAGAAGCAGCCCGGCGATCACCGCGATGTAGCTCACGCCGTTCACGAAAAAACACCAGCCTTCGCCGATGACGGACACCAGGATGCCGGCCACGGCCGGGCCGATGATGCGCGAGGCGTTGAACATCGAGGAGTTCAAGGCGATGGCGTTGATCAGGTCTTCGCGCCCCACCATCTCCACAAAAAATGCCTGCCGCGCGGGGATATCGAAAGCGTTTACCACCCCCAGCAACGCCGCCAGAACGAAGACGTGCCAGATCCGCACGGCGCCGGTGATGGTGAGGGCCGCCAGAATGAGCGCCAGCAGCATGGCGGCGGTCTGCGTGCCGATTACCACCCGCTGGCGGCGGAAGCGATCCGCCACGATACCGCCCAGCGGAGCGATCAGGAACACGGGGATCTGCCCGCAGAAGCTTACCAGGCCCAGCAGCACCGACGACCCGGTGAGCCGGTAGACCAGCCAGGCCTGGGCGACGTTCTGCATCCACGTGCCGGTGAGCGAGATCAACTGGCCGCCGAAGAACAGTTGGAAATTGCGATAACCGAGCGCGCGCAGCGTGGCGGGAAGCGTCAATTGGCGGCAGCCCCTTTGCTTGTCATCCGAATTACCATGGTAAATGACAGCCCGATGCCTTTGGTTCCGCCATATATCGAATCGCTGCGCCCGTACGAGGCCGGCCGCTCCATCGACGAAGTGCGCCGCACATACGGGTTGACCAATGTCTCGAAGCTGGCATCCAACGAAAACCCCCTGGGCCCTTCGCCGCTGGCATTGGAAGCCATCCGGCGGGAATTGAGCGGACTGAATCTTTATCCCAACGGCGGCCTGGACCTGCGCCGCACGCTGGCTGAAAACTTCGACCTGAAACCGGAGAACGTGATTGCCGGCAGCGGCTCGGAAGGAATCATGTCCGGCATCATCCGGACCTTCCTTTGCGACGATGACGAGGTGCTGACCACGGATGCGGCTTTCATCGGCTTCCAGGTGTTGGCGCGTTCCCGCGGCGTGAAGTACCGCACCGTGCCCTACCGCGACTGGCACTACGATCTGCCCGCGCTGGCCGCGCAGATCACCGAAAACACCAAGATCGTCTACCTGGCGAATCCCAATAATCCGACCGGAACCATTTTTACCAGGCACGAATTCGACAGCTTCTACCGGCATGTCCCGGAGCGCGTGCTGATCATTCTGGACGAAGCCTATTTCGAATACGCGCAGGACAACCCGCGCTATCCGGACTCGATGCACTACCGCTACGACAACGTGATCACGCTGCGAACTTTCTCGAAGATCTACGGACTGGCGGGCGTGCGCATCGGGTATGGATTCGCGCACGAGGATCTGATCGCCAATCTGCTGAAGGTGAAGCTGCCGTTCGAGCCCAGCACGCTGGCGCAGGCCGCGGGCATCGGCGCGCTGATGGACAAGGAATTCCTGCATCGCTCGCTGGAGCTGAACGCGCGCGGGCTGCGGCTGCTGACGGATTCGTTCCGCGGCATGGGGATCGCGGTGGTTCCTTCGGACGCCAACTTCGTCATGCTGCCGTTCGCCAGCACGGAGGAAGCGCGCGGCTTGACGGAAGCGCTGCTGCGCGAGGGTGTGATCGTGCGGCCGCTGGGGGCCTTTGGGTTGCCGCAATGCATTCGGATATCGACGGGCACCGACGAGGAAAATGCGCGCTGCGTGGAGGCGGTGGGGGAGCGATTATGCAAACGTTAACGGAAACGCAAACCGGCGAGAAGGATTTTCTTCCGCTGAACGGCACCGACTATGTGGAGTTCTACGTGGGCAACGCCAGGCAGGCGGCCTATTTCTACCGGTCGGCGTTCGGGATGCGGCTGACGGCTTATCGCGGCCCGGAGACGGGCACGCGCGACCGCGCATCGTGGCTGGTGCAGCAGGGCAAGATCCGGTTCGTGTTCACCACCGCGCTCGAGCCCGATCATCCCGCTGCCAAGCATGTGCGGTTGCACGGCGATGGCGTGAGGGATATCGCACTGTGGGTGGACGACGCGGATGCGGCTTTCCGTGAGACCACGGGGCGCGGCGCAGGCGAGGTGCGAGAGCCGGAGACTCTGCGCGACGAGCATGGCGAAGTGCGCATCTCGGCCATCGCCACCTACGGCGACACCATTCACTCTTTCGTGGAGCGGCGCAACTATCGCGGCATTTTCCTGCCTGGCTTCGCGCCGGTGGAGGGCGACGATTCCGTGGCGCGGCCGGTGGGGCTGAAGTACATCGACCATATGGTCGGCAACGTCGGCTGGGGCGAGATGAACACCTGGGTGGATTTCTATCGCGACGTAATGGGCTTCCGCCTGTATCAGCACTTCGACGACAAAGATATCGGCACGGAATATTCGGCGCTGATGTCCAAGGTGATGGCCAACGGCAACGACCGGGTGAAGTTTCCGATTAACGAGCCGGCGGAAGGCAAGCGAAAGTCGCAGATCGAGGAGTATCTGGATTTCTACCGCGGGCCGGGCGTGCAGCACATCGCCATGGCCACGGATAACATCATCGAAACGGTCACCAGGCTGCGCGACCAGGGCATCGAGTTTCTGCGGGTGCCCGCGGCTTATTACGAGGATCTGACCGCGCGCACGGGGCCGATCGACGAGCCCATCGATAGCCTGGCGGAGTTGGGCATTCTGGTGGATCGCGACGATGAGGGTTATATGCTACAGATCTTCACCAAGCCCGTGGAAGACCGGCCGACATTGTTTTATGAAGTGATCCAGCGCAAGGGCAGCCGCAGCTTCGGCAAGGGGAACTTCAAGGCGCTGTTCGAGGCGTTGGAGCGGGAGCAGGCGCGGCGCGGGAATTTGTAGGACAGGCCTCCGGGCTTGTCTGTCCCTTCCTTTTCGCGGCGGTTCCGTTTTGCCGAATGCGTGGCCCGCGTACACCGCATTCCGCGGCGCACGCCAGATCTTCTGGGTCCGTCATGGGCGCCGCTGTGGCAGCGCCGGATCTCGGGATTTCATGCCTCTATTTTCTTCAGCGGATATTTGTAACGTTTGAGGCCCCGGTTTTACGCGCGCTCCAGAGATGATGCAAAACTTCGTGAGACATCGGCGGGGCAGGGAATTGGAAACCCACTTTTTATCCAAGTAGGATAAGGAGAAATGCAAATGCACTGAAATAGAAGATAATACGGTCATGAAGTCTGCAAATGACGTCCTGCCACGCATCCGTAATCGCATTCGAAAACTGGGATCTTGTGACAGGCTGCTACTTCTCCTCACAGTCGGCTGGACCTTCCTTGGCATACCAGGCAACTATTTTCGTGTGCACGGCCCTCTGGACGGAGCTAGGCAATTCCGGACCCTGCCGTTGCTGATCCAGATCCTGTGGATGGTCCTGCTGGCGGCCATCGTTGGGGTGATTGCGTATTCCGTGATCCGGCAGCAGCGCAGGCCGGCAGACTACGGTTTTTCATTTAATCGCGGAGGCGTTGCGTCGCTGGCCATACTCGCGGTCATTCACGTTTATCTCGTGATCAGCGGCAAATTCGTCCTATCCGCCACCGGAAGCTTCTTTCTCTTGGCCGTCTTTGGCTCTTTCATGGAAGAACTCGCCTTCCGAGTGATCGCGATTGACAAGCTAATCCTGCTAATGGACGGGATAAACGCCAAGGCGTTCTGGGCAATACTGGCGAGTGCCGTTCTCTGGTGTGTTCCTCATGTAGTGTCCACGCCCCCCTCCCAACTTGTTGGAGGCATATTCTTTGGTGGCCTGTTTTTTGGGTTCATTTACTATAAGTCCAGGTCCATTCTGCTGCCTGCGTGGATTCACGTCGTCGCAAATGCGGGATATCCGGGCGGCGTGCTGATTGCAGCCCTATACTGCCTCATTGGAATCGTTGACTCCACTGTCGGACTTCGGAACAAGCACACTTCTCGATCTGCAGTAGCTTGAAGAAACGCCTAACTTGCCGAAGCCTGACTCGCAGCACACCGGCTCGCCATCCGTCTTGGCCTGCCGGTCGTTGCGCGAAGGACCCTTTGTGAAACGTCGCGGCGCTTAAAGCGACGGATGCTCGACAAGGCGCGGGATATTCATTTTGCGTTGGTTCCTTCGTGCCTGGGCAAGATCATACGCGGCCTGCATCCGCAACCACATCTCGGCGCTGCCGCCAAAAGCCTTTTCAAAGCGCAGCGCCATCTCAGGCGTGACGGCGCTTCTGCCTTGCATCACGTTGTGAAGCTGCTGGCGCGTGATCTTCATCGTTTTCGCCGCCTCGGCCACACTTAAGTTAAGTTCGTCAAGGTTCGCCTTGGCGAGCGCGCCGGAGTGAACGGGATTCTTCATCGGCATAGCATCGTCCCTCCCAGAAGCCTTTGCGATTGCCCTTGAGCGGATGCAACCGAAACGTGGGCTGGCTCATATCCTGCACGTCGCTGGCCTGGTCCAGCGCCGAAAGAATTAACCGCAAACGGTCAACTTGATCGGCTTTAACCTTGCGGACGTCGTCCTGTTCGAACAAGCTCCGCAGGCCCTTATGTCTAAAGCTCTCGATCATCGTCCGACTGTAAAACGTCAATTGACGTTTGTCAACACGGAAGCGCTGCGTTCAAAACTTACCAGCTATGGAACGGCGCGCCGCGCGGCCAACGATGTTTTCAACCCAATCCCCCGGGGTCAGTTATCAGATTCTTCGCCGCAGCCATCGGATCGCACCCGTTNNAGGCTGTTGGCCGGGATGGATGTCGCCTCTTCGAGTCGCCGAAAGCCAACCGTGGCGTTGATATAGTTGCGCAGGATCGCGCGGCCCGCCTTCTCGTCGCCGGAGAGCATCAGCTCGATCGCTTCGCGAAGCAGCGCCTTTCGGAACCGCGGCTCCCGCTGGGCGCGTTCGCGGATCGTTTCACGAAAGTCTTTGGTCAGCGCCATCTTTTTTCCTGTGTCTTCCTTTTCCGGTAGTCTTCCCAGTTCACTTGCGCCTGCCGGACGTCCAGTTGCTGGCGCTTCTTCGTGCCACCGGCAGGCAGGATGACGAACTGCCCGCCGTCCCGACCGAAATAGATGCGGTAGCCGGGGCCAAAATCAACCCTGTATTCGAGAACGCCCCCGCCCCTTTGACGTTGGACAGGTTGCCGTCCGAAATTCGCTCCAGCGCCGTCGCCACTTTTGCGGCGGCCTGCGCGTTGAGCGCGCGCAGCCACTTCGTAAACGGGCTTCGTCCGTCGGCATCTGCGTATTCCCGAACGTCGAGCATCACGATAATAACATATACGTTATCATCTGCGCGACGCCGGACATGCAATGCGACAAGCCCGCAAGTCTTGTCACCGGGGCGGCAACTGCTACCATAGTGGGAGAGCCATGAATCTGACGATGGAAATTCCCGACGACGTAGCCCAACGCCTGCACGAGGCGGGCGGGGATCTGCCGCGCCGCGCCCTGGAAGCGCTGGTGGCCGAGGAATACCGGCAGGGCCATCTCACGAAGCCCGACCTCAGGCGGGTGCTGGGTTTTGAAACCAGCGATCAGATCGACAGCTTCCTCCGCGCGCATGAGGTATGGATCGATTACACGCTGGAGGACTTGGAACGTGAACGCGCCGGCCTGCGGCGCCTCGGGCTCTGATGCTGCTGGTCGTCGCGGACACCAGTCCGGTTCGCTACCTGGTGCAGATTGGCCTGATAGAGCTGCTGGCGCGGTTGTTCGAAGAAATCAAACTTCCTTCGATTGTCGCTGAGGAGTTGCGCCATCCGTCGGCGCAGGCCGCGGTGCGGGCTTGGATCGAAGACCTGCCCGAATGGGTCAAAGTCCTGACGGCGCCGGAAAGTGACGACCCCATACTCGGGAAACTGGACCCCGGCGAGAGAGCGGCGATAGCGCTTGGCCTGTCCCTCAAAGCCGATTTGACTCTCATCGACGAGCGTAAGGGCACGGCGGCGGCGCTGACGAAAGGCTTCGAGGTTACCGGAACGCTCGGTGTCCTTGATCTTGCGGCAACCCGAGGTTTGGTGAATTTGCGGGACGCGTTGGACCGGCTGACAAGGACGAATTTCCGTTACCGGCCGGAACTTATTGCCGCTCTTTTGACGAAGCATCGGGGTTAGGACCCACCAACGTCTGACCTGCATGGGGCGAAGCTTTAGCCTCTCCGCGCGGCGCGCCGCAGGCGGTGCCGGGCTGAGCTGAAAGCTGATTGCTGAAAGCTGAAAGCTGATTGCTGAAAGCCGACCGCTGAAAGCTTGGTGCTATTATAATCTCTCCAATCCGCCCTATGGACCACATTCTCTCGATCGTCCTCTTCACGCCATTGGCCGGCCTCCTGGTGCTGCTGTTCCTGCCTTCGTCGAACCCGCGCCTGATCAAGCTCTGGGCCAATATCGCGTCCTTTATTGGATTCCTGGTGTCCCTGCCGCTGGTCTTCCAGTTCGATCGCACCCGGACCTGGGCGTTCGAGGAGCAGTGCTCCTGGATTCCCTCGATCGGAGCTTCCTACCACATCGGCATCGACGGGCTCGGCCTCCTGCTCGTCATGCTCACCACCGTCGTGGGCTTCCTCGCCGTCCTGTCGAGTTGGAACGCCATCGAGACCCGCCTCAAGGAATACTACGCGTGGTTCCTGCTGCTGCAGACCGCCATGCTGGGCGTCTTCATGTCGCTCGACCTGCTGCTGTTCTTCGTTTTCTGGGAAACCACGCTGGTGCCCATGTACTTCATCATCGCCATTTGGGGCGGCCAGCGGCGCGCCTATGCGGCCATCAAGTTCATCATTTATACATTGATCGGCTCGGTGCTGATGTTCCTGGGCATCTTGACGCTCTACATCCAGCACTACGCGCAGTTCCAAACCTATTCTTTCGACCTGGCCGACCTGATGCGCACCAGCCTCTCGCCAACCCTCCAATGGTGGGTCTTCTGGGCGTTCTTCGCGGGCTTCGCCGTGAAAGTTCCCATGTTCCCGTTCCATACCTGGCTGCCTGACGCGCATACCGAGGCCCCCACCGCCGGCTCGGTGATCCTGGCCAGCATCCTGCTGAAGATGGGGACCTACGGGTTCGTGCGCTTCTCGCTTCCGCTGCTGCCGGAGTCGGCCAAGAATCCCACCATCGTGAACATTATGGCGGTGCTCTCCATCATCGCGATCGTCTATGGCGCGGCAGTCTGTCTGATGCAGACGGATTGGAAGAAGCTGATTGCCTACTCTTCCGTCAGCCACCTGGGGTTCTGCACGCTGGGAATCTTCGCGCTGAACCCCGCGGGCATCTCCGGCTCCATCATCCAGCAGATCAACCACGGCATCTCCACCGGCATGCTCTTCCTGATTGTCGGCGTGGTCTACGAGCGGCGGCACACGCGCGAGATCGCGGAGTACGGCGGGCTGATAAAAGTGATGCCGATATTCACCGTGGTGTTCGGCCTGGCGGCGCTCAGTTCCATGGGGATGCCGCCGTTGAACGGGTTCATCGGCGAAATCACCATCCTGGGCGGCGTTTACCAGGTATCCCTCAACTGGGCATTTTGGGCGGTAGTGGGGATCGCGCTGGGCGCGGCCTACCTGCTGTGGCTGTTCCAGCGGACCATGCTCGGCGAGGTGAAGGAGAAGAACCAGGGGCTGAAAGACCTGAGCTGGCGCGAAATCGCGGTCTTCGCGCCGCTATTGGTGTGGGCCTTCTGGATTGGTCTGAACCCACAACCCTACTTCCGCGTGCTGGACCGCTCGGTGGCGCAGATCGTGGTGCGCGTCAATCCCGGCTATTACACGGAGCGGCATCTGCCCAACCCGCTCGAAGCGCCGGGAAATTCCGCCGCGAATTCTCAGTAGAACAGGTATTTCCGCCATTGGGCGTCGCTCTTGCCCAACATGCGAATCAGGTGACGGCTGGTGTGCAGGCTGAACGGGCGCGGTTGCCGCACCAGTTTCATGCCGGCTTCTTCGGGAGTGCGACTGCCTTTGCGGTTGTTGCACACGTGGCAGCAGGCCACCAGGTTCTCCCAGGCCGATTCGCCGGCGCGCGACCGCGGCACTACGTGATCGAGCGTCAGCTCGCCTGAGGGCAGCGTCCGATGGCAATACTGGCAGGTGTAGCGGTCGCGCATCAGAATGTTCTTGCGCGAGAGGGCCCGCGTCTGATGGGGGATACGGCGGTATTCCAGAAGCCGGATCACCGACGGAAGACGAATGGCCGCGCGCGCCGAATGCACCGCGCTGAGGGATTCTTCCTCGGCCGACGCCACCCCCTTGAGCACCAGCACCAGGGCGCGGCGCGCGGCGCAGATGTTGATGGGCTCATAGCTGGCGTTGAGCACCAGCACGGGTTTTTGCAGCCGGTCGCCGGTCATTGGAGTACTCCCATGCGGCGGTCCACGCGGGCCACCGTCAAGAGCGCGACCTTGGCCGCACCCGCGCGCTTGAGGGCCAGGGCGCATGCGGCCGCCGTGGAACCGGT
>PMVV01000214.1 GCA_003166475.1 Bryobacterales bacterium | reverse complement strand
GCAAAGTAAGCGGCATTGGGCTGAGAGCCTGCCCCACTGTAAATGGCCAATCTCCAGGCGCGTGCTAAGCGCGCGTCTTTTTCGTGCCCAGTTGGCCGCAAGCCATGCGAAGGCCCAGCATTGTCCAACCCCTAGTCTGCGCGGGTACCCAGCCCGCGCTGCGGCAGTCCCGCGAGGGCCTCGGCCGCGCGCCGCCGGGCCCGCCCCACAAGCAATTCTTGGTGCCAGCTTGACTTTCGGATAAATGTAATCCTATCATGTGGTTGAACACTAAGCGGGGAATGCGCTCCTGCGATCTCCGGGAGGCCCATTTTGATCAAGCTCGATATCATCAACGAAGTCGTGAACAAGACCGGAATAACCAAGACCAAGGCCGAGATGGCCGTCGAAACAGTCTTCGAATCCATGAAGAGGGCCTTGGAACAAGGTGATCGCATCGAACTGCGCGGCTTCGGCGTCTTCAACGTCAAGCCCCGCAAGACCGGCATCGGACGCAATCCGCGCACCGGAGCCGAAGTGTCGATTCCCCCGGGCAAAGCCGTGCGCTTTAAACCCGGCAAAGAACTGCAGACGCTGCAGTAGGGCGCGCGCAAATAATCGAATTGTGTCCCCTCAGGATTATTCGGCGGCCACTTACCCCGCCTATGCGGAGAACGGAAATGGCCACGGGTTCCCGCGCGTGCTGCCCCGGCTGCACGAACGCTATTGGCTGCACGGGCTGCTGTTCCTGCTCACCCTGATCTCCACCACCCTGGTGGGTTCCAGCCTGCAGGCGGACTTCAACCGCAATCTGCCGTTCGACGTCGAGCATTACCTGTATGCCTTCGTCAACGTCTGGAGCCATCCCGGACTCATCTGGCAGGGCCTGCCCTTTTCGCTCACGCTGCTCACCATCCTGCTGGCCCATGAGTTCGGGCATTACTTCGCTTGCCTCTACTACGGCGTGGATGCCAGCTTGCCCTACTTCCTGCCCGCGCCCACCCTGATGGGAACCTTTGGCGCATTCATCCGCATCCGCTCGGCGATCTATTCCAAGCGCGTCCTTTTCGATATCGGCGTGGCGGGACCTCTGGCGGGCTTCGTATTCCTGATGCCCGCGCTGGCGGTGGGCGTAGCCTTCTCCAAGTTGATCCCCGGCATCGCCCACCAGGGCGACATCCAGTTCGGAACTCCCGGGCTGCTCTGGATCTTGCAGAAGACCATCTTTCCGGGAGTGCCCGCCGCCGATATCTACCTGCATCCGGTGGCGCGCGCCGCCTGGATCGGGATCCTGGCTACCGCGCTGAACCTGCTACCCATCGGCCAGCTCGATGGCGGCCACATCCTTTACGCCCTGGTGGGCGACCGGCACAAGCTGCTGTCCAAGATCTTCATTGCCGCGCTCATCCCACTGGGCTTCCGCTGGTGGCCGTGGTGGCTGTGGGCCGTGGCGCTGTTCTTCCTGGCGCGGCGCCACCCGGTGATTGTGGACCCCTCCAGTCTCTCCACCGGCCGCAAGTGGCTGGCCCTGGCGGCCCTGATCGTTTTCCTGCTGTGCTTCACGGCGGCTCCCGTGCTGGAGGGCGCCCCCTGACCGCCCGCCATGAAGATCACCGCCACCATCATTACGCTCAACGAAGAACTTCACATTGTCCGGGCCATCGAGAGCCTGCGTTGCTGCGATGAGATCGTGGTGCTGGACAGCGGCTCGGCCGACCGCACCATGGAGCTTGCCGAAAAGCTGGGAGCGCGGGTCCTGGAAAGCCCCTGGCGCGGCTATGCCGGCCAGAAGAACTGGGCGGCCGAGCGCGCCACCCACGACTGGATTCTGTCGCTCGACGCCGACGAGGCCCTCAGCGAAGCGCTCGAAGGGGAAATCTGGAACCTCAAAAAAAACGGTCCCAAGTTCGACGCCTACACCATGCCGCGCATGGCGCAGTATCTGGGCCGTTGGATTCTGCACAGCGGCTGGTATCCCGACCGCAAGGTCCGGCTGTACAACCGCCAGCAAGGTAAGTGGATGGGCGATTTCGTGCACGAAAGCGTGCAGGTGCACGGGCGCGTGGGGCACCTGGAATCGAATCTGCTGCACTTCACCTGCGATTCGCTTTCCGAACATCTGCGGACCATGGACCGCTACACCACCTTGGCCGCCGAAGAGCTGGTGTCCCGCAAGACGCCCTTGGGATGGGGCCACCTGATCCTCGACCCCATCTGGACTTTTCTGAAGACTTATTTCGTGCAAGCCGGGTTCTTGGACGGCATCGAAGGGCTGACCATCGCTTACATGGCCGGGTTCTATACGTTTCTAAAATACGCCAAGGCCCGCAACATGACTGGAGGGCGGGCTTAAGCCCGCGCGGGGCTTGAGCCCCGCCTGTGCACCATGCGCATCCTACACCTCGATTCCAGCCATGAAATGCGCGGCGGCCAGTGGCAGGTCCTGCGCCTGATGGAAGGTCTGCGCCGCGAAAGCATCGACTGCACCCTGCTCTCCCCGCGGTCGTCGCCGCTGTGGGACAAAGCCCGCGCCCTCCATCTGGACGTGCAGCCGCTCGGGCCCTGGGCCGTACACCGGCTTTCGCGCCAGGCGGACCTGATCCACGCGCACGATGCCCGCGCGCACACGCTGGCCGCCGTTTTAGCGGGTGCGCCGCTGGTGGTTTCGCGCCGCGTCGCATTTCCCATTCGCTCGCGCTGGAAGTACCGCCATGCCAGCCGCTACGCCGCCGTGTCACAATTCGTCAAGGGCATTCTTATGGAAGGTGGCGTGCCGGAAGACAAGGTTTCGGTAGTGTACGACGGCGTGCCGCTCGGCGAACCGGCCGCCGGCGGCGAAACAGTGGTGGCGCCCGCCAGCGGCGATCCACGCAAAGGAACAGCGCTGGCTCTGGAAGCCACCCGCCGCGCGGGCGTGGACCTGCTGCTTTCCCGCGACCTCGAATCCGACCTGGCGGATGCCGGCCTGTTTCTGTATCTGACCCACTCCGAAGGCCTGGGATCCGCCATCCTGATGGCCATGGCGGCCGGCGTGCCAGTCATCGCCAGTAACGTGGGCGGGATCCCGGAGATCGTGCGCCATCGGGACAACGGCTGGCTGGCGGAAAACGAGCCCGAAGCCATTGCCGCCGCCATCCGCGAACTGCTGTCGGATCGCCCACTGGCCCGCGCGCTGGCGGCGCGCGCACGCCAAACCGTGGCGGAGAACTTCTCACTCGACCAAATGATCCACTCGACCATCCACCTTTACCGGCAGGTGCTCTCTTGCTAGAGGCACGTCTCCTGGAAGCCTGCCTCGCGCTGCTGTTCGGTCTGCTGATCGGCAGTTTCCTGAACGTATGCATCTACCGCCTGCCCCAGGATCTTTCGGTGGTGCGGCCGCGCTCGTACTGCCCGGCGTGCAACCACCCGATAGCCTGGTATGACAACGTCCCGCTGCTCAGCTACGCGCTGCTCGGCGGCCGCTGCCGGCATTGCAAAGCAGCCATTCCCGCGCGGTATCCGATAGTCGAACTGATGACCGCTGCGCTGTTCTTCGTCTTCGTCTGGCGGCTTGGACCGTCGCTCGCTGCCGGGAAGTTTTGCCTCTTGAGCGCGCTGTTAGTGGGGCTGACTTTTTCCGACCTGGAGGCGCGCATCCTGCCCGACGAATTCACCCTGGGCGGCGCCGCGGCCGGGCTGGTGCTGGCCTGGTTCCTGCCGGTCAACGACGACATCGCGCAAACGCTGCTATGGCTCGCTGGCGTGCGCAACAGCCCGCACTGGGCATCGGTCGCGGAGGCCCTGGTCGGCGCAGTTGTGCCCGGATTGTTCCTCTGGTTCGGTGGCTGGCTCTACTTCAAGCTGCGCCATCGCGAAGGGCTGGGTTTGGGCGATGTGAAGCTGGTGGCCATGGTGGGCGCGTTTCTGGGCTTGCACGGCGCGTTGCTCACGCTGATCGCCGGATCTCTGGCCGGCTCCCTGATCGGCTACGCCTACATCCGGTTCACCCACAACGACGCGGCCACCTACGAACTGCCCTTCGGCACATTCCTCGGCCTGGCGGGCATAGCACTCGCCCTCTGGGGCGGGCTTTAGTGGGGCAGGCTCTCAGCCCCGCCCCTAACTCGACCGTTTCGCCGTGCGCGCCGTAGTCTCGCTGCGTTTGACCTGCGCGCGCCGCCGGCCCGACGCCAGATTCTTGGCCGCCTTGTCCTTGGCCGCCTGGCTCACGGCAACCTTGTTCACCACTTTGATGGCGCCGCAACTCTTGGCCAGCCGCGTCGCCGTGCCTTTGTGTTGCAACACGTCGGTCTTGCCTTCGATGGTGGCGACTCCGCCCTGTACATGAACCTCGAAATGGTGCGTTGAAATCTTGGAAGCGGCGAAGCGCGCGCGAATGGCCTTCTCCAGTTGGGCATCCGGCATGGTTGCCTGCGTCGCGGCGGCTGCCGGCTTCGCGCGTGTCACTGGTGCGGTGAGCGCCCTCACGGGCGGTACGGCTTTGGTGGCGGCGTACCCAGTCCCCAGAGCCAGCGCGAGCACCAACGTGGCGCCGATACGGCTATTACAAATCATCGGATCTCCTTAGATGAACCTGTGCCCGCGGCGGCGGTTTACTCTCAGGAAACATGTTTCGCGGTATAACAAGGCTGATGACCGTATACGGCGGAATGGAGTGTGGCGGCACCAAGTTCGTGTGCGCCACCGGCGGTGAAGACGGCAAACTGCTCGCGCGAACCGAGTTCCCGGCCACCACGCCGGCGGAAACCATCGCCCGCGCGCTCGAGTTCTTCGGGACGCAGCCCCACCCCCTCCACTCCATCGGCATCGGATCGTTCGGCCCCGTGGATCTGGACCCCGCGTCTCCCAAATTCGGCTATATCACTTCGACGCCCAAGAGCGGCTGGCACGATACCGACCTGCTGGGCGCCGTGCGCCGCGCCACCAGCCTGCCGGTGGCCTTCGACACCGACGTCAACGCCGCGGCGCTGGGCGAGGCCCGTTGGGGTGCCGCGCGAGGTCTGGATACCTTTCTTTACCTCACCATCGGTACCGGTCTGGGAGGCGGCGCCATGGTCAACGGCCGCCTGCTGCACGGCCTGGTCCATCCGGAGATGGGGCACATTCGCGTGCCGCACGACCTCGGCGCCGATCCCTTCCCCGGCGGCTGTCCCTTCCACGGCGACTGCCTGGAGGGCCTGGTATCCGGGCCTGCGCTCGAAGCCCGCTGGGGCCAGCGCGGCGAAACGCTCCCGCCCGAGCATCCCGCCTGGGACCTGGAGGCCCACTACATCGCCTTGGGGCTGGTCACCTGGATCTGTACCCTCTCGCCACAGCGGATTATTCTGGGCGGCGGCGTGATGCGGCAGGCAAACCTGTTCCCGCGCATTCGCGCCCAGGTGCTGGCGCTGCTGAACGGCTACATCCAGGTGCCGGAGATCGTGTCACCGGTCTTGGGCGGCGACGCCGGCGTGCTGGGGGCCATCGCGCTGGCTGCGGAGTGCGGGGTTTAGCTGTGGGGCCGCCCAAACTGGCTTTCCTGGCGTTGCTGCCCCTACTTGCCGCATGCACCGCCCACCACCCGCGCGCCCCCGCGGCCGCGGTCCAGCCCATCGGCCCCAGCTACATCGACCTTGAACCTGGATGGCGCTTGCGCGTCGTAACTCCCATCCTCAAATCCGGCGGCTATCGCCTCAATCTCACCGCTCCAACCGCCGACGCCGGCACAGTCACCCTTCACGCCGGAGACGACTTTCTGGGCTACGAAGTGGCCTACTATGCGGTAAGAGCGCGCAACGGAGTGGAGTTCGTGTCGGCGGAAATCACCAAGAACGGCCGCACCGCTCCGCAGTCGCAGCCCGTGGCGCATCTGTTTCAATTGCCGCGCGGTGTCCGGCACGTGCGGCTCATTTACCTGGTGCGCGTGAGCCAGGCCGATCACGACATGGCGGTGGCCGCCGCCAAAGATACGGATGCCCTGGACGCACTCACCCGGCGCGTGCAGGCCAACCCGGCAGACGCTTGTCGCACTGAACCGGGCGCGTACTGTGAGTGGATTCCCGCCGGAATCGCGGTTGTGCCGCAGTTCAAAAAAACGATCGACGGCGGTTTCGAGTGGGTTCCGGCCCGCTGAAGAATTGCGGCATGATGAAGTAAAGGATTCTCCATGACACACCACCTCGCTCTGACAATCCCGTTTCTTCTGGCGGGCGCGCTGCTCGCCTCCAGCGACGTAACTCCGGGCATGAACCGGTTTGCGGCCGCTACCTACCGGCAACTCGCGCAAACCAGCGGCAATCTGATCCTGTCGCCCTTCTGCATCTCCACAGCGCTCTCCATGCTGCTCGATGGCGCGCGCGGGCAGACCGCCGCCGGGATGGCCGCCGCGCTCGACCAACTCCACCCCGGCCCCGGCTACCACGCCGCCGTCGCAGCGCTGGCGGCCGAACTCACCAAACAGGCCAACGGCGAGGGCAACCAACTGGCCATCGCCAACGGTCTCTGGGTGCAACAGGGCTTTCCGCTGGCCTCCGAATTTGAGCACACCATTCGCACGCTGTACCAGGCCCCGCTCGCCTCGCTCGATTTCCACGCCCATGCGGACCAAGCCCGCCAGGAGATCAATTCCTGGACCGCGCAGCACACCAACGACAAAATCCCGGAGTTGTTCGCGCCCGGCTCGATGGATGCCACCGCCCGCCTGGTGCTGACCAGCGCGATCTACTTCTATGGAAAGTGGCGCTTGCCCTTCGATCCCAGCGCCACGCGCCCGGAGCCTTTCCAACTCGGCGGAGGCCGCACGGCAGACGCGAAGTTCATGCACCAGAATGCCGATTTCCTTTACGGCGAAACGCCCTCCGCGCAGATTCTGGAGATGAGGTACCAAGGCACACCCTTGGCGTTCGACATCCTGCTGCCTAAAGCGAACGACGGCCTTGCCGCGTTGGAGCGATCCATCCAGCCCGACGTGCTTTCCGCCTGGTTCGGCGCTCTGACCAGCCGCAAGGTCGATGCCGCCATTCCGAAATTCCGCGCCGAATCGGCCTTCTTGCTGCGGGACATGCTGTCGCGCATGGGTATGGCGGACGCCTTCGGCGCAGCGGCCGATTTCTCCGGCATCGACGGCCGCCGCGACCTGTATCTCGGCGTGGTGGTACACAAGGCGTTCGTGGATGTGTCGGAAGTAGGTACCGAAGCTGCGGCGGCCACCGGCGCGGCGGTTCACTTCATGGCCATGAGGCGCCAGGAAACGGCCATCTTCCGCGCGGACCATCCCTTCGCGTTCTTCATCCGTGATACCACCAGCGGCGTGATTCTATTCGAAGGCAGGCTCGTCCAGCCCAACTGAGCGGGGCGGGCGTCTACGTTCTCCCTGTGAGATACTGTTCTCTGTCATGCTGACACGTCTCAGTGCTTGCCTTTGTTGTTGCGTCCTTGGCAGCGCCGCACTGGCGCAAGCGCCCGCTCGCAGGATCCGGCAGAAAATGGCCGATACCTTGAACGGCACACCGGACTTCATCTGTTCCGTGTCCATCGAGCGCACCGAGCGGACCGGCAATGCCGCGCCAGCCCCACTTTCGCCCCTACAGGTGAATGCCGGCATCATCAACGGGAAAGAGCTGTATGTAATGCCTTCCTCGGATGCCGATCAAGCCCTGCTGAGGAGAGTGCTGGCGGTGTATAAGAGGGCCGGCACGGGCACCTTCGCCATGTATGCGCGAGCTGTCTTCTTAACCACCGAGGCCACCTTCTATATCGTCCCGGAAGAAACCAAGGACGGACGGACGTTATCGCGTCTGGATTTCGCCATGCCGCGCGAAGTCAGTCATTATTCACTGACCAATTCGGGACGGACGGCCAATCTCGGTTACTCTGGATCCATCTGGACCGATCCTCACAATCAGGAGGTGACCCGCGTGTTGCTGCAGGCCGACGACATACCCCAGGATCTCGGCATCAAAGCAGTCACTCAGACCGTCGATTACGCCCGAGTGTCCATTTTGGGGATCCCCGTGCTTCTCCCGTTGGCTACGGATCTTACCCTGCGGGAACTGTCGGGGCGGGAACTGCGCATAACAGGACGCTTTAACGATTGCCACCAGTTCTCCTACAAGCGCGGGGAACAATTCGTCGAGAACGGGTTGGAAACCATGGTATCGGTATCGGCCCCATCTCCGGCGCCGTCATCGCCGGCGGCCGCTGCTCCCGCGCCTGTATCTCCTCCGGTGGTTCCTCAAGTCCTTCCCTCTATCGTGGAACTGCTGCCCCCCAACACTTACTTTGAAATGATGCTGGAAGACCCCATCGACGAACGCAGCACCATAGAGGGAACCAAACTCTCGTTTACAGTCTCCCGGGATATCAAGAAGGGCGGCAAGGTCGTCGTTCCGATGGGCGCGGCGGCGACTGGCCATGTCACTCGAATCCTCAGGCAAACGTACCCGTTTGAGACGGGCCAGAAAGGTTACTACCTCGTCGGCATTCAACTGGAGACGATGGATGTGGGTGACCGCCGTTTCCGGATGTGGGCTAACCTCGAGCGCGCGGGACCGCCGGCTGCCCAGATTAGTTTCGTGCCGCTATCGGTTGACCCCAATCGATTTGGCCAGTTTGACGACCGCCAGACACTATTCATAGTCCCAGCCGCCGAGCACGGCGAGTCCTTCCTGGGGATTGTGTCGGAATTCCTGCGTCTGGGAGGTCATTGGAAAACGTACTGGACCATCGTCAAGCCGCCGGCATAGACTACTTGTCCGCCAACTTCCGCCCCGCACTTAGACTGTCGAAATTCATGATTGCATTAAACACCAAAAAGTAACTGCCCTTAGTCTCCGCACGCCAGAACGGGTTATTGGAAAACAGCACGACGTGGCCCTGGCCATAGGGCGCATCGATAATGGCGGCGTGTTGCGCCAGTTCCCCGCCGTTGTCGAGCAGCCCGGAAACCAGCAGTTCCTTGGCGTCGGCATAGCGCAGCACCACGCGCGGCCGCGCGGCCGGAGGGACTACGTTGATCGGATTGCGAAGCTGCTCATCGGTTACCGGCAGCGCCTCCCAAGGTTCGGCGTGCGGCTCTTCGGGGATGTCCGCGGGTGTCCGTCCCTGCGGCACGTCGGGATCGTCGGCGGTGCCGCGGCCGGTGGGCCGTTGGCGGTCCTCCGGAGTGTTGCGCCGCCCGCCGCCGCTCGCCATGCTCGACAGGGTGAAGACCGGCGGATTCGACGCGAAGATCGCCAGGTTGTCGCCATAGCCGTACACGATCGGGCTGGCCGCATCCACCGTCTTGGAGCGCAGCGCCGAACCAGTCACCTTGAGCTTCTGCGCGGGCGCGATGCCGACCCCCGGCGTAAATCCGAACGTCACCGCGAAGCTGGTGCTGTCGCTGGCCGCGATCAGCAGGCCGCCCTGGCGCACGAATTCCTGCAAGCGATCGAGGCCCGTCCAGCCGAGCCCCGGACGCATGTCGTCGGTCTCGTCCGTCTTGCCCAGATTCGGCGTGAGCGGCGCCACTTTCCACGGCAACGGATTTCCGTACATCGGCAGCCCATTGACCACCGCCAGCGCATTGCGAATGCCCGGCGGGAAAACGATCGCGTCATATTTGGAGTGCAGGCCGCCCGCACCGGAAGGCATCGCGGCGATGGTCTGCGTGCTGATGTAATCGTACGGAATTTTCAGCCGGTCGAATTCCAGCCGCCACCAGCCATCGCTTTGCGTGCTGAGCCAGGTGTGCATGACCGCGATGCGCGCGGCCCGCGACGCGTGCGTCTTCACGCTGGGTGCGGCGGCTACCGCGTAGGCCCGCACGCCAAGCTCGGCGGCGGCCTTGTCCAGATCGCCCGCCGCCACTCCGCGCACCAGGAATGATCCGCGGTTGAATTTGTGCCCAGCGGCTTCGAACGGCTCCTCTGCGGCTTCAAATGAAGCGCTCGGGAAGCGGTACCGCAGCATGATCAGAGCGTTGTCCGCATTGTTATTGATCTGAAAATCATCGCCCGCGCCCTCCACCCCGCCGGGCGCCGCGACCGGTCCCTCGACCGCATGCATCGAGGCGTCGAGCACCTTGGCGTCCG
>PMVV01000021.1 GCA_003166475.1 Bryobacterales bacterium | reverse complement strand
GCAAACGCTGCTCGCTTCTGGCGGCGATGAGCACGCAAAGGACGATCTGGCGCTGCGCTTGGCGGCTGAAAATGGCTATACGGAGATAGTGCAGGCGCTACTCGCCGCTGGAGCCGATGTGCATGCACAGGACGATGATGCTTTGTGCGAGGCGACCCTTGATGGCCATACGGAGACGGTTCGGACGCTACTCGCGGCTGGTGCCGATGTGCATGCAGGCGACGATTATGCGCTGCGCTGGGCAGCCACTTTTGGCCATACGGAGATAGTGCAGCTACTGGCAAGGAATACACCAAGAAATATTATCTGGCGCGGTAAAAGCCGGGCGGAGATCGAGGCAGGGGCCAGCGCTCTCTACGACAAGATCAAAGCCAACATCCCCTCGAATCCTATCAAGCCTGAATATTTGCGGCAGGCAGCCAGCATCCTCCGCGACTGCGCCCTCGATTGCTGGTTCCAGGTCAGACCCCCACCGCCACCGGGATTCAAAATCAGCCCACTCCCGGCGCAGGCCAGACCAGTGTAATGCCCGCCCGGTTGTGCCCCGGTTGCGCGCAGCGGAGCGACGCGAAAATGGGCACAGAGGAAACTCTAAACTTTTGGCGGAGGCACGATCACTGACTCCATAACCTCGCTGAATCTCCAGGATAAAACCGGAATGACGCCCGGCATGTTGACGGGTGCGATGGAACTCGCTACATCAGATATCCATGGCCAATACACGCAAACGACCGGGAAACGCCATCGCCGCCACCCGCCCGGTGGAAGCGCTGATCCATATCATCCGTGGCCAGAAGGTTATGCTTGATGCCGATCTTGCGGCGCTGTATGGGGTTTCGACTAAACGGCTCAACGAAGCGGTCAAGCGCAATATTTCCCGGTTCCCTGCGGAATTCATGTTACAACTTAGTGGCGCAGAGGCGGATTCTTTGAGGTCGCAAATTGCGACCTCAAACGAAAGGCGCGGTGGGCGCAGATACTCACCATATGTCTTCACCGAGTATGGCGTCGTGATGCTTTCGTCCGTCCTAAACAGCCGGCGGGCAATCCAGGCGAACCTCATGGTCGTGCGCGCTTTCATCCGCATGCGAGAGCTGATCGCCTCCCATAAAGACCTGGCTGCCCGTATCGATAAGCTGGAACGCGGCCACGACCGCACGGCGTCCGTCATCGAGGTCCTGGTGGAGGACATCGACCGCCTGGCCGGGGAAGTGAAAGATATGAAGGCGCTCCCGCCCGTGACCAAACGCAAAATCGGATTCTTCACCGGCGAGGACTGATCCCTGCCCCTCCAGGTACGGAACACGCCAGCTTCTTTAAGGTCGCAATTTGCGACCTTAAACGAAAAGGCGCGGAGTCCTGATCGCCGCCAGGCCGCGCGGAACGCTGAGGGTGACGCTTGCTGGGCTCATCTCAGTATCCTGACGATTTCAGGAAGTAGGACATCGAGCTGTGGCGCAAAGCAGAGCCGCGCGGCAGCCCCTCGCTTCTGCGTGACGCAGTAAGCCGGTCCTTTACTGGTCTGGCTTTTCGACCATGCCCCCTCTTGCCGCCCCGATGCCGGACCTGATCGCTGGACCGATGCGGACAATCGGCTTCATCCGACTCCGTATAAGGCGCTCGAACCGCTGATCGCCGCCTTGTGCGAGCCGTATGTCCTTGTGCTTGATCCGGTCTGCGACTCTGCCTCCAGACTTTGTCGCGGCGCGCTGAACGGCCTTACGTTCATCGGCATCACACGTGACGTAGGCCACACCGTCACAGCTTCCCGATCCCTCCAGTCCGCGCCCATGCGCTTCAGGAGGTCGCGTAGGCGGAACCTTTCCAGATCCTCGACCGGCCGCGGTCCGATCGCCGCCCCACTCACTAGGGGCGGCGTGAATCGGCCCGCCTTATCTGCGAACGAGCCCGTTGACGGGTACGAGGGCGTCTTGCGTCTCAGCCGGCCATTCCTTTTGCTTCGCGGCGGCAACGTGGCCGCCCCCACTTGAACGTAACCATGAGGTTCCTTTCAGACATAATCATGAGCCCGCACCATCAATCGCATCCTCGCCAAACTGAACCTATTTCACAGGACCAGGTTGCTTGCGCTATGGAGTAAGCGTTTTCGTTGGCGCGCAATGCCGCGTATCAATCGGGAATTTTCCCCGGCCCGCTGCGCTGGGGCCTCCTCGCGCCCGCTTCGCTCCAAAATTCCCATGACACGCGCCAGTCCATGAAATCACGGTTCTTTGTCGAGGCCGCATTGGGCGGTCTCCTGAACTGAAAGGAACATTATCATGGCTACGATTGCAAATCTCGCGAAGCAAAAAGACGGCAGCCTCACCGGGACCCTGGTGAATCCCTCGCTCGACGGCAAGAAGATCGTTCTCACGCCGATCGAGAAAAAGGGCAAAGGCCCAGATTTCCGCGCGACCATCGGCGCATTCGAAGCGGGCGCCGCCTGGAAACGGGAAACTGAAACCAAGACTTACTATTCGGTCACGCTTGACGATCCGAATTTCAACCGGCCGATTTACTGCGCCTTGTTCAAGTCTCCGGACGGCTACGTTCTGGTCTGAGATCGTCCCAAGCCCAAGAAGAACGGCTCTAGCAGCAACGGCGGCGAGGAATTCTAAGCCGCCTCATACGGCCCCGGCATAGTGCCGGGGCCGATTTCTTTATCAAGGAGACATCACATGCCCGACATCGTCCACATCGACGACATGATCGCGAATTCCGAACCGCTCGAATCCTTCGAACTGGACGACTACACGGACCAGGAGGAAATCCTCCATGCGCTGCAGGAGATGCTCGACCGCGAGCTGTATTAGGGACCATACGCCGGAGCTTCGAGCTTGAAGCTCCGGCATATTTCACCAACCATGGAGATGACAATGACCAAGTTCACCTTCGCATCCGACGAGTCTGGCCTCATCCTTATCGACGCAGAGACGCAAGCCGAAGCCGAGGCGAAGCTCTTGGCCGAGCCGAGTCTGATTGGCGTCAGCAACATCCGCGACTTCGCAATATCTTTCCGCTCGTTCCGCCCATCTTTCCGCGCGACGGTGCCGGACCGATATGCCCCCGCGCGGAGCGACAAGATCATACCGTGGTCGTCGGTCATTCAAATCATTCTGGCCTATAAGGGCCGGGCGTGACGAAAGCGCCAGCGGGTGGTCCATTTTGGTATATCGCAAACACCAACCCCATGGAGAAGACAATGCCCAGGTTCGTTTTCGAGTACGACATCACCGCGACCATCGACGCGGAGACGCAGGCGGAAGCCGAGGCGAAGCTTCTGGCCGAACCGGCGCTGCTGGAATTTACCGACTTCGACGATTTCGATGTGTCCTTTCGCGCGGGCAGGTCGGACAATTATATCCGCGTTCACCCCGGTTGCGCGCAGCGCAGAGACACCAAATCTTGGGAGCCGCTATCGGTC
>PMVV01000445.1 GCA_003166475.1 Bryobacterales bacterium | reverse complement strand
TCGCAGGGTACGGGAGGAGCGGCGCCACCGTCACTGGTCGCCGGAAGCGCTCCCATACCGGAGTCGGGTGTGATCGGGTTGTTGGCGGATCTCGCCGCACGCCCCATGGAGGGATCCGCATATGGTGTGAATAGCGTTGCCATGATCGATGCGACTGGCGCGCTGGAGTCCGTCCCGGGCAACCTCTCCGATTGCGTACACGTAGACGGCTCGTCCGGACCTTGCGGCACGGCGGGCTCGGGTACGGCCGGACCGAATTTCACAGATGCGGAAGTGCCCGCCGGCCTGGTGAATGGCGCCAACGCCTCTTTTACGCTGAGCGCGGTTCCCGCGCCTACCTCCAGCCTGGCCCTTTACCGCAACGGTGTGCTGCAGAAAGCGGGTCAGGATTACAATCTCTCGGGCAACGCCATTCAGTTTCTGGCGGGTTCCACTCCCCAGCCCGGCGATACACTGCTGGCGTCTTACCGCGTGACCCCGACAGGCACGGCCCAGGGTCCGCCCGCGCCGCAAATTCTGTGTGCCGGCATGGGCACCGCGACGTCTTCGACGACGCTTTCCAGCTTGGCGACTTGTACGATTGCGGCCGGCACAGTGCAGCCGGGCGATCGCGTCAAGATCAGCTTCGACTATTCGCACGAAGGCTCGCTTACGGGTTTCACGTTCGCCGTCAATTGGGGGAATACGGTGCTGGTGAAGCGCAACGGGGCCGTGAGCGAGGCGTTCGTTTCCGGTTGGGCCGAAGCGGGCGCCAACACGTCCGCTTGCCAACTGTCAGTCCAGAGTTGGGGTACGGTGCTGGGCCTCGCCGCCGGTGTGGAGAACGCCTACGACTCGCTGTCGTACAACATCGTGCTGGCCTTCCAGGGCCAGATGGCCGCCACCACCACCGATACCGTCACATTGCGCAATTTCAGCGTAGTGCGATACCCCGCGACGCTGTAAGTAACCGAATCACCAGCCACCAGCCACTAACCACCAGCCACCAGGATGTACTATCATGCCTCTTTAACCAAAGAGCCATGAAAAGCCTCATCACGATGCTGCTGGCCGCGGCATCTCTAACCTATGCCCAAGCGCCCGGCCCCATCGCGCTTCGCGGCGCCCGCGTCGTTACCGTCAGTGGTCCGGTGCTGGAAAAGGGCACTGTACTGCTGCGCAATGGCCTCATCGAGGCCGTCGGCGAAAACCTCGATCTGCCGAAAGACGCCTGGGTGGTCGATGCCCAAGGCGTTACCGTCTATCCGGGCCTGATCGATGCCCTGAGCACGGTGGGCTTGCCCGAAACTCCCGCGCAGCCTGCTACGCCTCGCACGGAGACGCCCGCCACGCCGCGAGGCGGTCAAGATCTGCCCGTGCCGCTCGAGCAAGGTCCGCAGTTCCGCCCCTTCACCACTACCTGGGTGCGCGCGGCCGATCTCCTGAATCCGGCCGACCGGCATATTGAGGAGACCCGCAGCGCCGGCTTCAGCTCCGTGGTCACGTTCCCCTCTACCGGCATCTTTGCGGGCGAAGGCGCGTTCCTCAACCTCTCCGGAGAAAAGCAGGGCCGCATGGTGGTCGCTTCGCCCGCCGGACAGTACGTCACCTTGAGCGCGCACGGCTTCGGCACATACCCCGGCTCGCTGATGGGCGTGATCGCCTATATCCGCCAGGTGTCCTTCGATGCCGATCACTACAAGCTCGAGATGCAGGCTTACGCCAGCCATCCCGCAGGCCAGAAGCGGCCGAATTACGATCGCGCCGTGGAAGGCTTGCTGGAATCGCCGCGCCTGCTGCTGCCCGCCGACAATGCCAAACAACTCGACCGCATGATACGGTTCGCGGCGGAGCTGAAGCGCCCGGCCGTGTTGTACGGCGGCCACGAGGCGTATAAGATCGCGGACCGCGTAGCGAAATCCGGGGTTCCGCTGCTGGTGAATCTGAAGTGGCCCGAGAAATCCAAGGACGCCGACCCGGACCAGGAGGATAGTTTCCGCACGCTGGAATTGCGCGATCGCGCGCCTTCCTCTCCGGCCGCTCTCGAAAAAGCCGGCGCGCGCTTCGCATTCTACTCCGGGGGCACGGCCGCCAAAGATGTGCGGAAAGCTCTGAAACGCGCGGTTGACGCGGGCCTGACCGAGGCCGCCGCGGTGCGCGCGCTGACCCTCAGCGCCGCTGAAATCTACGGTGTGGCCGACCGGGTTGGGTCCATCGAGCCAGGCAAGATCGCCAATCTGCTGGTTGTAAAAGGCAGCTTGTTCGACGAGAAGGCCAAGATCCAGTATGTGTTCATCGATGGCGTGAAGTACGAGCCCGTTCCGGAGACGCCGCCGGGGGATAGAGAAGGGCGCTCCGCGCCGGGAGGTGTCCAGTGAACCGCTGCGCTCTTTTCCTGCTGGCGCTCGTTCCAGCATCGCTGCTGGCCGCCGGACAAACCACCGTCATCCGTAACGCCACGGTCCTCACCGTTACCAAGGGCACTTTCCAGGGATCCATCCTGATTCGCGACGGCAAGATCGTGGAAGCCGGCGAAAAGGTGCTGGTCCCGGAGGGCGCGCGGGTCATCGACGCGGGCGGCCAATTCGTGATGCCCGGCATCATCGACTGCCACTCGCACATCGCGGCCGACAGCATCAACGAAGGCGCGGTCGCGGTGTCCTCCATGGTGGGCATCGAAGACGTGCTCAACCCGGACGACATCGATATCTATCGCGCGCTGGCCGGCGGCGTAACTACGGCCAACATACTGCACGGCAGCGCCAATCCGATCGGCGGCAAGTGCCAGGTGATCAAGACGCGCTGGGGCAAAGACGCCCAAGGGCTGATCTTCGAAGGCGCCACGCCCGGCATCAAGTTTGCCTTGGGCGAAAACCCCAAGCGCGCGGGAGCGCCCGGCGGCGGCTTCGGCGCTACCCCCGGCTTGCGTTATCCCGCCAGCCGCATGGGCGTGGAGGACGTCATCCGCGAGGCCTTTACCGAGGCGCGCGCCTACCAAAAAGAATGGCGCGACTACCAGGCCAAACTGGATCGTCACGAGCAGGCCATCCCGCCGCGCCGCGACCTGAAACTGGAGCCCCTGGTGGAAGTGTTGGAAGGCAAGCGTTACGTGCATGCACATTGTTATCGCGCCGATGAAATCCTGATGCTGCTGCGCGTGGCCGACGACTTCGGATTCAAAATCCGCACGCTGCAACACGTATTGGAAGGTTATAAAGTGGCCAAGGAGATCGCCGCGCACGGCGCCGGCGCCTCCACCTTCAGCGATTGGTGGGCTTACAAGGCCGAGGCTTTCGATGCCATCCCCTACAACGCCGCGATCATGGTGCGCAAGGGAGTGCTGGTTTCGCTGAATTCCGATTCCGCCGAGTTGATGCGGCACCTCAACACGGAGGCGGCCAAAGCCATGAAGTACGGCGGGCTCGACGAGACCGAGGCTCTGTCGCTGGTTACTATCAATCCGGCGAAGCAACTGAGCATCGAAGGGCGCGTCGGATCCATCGAGCCGGGCAAGGACGCGGACCTGGCGATTTTCGACAAGCATCCGCTTTCCAATTACGCCAAAGTTACGAAGGTACTTATCGACGGCGAGGTTTATTTCGACCGCGAAAAGGATCTGGAAGAACGGCCCGGCAAGGAAGTACGCAAGAAAGCCTTGGTCGACAAGCTGAAGGCGCAGGAGAAGAAGGAGCGCAAGAAACCCGAGCCAACGGAAGACAAGAAGACCGAAGAACCCGGAGGCGACCAATGAAAACCTGTCTGGCTATCTTCTTCACTGTCGTTTCCCTGCGCGCCGCCGGCCCCGATACCATCCTGCTGCGCGGGGCCACCGTGCATCCGGTGTCTGGTCCCGAGATCGCGGATGGCTCGGTGCTGGTGCGCGACGGTAAGATCGCCGAGGTAGGCGCGCGCATCGCCGTGCCCAAGGGCGCTCGCGTGATAGAGCTGAAGGGTCTGCACATCTACCCTGGCATGATCGACTCGGCCACCGAGATCGGCCTGACCGAAATCGAAGCCGTGCGCGAGATGAGCGACATCTCCGAGATCGGCTTGTTCAAGCCGCAGTTGCGCGCCGCCACCGCGGTAAATCCTGCCAGCGAGCACATTCCGGTGACCCGCGCCAACGGTATCACCAGCGTAATTACAAGCCCCGGCGGCGGGATCGTCGCGGGCCAGAGCGTCCTGATGCACCTCAGCGGCTGGACCATGGAAGATATGGCCGTGCGCGCGCCCGCCGCCATGCGCCTGGAATTCCCGCGCATCCGGATGCCCAATCGTTTTGGCGCTTCCGAGGCGCCCGAGACGCCTGGCCGGCCTTCGGCCTATGCGGAAGCCAAGAAAAGATACGAGCAGCAATTACGCGAGTTGAACGACTTCATGGAATCGGCGCGGCGCTACCGCCAAGCTAAGGCGGCCGCCGGCGCGGACTTCGAGACCGACCTGAAGCTGGAAGCCATGCTGCCGGTTTTAGATGGCAAGCTCCCCATGCTGATTCGCGCCGATAAGGAAAAGAACATCAAAGAAGCCATTGCCTTCGCGGATAAACAGAAGGTGCGCATGATCCTGGAGCACGGCGAAGAAGCCTGGAAGGTAGCCGCCGAATTGAAGGCACATAATATCCCGGTCGTGCTGCCGCCAACCTTCCGGTTGCCGGAGGAAGAAGACGACTCGTATGACAAGCCGTTCAGCATCCCGGGCGAGTTATCGAAGGCCGGCGTCAAATTCGCTTTCGCGAGCTTCGGGCCGGGATCGGAAGATAATCCCCGCAACCTGCCGTATGAAGCGGCGGCGGCGGTGGGCTTCGGCCTGCCTTACGACGAAGCTCTCAAGGCTGTCACGCTATACGCGGCCCAAATCTGGGGTGCAGGCGACGAGCTGGGCTCCATCGAAAAAGGCAAATGGGCCGACCTGATTGTCACCGACGGAGATCCGCTGGAGACGCGCACCCAGATTAAGCAGATGTTTATCAAGGGAGCGTCGGTGGATCTGGATAACAAGCACCACCGCCTCTACGAGAAGTATCTGGCCCGGTAATGGTGGCACAGGCTTTAGCCTGTGAAGGCGAGCGAAGCTCGCCCGTGCTTTCATACCGGCGAGTCGCAGATAATAGTCACCGGGCCGTCGTTCACCAGGTGCACCTGCATGGATGCCTGGAAGACGCCGGTCTCCACGGGGACGGCGCTCTTGCGGGCCGCGTTTACAAAGGTTTCGTAAAGACCGGCGGCTTGCTCGGCGCTTGCGGCTAAGTCGAAACTTGGCCGGCGGCCCTTCCGGCAATCGCCGTATAAAGTGAACTGCGACACCACCAGCAGACTACCGCCGGCCTCCGCGACGTTCCGGTTCATCTTGCCGTCGCTATCGGGGAATATCCTGATTCCCAACACTTTTTCGATAAGATACTCCGCGTCTCTCCCGGAATCTGTCTTTGCGATTCCCAGAAGCACTAGCAAGCCAGGTCCGATAGCTCCGGTCACTTGTCCGTCCACTTCGACGCGCGCCTGCGTTACCCGTTGGATTACGACTCGCATGCAAAGTATTATAGCTTCAGGATAATTTCTGTCCTTGGCAACCTATGATATAGTGTGCGAGGGAGAAACCAATGCCAAGAGGCAAACCAAATCCGAAACCGGACCACACAACTCTGCAAATGGCCCTTGTAGGGTATGAACTCGAAAAAGAGCGCATCATGGGCAAGATACGCGAGGTCCAATCGCAACTAGGCGGCGGAAAGGCAGCCGGTGGCGCGGCTAAAGGCGAAGCTGCGCCTAAGAAACGGGTGCTTAGCGCCGCTGCGCGCAAACGCATCGCCGCCGCGCAACGGAAACGCTGGGCCGAACATCACAAGAGAGTGGCCGCGGGTAAGGCCTAGTGTAGGTGTGGCGCAGACGATCGTTGTNNTCGAGCGCTATGGCCGGCGCTTCGTCGAGCGGATTTACACGCCCGCCGAGATCGCCTACGTCGAGCGGAAGGCCAACCGTTACGAACGCTTCGCGGCGCGCTTCGCAGCCAAGGAAGCGGGCATGAAAGC
>PMVV01000230.1 GCA_003166475.1 Bryobacterales bacterium | reverse complement strand
TAAGCGGCATTGGGTTGGCAACGTTGGCAACCTGCAGGCCGATTGTCAATCGGCCTTCCGTTTCGGGCGAAGCCGCGTTGTGCTACAGTGGGGAGTTCTTAAGGCCTATCTTCTAGATGTCCGAACAGATCCTTCTGCAAGGGAAAATCCTGGGCATAGAGGAGTTCCTCCTGTCTCCGCCCGGCGGAGCGATGCCCGCGCGGTCGAATGGCGAGGAGCTTCTGGCGGGACGTTCGCAATGGATCACGTTGCTGTGCGAGGTCCTGCCGCGGGCCCTGCTCGCCGAATTCGGACTCGCCCGTATTCTGCTCGGCTCGAGCGGTGGCGGACAGTTTCTCCTGGTCCTGCCGGGCGAATCGCGCGGACCGGCGGAAGAATTCCTGGCTGGCGCTGCGCGGCAGCTTGGCGAACTGAGCGGCGGATACCTCACCTTGTTGTGGAGCGTCACCGAGAACCTCGGCGATTGGACCGTGGTGCGCAAGCGGCTGAACGAAGAGTTGCAGCACAAGCGGGCCACTCCCCTGGCGGCCAGTGGCGTCCAGGCGTTCCAACCATTCGCTTCGGCGGTGCCGGGCGAGGTGGACGCCTATTTTTCCAAAGAGCTGGGACTGAACGTGCGTGAAGCCAGCGTCATCGGCTGGTCGCCGGAGACGCCAGCCATGGTGCATCCCGGCGCCGGCAAACTGACATGGAGCGTCACCCCCAACCTGTCGCTCGAAGGCATCACGCTGGCGCGCCACGCCGCTCCCAGCGAGGACGGCCGCTCGGCGGCGACGGTGGCCACGCTGGCGCGGCGAGCGCAGGGCCGCTCGCTGTGGGGCGTGCTCCGCGGCGATGTAGACAGCTTCGGCGTCCGCCTGCGGCGGCTCACCACCATCGAAGAGCACGTGCAGCTTTCCGTGCTCTACAAACAGTTCTTCGCCGGCGAGTTGGAAGTGCTGTGCTCCATGCCGGAGTTCTGGCGCAAGGTCACGATCCTTTATTCCGGCGGTGACGATTTCGCCGTTTACGGAAGCTGGGATGCCTTGCTCCTGCTGGCGCGCGAGGTCCAACGCCTCTTCCACCGCTTCACCGAAGAGAACCTGAAGGATTTTCCGGGTCCCGAAGGCAAGACGATTTCCATGGCCGTGGCGCTCGCGCCCGAGATGCACTATCCCATCAATGCCGTGTATCAGGATGCCGGCCGCAACCTGGAACTGGCCAAGGCCGCCGATAAGGACTGTATTTATGTGCTGGGCCGCATTCTGGAATGGAAGCAACTGGCCGACGCAGCGGACCTGAAAGATACCGTGGTGAAGCTGGCCGGCGATTCCCGGATGTCGCGCCAGCTCCTCATGGGGCTGCGCAGCTTCTATCAGAAGCAGGCATACGGCGAGGGCGCGGAGGGCGAGGGACCCACGCGCACCTGGCGCTTTCAGCGACGCCTGACGCGGATTCTGAGCGGCACCCGCGACCGCGAATTCCAGAAACTGCGGACGCATTTGACCAATGAAATCGTGGGACGCAAGTCGGCCGAAGTGAAGCTGCGGCCCGCCGGACTGGTGGCCCTGGAGTGGGCCAGATTGACGACTGAGGTTTAGAGCCAACCGCTCCCTTACGGTCGCGGCTCGGTAATTGTCGCGTTGATTGCGCAAGGGTTTGCTGAGCCGCGACCGTAAGGGAGCGGTTATTGAGGTTAAGTTTAAGATGCCAGAACAAGAGCAGAAGAGGGAAAACCGTCCGCCGCGCGGGCCAGGTGAAGGCGGGCGCGGACCGGATCGCGGCGACCGGCGCGACGACCGCCGCGGCGATCGCGGCGACCGCTACGGCGACCGGGGACGCCCCGAGGGTCCGCCCGAGATCGAGTTGGAAAAACTCATGGCGGACAGCCTCTATCTGGACAACCAGGCGCACGGCATCGTCAGCCGCATGCGCGACATGGACTCCGGCACCAAGAGCCAGTTGCGGCGCTTGTACAGCGCCGTGCGGCGGGCTGTGAGAGCGCCCGATAGCGAGCGCCAGCACGAATTCGTGATGCTCCGCGCGCGCTTGGCTTACACCATCGCGCGCCACGGCTTGCGCAGCCTCGACCAGTTGGAGAAGCTGCTGCTGCAAGTCACACGCAAGAACGACATGCGCGGTTACGAACGTTTTCGGGACCTATTCGAGGCCATCGTGGCCTACAACGAGTAAATCGATATGAGCGCGCACACCACGCAAACCGAGCTGAAATTCTTAGGCAAGCTGATTCTGGAAGGCGAACTGCACTGCGAAACCGGACTCCACGTGGGAGCCGGCAAGGGATCGCTGGAGATCGGCGGATCCGACAATCCGGTGGTCAAGGACGCCTTTGGCCGCCCCTACGTGCCGGGCAGTTCCCTGCGCGGCAAGCTGCGATCCTTATTGGAGCAGTCTTCCGGTATGGCTGTGCCGTCGGAGCTGGTCTACCTGTCCAAGCGCAAGGGACAGGAAGTCCGCATCCACCAGAGCGATCGTCCCGACGATGAGATCTGCCTCATCTTCGGGCGCAACCCGGGCCGTATGGACCGCGCCGCCGGGGAATCGCTCGAAAGCTCGCAAGCCACTCCGGCGCGCCTCGCCGTTTACGATGCGCCGCTCGATCCGGACAGCATTACCGCGCAGATGCGCGAGAACCTCGACGACGAGCTGACCGAGGTGAAGAGCGAGAACGCCATCGACCGCATCACCTCGCAGGCCAATCCGCGCACTCTGGAGCGTGTGCCAGCCGGGGCGCGCTTTCGCGTTCGGCTGGTGATGGATGTGCTCTGCGAGGAAGACGCGCCGCTGTTCCTGCGCGTGCTGGAAGGTCTGCGCATGCTGGAAGACGACAGCCTGGGCGGCGGCGGTTCGCGCGGCAGCGGCCGCGTGCGCCTGTCAAACCTGAAGCTCACCTGGCGCGGCAAGAACTACTACGCGTCCGGCGCGGCGCAGAAAGATCTGGGCGCCGGCGTCGATCTGGCCGCCTTGCAGACCGGCTTCCAGGAGGCCGCTTTCTCGTTCCTGCGCGAGGAGTGATGAACCCTCGCGTGAGTACAGGTTTGATCGTCAAGCTCCGTCCCGCCGGCCCCTGGCGTTCGGGACCGGATTCGGGCGCGCGCAATCGCGTCGATCCGATCTATCACAGCGATTCGCTGTTCGCCGCGGTGACGGCCGCCATGTCCACGCTGGGCATGCGCGATGCGTGGCTGGATGCCACCGCGCGCCACCCCGAAGGGCCGGTCGTGCGCTTCAGTTCCTGTTTCCCTTTTCAGGGCGAGACCGCTTTCATCGTGCCGCCGCGCAGCATCTGGCCGCCCATCGCCCAAGTGAGCGCCGCCCGGACGCGCTGGAAAAGTGCGCGCTTCATCCCGCTGCCCCTGGTGGCGTCCATGCTCGGCGGGCAGCCGCCGCATGAAGGCGAGTGGACAGTGGATGGCGCCAGCGAGTGCCTCTTGCCGGCCGGGCAACTGGGACCGTTCCGCGCCAATGTGCGTTGGAGCGCGGCGATAGATCGGCTTACGGGGAATGCCGAGCGGCATTCGGCAGGCTGCATCGAATTCCGCCGCGATGCCGGGTTGTGGGCGATCGTTTCTTTTTCCGGCGAGGATGCGCACGCAAGCTGGTCCGAACCGGTGCGAGGCGCGCTGCGGCTGTTGGCCGATTCCGGATTCGGCGGCGAACGTTCGCGCGGTTGGGGACGAAGCGCCCAGCCGGAGTTCACCGAAGGCTCGTTGCCGGACCTGATCCTACCCGCCGCGCCCGCTCAGGAGCCAACCGAAACCGTGTCCGGCGCAGATTCGCCCGCTCTCCCGTACCCAGAGGGTACCCACCCCTCGCCCCCTCAAGAACCATCCGAGCCGCATGCCGCTACCACGCAACACTGGCTCCTGTCCCTGTTCACGCCCGGCCCGGACGACGCCGTCGACTGGAAGCGCGGCAACTATACCGTGCTTGCGCGCGGGGGCCGCATCGACAGCCCGGCCGGATTCGGCGAGCGCAAGAAACAATTGCAAATGGTGACCGAAGGATCGGTGCTGGTGGCGGGCGACAGCATCCGCGGCGCGGCGCCCGATGTGGCGCCCGATGGCTTCGCGCACGCGGTGTTTCGCGCCGGCTTCGCCCTGTCGGTCCCGCTGCCCGCGCAGGTGACCGCATGAGCATGAGATATCGCCTGACTTGTCTGACGCCTCTGCTGGTCGGCGACGGACGCAAACTGTCGCCCATCGATTACATGGTCTGGAAGGACCAGGTCAACGTGCTCGACCAGTGGCGCATCTTCCGATTGCTGGCGAAGGGGCCGCGCCTGGATGGATACCTGGCGCAACTGAAGCGCGCCGACAAGCTGGATTTCGCCTCCTGGGGCGGGTTCGCGCAGAACTTCGCCGGCCGCCGCATTCCTTTCGAATCGCCGACCTATTCCGCCTATTGGAATCGCGCCTCGGGCGAGAGTCTGCACATCCCGACGTTCGCGATGGGCGCGTCGGGGCCGTATATTCCCGGAACGGCCATCAAGGGCGCCTTGCGCACCGGCATGGTCTCCGCCAATTGGAAGAGCGGCATGTTGAACGACCTGGCGGCCCGGATGCAGGGTGAGCGCGTGCCGCGGCGTCTGGCGGAAGGCCCGGAAGAACAGGCCTTGGGCAATGCGGGCGTGAGCCGCATGCGCCTGGTGAATGTGGCGGATTCCGCGCCGGTAACGCACGCCGGATTCAAAGTGTATCTGCTGCGCGTCTCCACGTTGCAGCCCCGTGGCGGCTCTTACGCGCTGGGTTGGAAGCAGATCCCGCGCGGCGCCGTGGATGGCTCGCGTCCGGACGATAGCACGCCGATCTTCGCCGAGATGGCGCCGCCCGGCTTCGCTTTCGAAGGCGATTGGTGGGAGAAGACCTTCTTCACCCAGCCGGAGATCCGCCGGGTGGTCCGCTGGCAGGAATCCTTCGATCGCAGCCGCATCTTCGAAGCGGCCAACGATTACGCGGCGCGGTTGCTGGCGGCGCACAAGCAGTATGCCACTTGGACGGGCCTCGATCTTCTCGCCCGTCAGATCGATGAGTTGGAGAAGCGGCTGGCCGATGCGCGCCAGGCCGGCCAGTGCCTCCTGTCGCTCGGCTGGGGCGGCGGGCTCCTGAGCAAGAGCGCCTGGCTCGATACCAGCGATCCTACCTACCGCCAGATCCTGCAGCAGGTGTCGATCTACGGCAAAGCGACGGGCGCGAATCTGCCATTCCCCAAGACTCGGCGGATTGTGTTCTTGAACAACAAGCCGGCCTCGCTGCCTGGCTGGGCCGTGCTGGAAGTGAGATAGCCCGGAGCCACGCAACGCAAATCGATGTGCTATAGTGTGGCTGAAACCCCGAGTGCGGGAGTAATTCAGTGGTAGAATGCCAGCTTCCCAAGCTGGACGTCGCGGGTTCGAGTCCCGTCTCCCGCTCCATCTTTTCAATAGGTTACAGCCAAATCAGAGTTTCGGATTGCCCTTCTTAACGCAGTAATCGCAGCAATGGGTCTCGGCATTTATTGGAAATGCTGGACTTATGCATTCAACGTCCAGCAGCGACCGCTGGACGTCTACTTGCATAAACGCAATGCGGCCAGCCACGCTCGATTGGACGATGGTTTGCCCCAAAACGAGATCTCGGACGTCCTAGAATTGTTGAAAAGCAGGGTGGTTGAGCGTGGCCGAGGAATATCTACCCCAGTAGGCGCAGAAGAGACGGCGAAGCGGCAGCAAGCACTCATCTCCACAGTCGCCCACCTCAGCGCATCTGACCGAGGCGGGCAGGGTGCTTCTGGCCGATGCGGAACCACATCTGGCTGGGTTTCATCAGTTCAAGCAACTCGCGCGTTTGATGGCATCGGGCGGCGCCTCGGAGGTCAGGCTGTCCGTCGACAGCCTCGTTCCCGG
>PMVV01000026.1 GCA_003166475.1 Bryobacterales bacterium | reverse complement strand
AAAAAAGTACGTGGCATTAGGCATTCAGCCCGCCCCACAAGTTCCAAGCTGCCTGGCTTGGCCCTCCATAGCCGGTTCCGGCGGAAAACATCGGCCATGACACGCCGCTGGCCGCTGGCGGAACCCCGCGTCCCAAGCCACCGGTTTTCCATAACGGCGCAGTGTAAAAAGTACCCGAACGTCCGAGTCCGCAATCCAGCCCAGTCGCCGGATAGCGGTTGAAGTCTTTTGGTTTCATATATATATCTCTTGTTATGCGAAATGGCATACGAATTGCTCCGACTGTAAAACTCCAGGATATTGAGGAAGCCCGGGTTATCCCGCCATTGGTCGGCGAGTTGTTAACCTTCGAGAGCTATCCATTGTGAGTATTGAGCTGGCTGCCGCCGGAGGCGATCCTGCTCAATGGAGGTGCCGTTCCATCCGGTTGCTCGCACGCCGCGTTTGGCGTGCCGGCAACTGTGACTGGACAAGAGACTAAACGTAAGACTTATCTGCCTCGACTCGGCCAGTTGCCAGGTTCCGGCCTGGGTGTGCTCTGGTGTGTCGTAACTTATGGGGCCGCGCAGCCTTTTGTGACTCCTTAGCCACGGGTGTCACGCGACTTAGATAGCTGCAAGCCGATTAATGCAGCGCAGCTTTGAGTACTGTCCGGTCCTCCCTCCGCAGCCTATCGGAAGCCCCGATAACAGATTGAAGCTATCTAAGTCAAGTAAGTAAAGATTCTCACAACTTTCTCCCCCAATAGTTTGACAGATAACTTGAGACAACCTAAAATTGTTCCGATCGTTACATATCCCCAGTACTGTGAGGAGTATTACCATGTTACTTCGCCGGCGGGCTCAAAGCGGGACGGGTTGGCTACCGATCGTCGCAGAACACTCGCATCTCTCTTTCGGAAAATGCCCGGCAATCGGGCCCAAACGGCGCGCCTTCGGTGTTTTGACGGCCTTGTCATTGCTCGTCTGCGCGCCCTGCCGGGCGGACGTTCCGGTGCCTTCGGCGCCGCCGCCCGTGCCAGCGGGCTACTGCAGCTCCATCTCCGCCGAACTGAACGGCGATCTGCAGGCATTCAACACCCTGTTGGCGATCCCTCCCACCTGGACGCCGATACCGGGCGGTCCCACGCTGTACGCCGGCAATCTGATGTGGGCCAATGGCAACACCGGTCCTTCGATATCCAACCCCACTTATTTGCAGACCACCGTGCAGCCCCAATTGCAGGAACTGAAAGCTCTGGGCGTCCAGGCCATCGTGGTGCCAGTCCTGTTTCCCATTCTGTATGAGCCCTTCTATGGCAGCCAAGCCGCCTACCAGCCTTACTTGACGTTCTACACGGGGATCGCCCAGGCTGTCAGAGCCGCCGGTCTCAAAATCATTGTTGACAACGAGATCCTGTTTTCCAACGACACCGCCGCCGGCTGGACCAATATGAACGCGTTCTACGGCCCGCTCACCTGGCCGGAATACATCGTGGCGCGCGCCACCATGGCCGCCACCATCGTACAGTACATGCAGCCGGATTATCTCGTCCTCGCGAACGAACCCGATACCGAAGCCGCGCAGACCGGCCAGCAAAACTTGAAGAATCCGGTGGACGCCGCGCAAATGGTTCAGGCGGAGATCACCGCCGTCCAGAACTACCTGCAGACGGCGACCGTGTCCCCCATCCCCAAACTAGGCGCCGGCTTTGGCAGTTGGACGGCGGCTTTCGGGCCGTCCAGCCTGATAAACTATATCGACGCCTACACTGCCCTGCCCCTGGACTACATCGATTTCCACCTGCTTCCGGTCAACACGGTCAATAGGACCAATTTCCTCACCAACACGCTGACCATCGCCAGCATGGCCGCCGCGGCCGGCAAGCCAGTCGCCGTCAGCCAGGCCTGGATGCAGAAGGAGACGGCCGTAGAAGTCACTAGTATGAATATCGACGCGGTGCGCGCCCGAGGCCCTTTCAGCTTCTGGGCGCCTCTGGACGCCTATTTCATGCAGACCGCGCAAGCTCTGGCGAACTACACCAACATGATCTATCTCGGGCCGCAAATGCCGATCTACATGTTCGCCTACCAGACTTATGGTGGAACCACCGCCAATGGCGGCGACGCCAACTGCACGTGCACCGCTGCGAGTTGTTCGGATTACGACATCGTCCAGACCGAGAATTCGCTGGCGGGTAAGGCCGATCAGCAGAGCGTGTACACGGCTGGCGCGGTAAATTACTACAACCAATTGGTCGTCAAGCCCGACACCGTTCCGCCAACCGTGCCGGCCAACCTGACCGGCATCCCCGGCTATACCTCGGCGAAGCTTGCTTGGACCGCTTCCAGCGACAACATCGGGGTAGCCGGCTACAACGTGTATCGCTGCACTCCACCCGCGGCCGGCCAACCCTGCACCGGAGTCTGGATCGCCAACGCGACTCTGCCGTCTTTCAACGACTCCTCACTGACAAGTAATACGTACTATAACTATCAGGTTCAAGCCTTCGATTTTGCCAACAACAGTTCGCCGCTTTCGCCAACGCTGAGTCTGCTGACCTACAGAACCACGGCGGACTCCGCAACGAATCTGGTAGCCACGCCGATTTCGGCCCAGGAAATCGACTTGAGCTGGTCTCCTCCAGCCAACGCCACAGGGCTGGCCGAGTACCTCGTTTTTGGCGGAACCTCGGCGGCAAATCTCCAGCAGATCGCCGTCAGGCCGTCCACCCAGACTACTTACAGAGACTTGCTTCTGGCCCCCGGAACGACTTATTACTACGGCATCGTGGCCGTGGAAGAGGGGATTGACGCGGCCATGTCTAACATGGCCTCTGCCGCTACCCTTCCGCTGCCCAACCCGCCCAGCAGCGTAGCCGGGACGCCCGCCCCCACGGCGGTCGTTCTGACCTGGCAGGAGACCCTCCCACCCAACGGTTTGCCAATCGCTTTCTACCAGATCTTCGAAGGCGTCACCCCCGGCAACATGACCAACATCGGTTCCACGACGGCCACCACCTACACGGCGGCGTCCCTGAGCCCCAATACCACTTATTATTTCGAGGTCGTGGCGGCGGACACGGGCCACGACGATTCGGCGCCATCCGGTCAGATACCAGTCACTACTTCTCCGCTGCCCGCCGCGCCGGTCAATATGGCGGCCACGGCAAACTCCACCACGGTCGTGCTGACCTGGTCCGAAAACATCCCGCCCAACGGTCTGCCGATTCAGTATTACAACATCTTCCGGGGAACCTCGCCCACCGGCCTGACCCAACTGACCTCCCGGAATACGTCTCCGCTCGCCGATACCGCCGTTTCTCCGGGCGTCACTTACTACTACGCGATCGAAGCGGTTGACACCGGCCATGACGTGTCGTCCATGTCGGCTACGGCGCAGGTCGCGACGCCCGCGGTGCCCGCCGCGCCGGCCAATGTCTTCGCCACGGCAAACTCGTCCACTATAGTGACGGTAACCTGGTCCGAAAACGTCCCGCCCAACGGTCTGCCGATTCAGTATTACAATATCTTCCGGGGAGCTTCGCCCACTAGCTTGGCCCNNGCCCGGGGGGCTTCGCCATTCTACGACCTCGGGGTTTCTCCGGGCACTACTTACTACTACGCGATAGAAGCGATAGACACCGTCCAAGACGTCTCGCCCATGTCGCCTCCGGCGCAGGTCACTACTCCCTGAACGGCCGCGGGCCCCGTTGCCAAGGGTTAGTACGCGTGAACTGTGTGAAGTTTGACATCAATCTCCAAAGAGTCTAAAATCGTACGAAGACTTCCTTCTGCAAGGAGTTACGATGTCAAGATCTGCTCGCAACGGGGAGGGGGCCGCACTGGTCGTCGCAAGTCCCCCACATGTTTCTGGAAAAAGTCAGGCGGTCAGGCCCAAATGGCGCACTTTCCGCGTTTTAGCGGCCTTGTCGGCGCTCGTTTGTGCACCCGGCAGGGCGGACGTTCCGACGCCGCCAACGCCGTCAACGCCGCCTTTGGGTAGCTACTGCGCCGCCATCTATACCGAACTGGACGCCGACATAACGGCGTTTGAGACCGTACTGGCCATCCCTAACACCACCTGGACGCCGATACCGTTCCCCGCCGGCGGCTCCACGCTGTATGCCGCCAATCTGATGTGGGCCAATGGCAACACGGGTCCTTCGATATCCAGCCCTGGCTATTTGCAGGACACCATTCAGCCCTCATTGCAGGAGATGAAGGCGCTGGGTGTCCAGGCCATAGTGGTGCCCGTCCTGTTTCCCATTCTGTGTGACCCTAACCCCACCAGCGATTACGCTCTTGAGCACTGCGGGTCCTTTTATAGCAGCGAAGCTGCCTTCACGCCGTACTTGAACCTCTACACGGGGATCGCCCAGGCCGTCAGGGCCGCCGGTCTCAAACTCATTGTCGACAACGAGATCCTGTTTTCCAACGACACTGCCGCCGGTTGGACCAATATGAACGCGTTCTATGACCCGCTCACTTGGCCGGAATACATTGCGGCGCGCGCGGCAATGGCCGTCACTATCGAACGCTATATGCAGCCGGATTATCTGATGCTGGCGAACGAACCCGATACGGAAGCCTGGCAGACCGGCCAACAGAATTTGAACAACGCGACGGACGCCGCGCAAATGGTTCAGGCAGAGATCACCTCGGTGAAGAGCTACCTGGCGGCCAACTCGGTGTCCCCCACCCCCAAAATAGGCGCGGGATTTGGCTCCTGGTTTCAGATCGGGTCCGGTCAACTGGCGAGCTACATCGACGCCTACACTGCCCTGCCCTTGGACTACATCGATTTCCATATGCTTCCGGTCAACACGGTAGCGGGTGACAACTTTCTGCAGAACACCCTGACAATCGCCCAGGCGGCTGCGGCCGTCGGCAAACCAGTCGCCATCACCCAAGCCTGGCTGGAGGATGAAACAGCCTTGGAAGTGACCAATCTGAACATCGACGTGGTGCGCGCCCGGGGGCCATTCGACTTCTGGGCGCCTCTGAACGAGGAGTTCATGAAGATGGCCGAAGCTCTGGCGAACTACACCAACATGCTCTATCTCGGGCCGCAATTCCCGGTGTACTTGTTCGCCTACCAGCCATACGGCGGAACCATTGCCAATGGCGGGGCCGCCAACTGCACGTGTACCGCCGCGATTCCCGCAACCGCCACGACTCCCGAAATTCCCGCAACTTGCTCGGATTACCTGATCATGCAGAACGAGAATACGCTGGCGGGCGCGGCCGATCAGAACAGCGTGTACACGTGGGGCGCATTTACTTACAACAACCAGATTGTCACGACGCACGACGGCACTTCGCCAACTGCCCCGGCCAGCCTGGCCGGCACGGCCGGCTACACCACAGTCAGTCTTACATGGAGCCCCTCCACCGACAACGTCGGAGTAGCCGGTTATAACGTGCTTCGCTGCACTCCGTCGCCGTGTACGCCCGTCTGGATCGCCAACACGACTATGCCGGGTTACGGCGACTCCGCACTGACGGCTGGCGCGTCATACATCTACCAGGTCCAGGCATTCGATTTTGCCGGCAACGAGTCGCCGCTTTCGTCAGCAAAGACCTTGACGACGTACATCACATCGGCGAACGCGGCGACAAATCTGGTGGCTACCGCGGTTTCGCCCACGGAGATTTCGCTGAGCTGGTCTGCGCCCTCGAACGGAGGCACCAAGGGCAGTTATCAGGTTTATAGCGGGACCTCACTGGCGAATCTTCAGCCGATCCCTGGAGGGGTCAGGGCGTTCCCCACGACCACTTACAATGCTTTGTCCCTGGCCCCGGGAACGATTTATTACTTTGGCGTGGTAGCCAGCGAACAGGGTATTAGCGCGCAGATGTCCAACACCGCCTACGCCATCACGCTGCCGCTGCC
>PMVV01000361.1 GCA_003166475.1 Bryobacterales bacterium | reverse complement strand
GCCCGCTGGTAAACACCGTCCTGTTCAACTGGCGAATGGCGAACTTTACGATTCGGTGTCCGTCCTTGGCACCGATGAACGCCGTGACCTTGCAGTTGTCCGGGTGGCCGGGTTCAATCTTCCCGTTCTGGATTTGGGAAATTCCGACACGCTTACAGTCGGAGAGCCGATAGTGATGGTTGGGAGTCCAAAGGGTCTCGAAGGTACGGTTACCTCTGGAATCTTGAGCTCCATGCGGGATAGCGGCGACGGTTACAAGGTATTGCAAACCGATGCTGCTATGAATCCCGGGAATAGCGGCGGGCCGTTCGTCAATAACAAAGGGCAAGCCGTTGGTGTGGCATCGTTCAAATTACGTTCGACAGAGGGACTGAACTTTGCGATTCCGATCAACTACGTCCGTGGGTTGCTTAAGAACCTTCACGAACCCATCACGTTAAGTCAGATGCGAAAGAGCCTAACCACCGGACTAACAATGGTGGCGAGTTCCGGCTTGTCGCTGGACCGAACACTCGACTGGTTGAAAACGAATATCCCTCAACGCAGCATCGACTATGTTGTCGAGTGGCAGGCAACAGATGGGTCGCATGCCAAAGTCAAAGTGTCATCACAATCAATGGCATGGTCGCTAACTTCGTGTCGTATTACCATCGGCAATGTGTCAGATCCTTCACCCAGTTCAGGCACGATGACTCGTACTCACCAGTATACCCTTGACTTAGGCCATATTGTTAACGTGGATGTTCAACGCTCCTACAATGCAAACATGGCCGGAATGACAATAACAAGTGGTGAAGAATGGGGCTATCACGTTCTTCTTAGGACGAAGGCCAAAACCATAATTGCTAGAGCCACGCTCCCTGGGCCTGATGGCAAATTGTACTCATTTGAAGATTTGACGGATAACTTTTACACAGTGTTCAGCGATGAGGCAGTGGCACGCCGGATTTCTGACATGGTCATACATGCTGCGGACCTCTGCCGGGAAAGCGCCAGTACACAATCTACAGCCGCATTCAGTAATAGCGGCCCATCACTACAAGAAACATTGGACTGGCTGAAAGAGAAGATGCCGCTTGCCGCAAACTACTATGTATTACCAGCAGTTGGACCAGTTTTACCAGCCGTTGGACTTGGACCAATCCCGTCCAAAACTGTCACTCTCAGGACCGTTCCGACACATTTCGATTCCTGTACGGTTTCTTTTGATCTCATAGAAGCGGACGTGTGGGCCAACTTTCCCGATGTTCCAATAGTAACTACGACTCACGAGACGTTTCCATTAGGGGCAATCAGCTTCGGCGAGGTACGCAAGAGTTCCATGTCGGTCCAATCGACCTCCTCTAAGATTGAAAAGCAGCTTGATGAATGGGACGTATATCTTGACGCAATCTCCAATGCCGTCCTTTGGGAAACCCATGAAGATTTGAAGAATACGACGAAGAGCGAAAGCGTTAAGTTCGCCGTTTTGTCCTTCTATGATGAATCGATTGCCAATCGGGTTCTGGAAGCGTTCTTGCACGGTGCCGTACTGTGCCGGGGTAAGGAACCATTTTGAGGAGACGAACATTCAAATGAGCTTCGATGATATTCTTGAGATCGGTAAACAGAAGTTGCTAGAATACGAGCCTCTGTTAAAGGAGAAGGTCAAAGGCACCAAGCCGTCTGATAAGCATCTTTCCAAGCCTCTGTCCAGGATGTATGAAACGTCTCTTTCAGCGGCCAACCCCGACGTAATTGAATCTGTGATCGAGGAGGTGTTGGGAGCGCTGGTTAGCCTGGAGGATGCTTTCTGGGTGAGCGAACCGCCAGATGGCGATACGCCCGTTGCAGTCCATGATAGACCTGTAACGCAGACCGTACGGCACCACGACTTATCACTGACGTTCACTTCGGCTCACAAGATCAAAGACAACAGGAGCTTTCTTTTGGTTAGTTGCTGGTATCAGGTCGATTAACATTCGGAACTCGCTATCGCCCTTCGTATGCCTTCAATTCGTCCGCAGTGAAAGCCTTTTTCTTTTTCTGGTAGCGGTGCGCCCTGCCATCGTGCGATCCGGTCGTATTGCAGATGGGGACAGGTAGTTAATCGTCACTGTATTAAGCGAACATCAATGGCGCAGTGCAAAGGAGATCTGGTGGTCCACGTACTCATCCGTGGGGCTGGCGGGGATATGCACAATTAATCCAGACGGCCCCTCCCTTGTGGCGCCTTCCACGCTCGCCAGCAGATCGCCGTTGATCAACTCCAGCCGGTAGTCGCGCGAGGGGCGGCCCGAAACGGTGAGTACGAGTTGCCGGCCATCGTCCGTCCACCGCTCGGAGACGATTTTCAGGTGCATGCTTCGCCCGGCAAGCTGTGGCGGCGAATACGGCAGCGCGTACCCGAACAGGCCGTGATGCCGAATGCTGAGCGTGCTCGCTCCCCGCGGCACGGCGATTTCAAACCGCGGATGCCAGTCCAGGTACTCAGAATCCGTTTTCCAAGTGACCGGCTGGCCTTCGAGCGTGGCGCTGTCCACGTGCGCGCAAGGCGGGTACGCGGGCGCGAACTCCAGGTGGACAACCTCGGAGCCGGAGTTATTCATGGTCAACTGCAACGAGCCGGCATCCCGGCGGATGTCCAGATCCACGCGCGCGCCAGGCAGCGGGATGCCATGCACACCGGCCGCCTGCCAGTCCGCCGGGAGGTGCGGCGCGAACACGATCTTCCGGCCGGCCGCATCGGTCTCCAGACCGAGCAGGCCGCGCAGCAGCGGCGACACCACCATCGCCGCCGACCAGATCTGGTGCGGTGAAGCGGTGGACAGCGGCGTATACGAGTCGCCGGAGAGGACTTCGGTGGTGTTGCCGCCGGCTCCATCCAATGCCAGCCATGCATTGGCGCGCAGGTTCGCCAGCGCCGGTTCGGCCGCATGGTTGCGGTATTCGCCGACGGCTGCCCAGCCGGTGAAGAGCGGCCACACCGAGCCAAAATGATACCCGGAAGGATCGTAGAGTGGGCTCCCGGATGAGATGATGCGAGTTCCCCAATCGGTCGCAAACTGCTCACGGGCGAGCAGGACGATCATGTCCTGCGCGTGGCGCCGGTCCAGCAGGTCGAACCACATGGGGACGGTGGCCAGCACGCTGGGTTGGTCCACCGGCTGGCCGCCGACGCCGAGCGCAAACGCATAGCCGTGCCCTGGCAGCCAGAACCGCTCTTCGAGCGCGCGGCGCTTCTGGGCGAACTCCGCGTCGAGGTCCTGCGCGCGCGGGCCGTCGTTGAGCAGGCGCGCCAGCATGGCCAGGGAGCGCAAAGCCTCCACGTAACATCCGGCCTGATACAACTCCACGCGGACCGGCAACAAGGGTCCACCCTCCACCCATCCGTGACCGACGTGCAGGTTCCGCGGGAAGCCGGCGTCATCCAAAGTCGATCGCATGAATGCCAGCGCCTTCCACAGCCGGGGCGCCTGTTCGCGGGCGAAGGTAACGTCTCCGCTGGCGCGTACGTAATCGGCGGTAGCGATGGCATAGAGCGGCGTGGCGTCGGCGGAGGCAAAGCCGTATGGGTATTGCTTGAACCAATCGACCTGGCCGGCGGATTGCGAGATTTCGTGCGGAATCTTGCCATCGTCGCGCTGGAAATGCGAAATGAACTGGATGGCGGCGCGCGCGTTCGCAAAATCGCCGGCGGAGGTCAGCGCGAGCGATGTCCAGAAAGAATCGCGGCCGAAGAACCACGCAAACCCCGGCCGGTAAGCGCCCTTCGACGGACCGTAGCCGGCGACCAGCCCCCGGCCGAGGAATGGATTGTCCACGAATCCTTTGACCACGCTGATGCGGGACCAGTCGTAAGCTTGCTGCAGATGCGCGTCGGGTAGAGATAACTCAATCGTGTTTGCCAGATAGTCGCGGTAATAGCGTTCCGTGTCTTCCACGAGGCGGCCGCTGCGCGCGATCAGCCGGTGGTAGGCAGCCAGCGCCTCATCGGCCGATTTCATGGATGCGGCCAGCGCCAGCACGCGCTGCGCGTGCCCCTTGATTTCACCGAGGGTAAACACCGCGTGCGTGGTGGACGCGTAATTGGTCGCGTACTCTCGCGATTCGAGCGCCGCATCGGGCGATCCGAAGACGGCCGCAAACGGCTGTCCGTCGGCTCCGAACTGAAAGCTTTTGAGCCGGCCGTTCCACTCGGCGTAGCCCGTGCCGATGGATGCCGGCCACATCAGTTGGAAGTCGCGAGTGAACTCCACGTCGATGCGGAGCGGGCTGCGCGCGCGCACATCGAGCAGGATCGCAGCGCCTGGTTCGTCGATGGGCGCGACCAGTGTTTCGTCGGCCTGAAAATCGTCGCCCGCGTAGGTGATGGTGTACGATCCCGGACGCGCTGTAATGCGGCGCGCCACGCTCTCGCCGGGAATGACTTGCGCGTCGGCGATGAACCGCAGTTTCAGACCGCCGAAGATCTTGAGGGGGTAGACATACGCTTCCAACGTGCCATCTTCGGCGCCGAGCAGGGCGGCGCGCGGACCGGCCGCGTCCAGAAACTCCCACGCGCGGACCGGGCGCGAGAGCTGCGGATCGGCGGCGAAACAGCCCATAGCCAGGATGGCGAGCAGTAAGGCGGCCGGCCTCAGGAGTGTTGAATACATAGCCATCAGTATAGTTGGGGGGCAGGGCGCAAGGCGGGGCCAGTATACTTAAAGAAATGAGCAGAGGGGTGACCAGGCGAGCCTGGATAGGACTTATGACCGTTCCCGCGGCGCGGGCCTGGGCACAGGGCGTGTCTACGCGCGGCGTGAAGCCTATGCCGCGTGGCAAACCATCGGGACTGCCCTGGCATTCCCGATTCGTGGATATCGCGGAGCAGGCGGGGCTGCGCGCGCCGGTAATCTACGGCGGCGCCAAGCGTAAAGAGTACATTTTGGAAACGGTCGGCTGCGGCATCGCGTTTATCGACTACGACAACGATGGCTGGCTCGATCTCTTCATTCTGAGCGGCACGTGCGTCGACAACCCACCAGCGGGCGCACACAACCGGCTTTACAAGAACAATCGCAACGGCACCTTCACCGATGTCACCGAACAGGCCGGACTAAAGCGCGCCGGCTGGGCGTCGGCGGTTTCGGTGGGCGACTACGACAACGATGGATTCGACGATCTCTTCATCACTTACTGGGGCCAGAACGTTCTCTATCACAATAACCGCAACGGCACCTTCACGGATGTCACCGTGAAGGCCGGGTTGCAGCAGACCGGCACGCCTTGGGGATCGGGCTGCACTTTCCTGGACTACGACCGCGATGGCAATCTGGACCTGTTTGTGGCCCATTACCTGGAATTCGATTTCGCTTCCGTGCCCAAGCCTGGAGAGAACTCCAATTGCAACTGGAAAGGCGTACCGGTAAACTGCGGGCCGCGCGGTCTGCCGCCTGGTTCGCTGGCGCTCTACCACAACAATGGCGACGGTACTTTCACGAATGTGAGCGCGCAGTCCGGAGTGGCGAAACTGAAAGGGTACGCCATGACCGCCGTGGCTGCGGATTTCGATAACGACGGATGGCCGGACATCTACGTAGCCTGCGACTCGACGCCCAGTTTCCTGTTGCGCAACAATCGCAATGGCACCTTCACCGATATCGGCCTGGAGAGCGGCGTGGCCTTGAGCGAAGATGGCATGGAGCAAGCCGGCATGGGCGTGGGAATCGGCGATTACAACCTGGACGGCAACCTGGATATCTTCAAGACGCACTTCGCCGACGATACGAACATTCTGTACAGGAACGATGGCAAGGGCAACTTCGAAGACACTACCATCAGCGCGGGGCTTGCGGTGGAGACGCGCTTCATCGGGTGGGGCGCGGGAATCGTGGACCTGGATAACGACGGCCATCCGGACCTGTTCTTCGTGACCGGCAGCGTGTACCCCGAAGTGGAAGCCAAACTGCCCGGCTATCCGTTCAAGACGCCGCGCGTCATCTTCCGCAATTTGGGCAACGGACACTTCGAGGAGTTGCTGGACCAGGGTGGGCCCGGCATCGCATCGCCGCATGCCAGCCGCGGCTGCGCGTTTGGCGATTTTGACAACGACGGCGACATCGACATGGCGGTCGTGAACCTGAACGAGCCGCCTTCGCTGCTGCGCAACGACGTGAGCGGCGGCGCGCACTGGCTGAAAGTGAAGCTGGAGGGCGTGAAATCGAACCGCAGCGCGATCGGCGGCAGAGTGACGGCGTACTACGGCGGGAAGGTCCAGGCGCAGGAGGTATTGAGCCAGTCGAGCTTTTACTCGGCCAGCGATCGGCGGCTGCATTTCGGTTTGGGCACCGCTACTAAAGCCGACCTGGAGATACGCTGGCCGAATGGCGATCGGGAGCGGGTGGAGGGCGTGATGGCCGATCGGCTAGTGGTGATTCGGGAGGGGGCGGGCGTGGTGAAAGAGGATCGTTTCGGTCGGGCCGTGTCAGACACGAGTTCCCCGCCGGACGGACCCGTGCGGTCGACCATCTTGCAGGAAAAAGGCCCGTCAGAGCGAGATGCATGAGAAGACTTCGCAAGGCGTAAGACCGGACACGACGGCTAGATTCCGAGTTCTTGGTCATACGCGGCCAGATCGGCAAGCGCCGCGCGGCGAGCGGCGTCGGCTTGTCGCCTGTACTTCATCAGCGCATTGAGCCGCACACGCCGATGAGTGCCCACGCGGCGGTAATCGATCTTGCCCTCATTCAGGAGTTGAATCAGCGAGGGACGCGAAATGCTCAGCATATCGGCCGCCTCCTGGGTGGTGAGTTCGGCATGCACCGGAATCAGCGTCACGGCATTGCCGCGCGCCATTTCTTCAAGGATGCGCACCAGCAGCCGCACCGCCGCTGCGGGTAGCTTGACAGTTTCCCGAGACGGGCCGCCAACGATCCGGAGACGCATCAGATCGCCATCGCGGAGGTGCGAGGCGAGCACGCGACTGGTCTCTTTGGCCAGGACCGCGTCAGAGTTGGACAGAAGCATCGACGCCTTTGGCGGCAGGGACATTGCGCGCTACCTCAGTCGGTTCGAGCCTCGCGTCTTATCGCGTTTGCCATACTGTTCTCTAAGTGCGCGCATCATTGATTGTTATAATCTCATCCCAAAAGCGAACAGGCTGCGGTTCCGACGCCGCCCAATCCGGGATGGGCACGCCAAATTCCAAATGGAAGTATCCAGGAAGGTCGTTTCCAAAGTGCACGATATCTGTCTGATAGACAGAGAGGACCGGGTTACCCGAGGCTGCTGGCTCTGCCGGAATATATCGGTGCTTGTAGATAGGAACTAATGGTGGGGCATTGGAGACGGCCTCGCGCACAACTGCCAAGGCTTCCGCTAGATAAGTCGGCCTCGGCCCCCAAGTATGGAGCCAGAATGCGTTGAGCTCGACGTCCAGGCAGAGCCCTCTCAAAGGCCATGACAAAGCGCCGTCCATTGCCGTGGCATGGAGGCCGCGCCAGAGTGGGAATCCGTCTCCGACGGGGAGCGACGTTTTCAAGAACGCCGCGAGGTCAGCGGGTAAGCGGAAACCGCAGGCATTTTCGATGCTCATAATTTCGATATCCGATAGGCCAGGCTGGAACTGCACGCCGAGGCGCTTCATTGAGGCAACCACGGCGTCAAGGTAGCGGGAAAGTGATGGGCTCCGGTTAGACATTGGATGGTTTACTGTATGCGGACAAAACTGCCGTAGTGGTTGGGGGTGTAATAGACCTCATTGCCCTGCCCGACGACTAGGCGCTCGGTTCCCCGACCCGCCCCTTGCCCTGGCTGGACTGTGAACTCCTTTTAATCCAGCCTAACACACAGTCGAAGCAAACGAAAGCATCCGTCTTATTCGAAACTTCACAGGCCGAGCCTTGATGCCCTCGCTTTTTCCCAGCCGGCACGAGCCGGGCCAGAATTGGCGCTGGCAGATGGTTTTTTTTGCATAACCCGGCCATCTGCCGTACAATTATATATGAGGATGCCCAGGGAGGCATTATAGGAATGGCCTTACCAACAGCAGTTCGCCAGCGGGATCGACGTCTCGAGGCACGGATTACGCCAGATCAGAAAGAACTGATCGAACGCGCCGCGTGTGTTCAAGGCCGGACCGTAACCGATTTTGTGGTCAGCGCCTTGCAGGAGGCGGCCAAGCAAGCCATTGCGGACCACGCCGTCTGGAAGCTTACTCAGGAGCAGCAGAAGGTTTTCATCAGCTCGCTGACGGATGCCCCGGCGCCGAACCGAAAACTGCGGGAATCGTACAGGCGGTTCCGGAAGTACAAGGCATCCGCTCGCCGGTAAAGCCGTTGCTCAACCTTCCAATCGAACCCTTCGGCCCGCAACACGACCGGCCAAACTTCCGTTGTGGCAACGAAGCGCTCGACCGCTATTTTCACGAGCGCATCGGGAAAGAAGTAGAGGCAAGAGTCGCGGCTGCTTTTGTAATGGCGGACGGCCCGGCAGTTCTCGGTTATTACACGCTTTCCGCGCACAGCATTGAGCGGAACGCCCTGCCTGAGGACGTCGTCAAGAAACTGAAGCTGCCTAAGTACGCGCTCATCCCCGCCACACTAATGGGCAGGCTCGCAGTGGACCTGAAGTACCAGGGACAGCGCATCGGAGAAATCCTTCTGATGGATGGGCTTGAGCGCAGCTACGTTCATTCAAGCCAGGTGGCCTCGTTCGCCGTTCTGGTCGACGCGAAGGAAAACGCCGTAGAGTTTTACCGGCGATACGGATTTCTGAAGTTGCCAACGGGACGACGGATGTTCATTCCAATGGAGACCATAAAGAAGCTGATCGGCTCAACCCGAAGAGCCGGCTGAAAGCCGGCTGCGGGCAGGATTGCCCGCCCTCCAAGTCACTGCTTCTCCGCCGGCAGTCCATCCAACAGGCGCGTGTACACGGCATTGGTCCAGCCGAAGCCGGCCTGGTTCGACTGGTAGCCGAAGCGAATGCTGCTGCTGTCGGTGCCACGGCGCACCACGTCGTACTTCTCCACTATGAAGCCGACCTTGCTATACTCGTCCCGCACCAGCGAGAGGAACTCGCCGGAAATGCGGTCCGCATCGGCGTTGTAGCCGTAACGCCGCAGGCCTTCGACTGCGATCATCTCCAAAGGCGCCCAGCCGAATGGCAGATCCCATTGATTGCCGCTCTCGAAGGTGCTGGTCGCCAGGCCGCCGGGGCGCTCGAACTTCACTACGGACTTCTCCACGGCGGCCGCCTGCTCCTTGGTCGCGATGCCGGCCCACAGCGGATAAAACGTGGTGAGGAACGGGTAGCGCCGCACGGCGCGATGCGCGAAGTTGTAATCGTAGTACAGGCCATCCTGCGCATCCCACATCAACCGGTTGATAGCCGCCGCGCGATCGGCAGCGCGTTTCCGCCAGGGGGCCGCTTCCGCCTCTCTGCCGACGATCGTCAGGATTTCAGCCGTTTGTTCCTCCATCAAGTACAGCAGCGAATTGAGGCACACCGGATCGTAATGGATGATATCGACGCTGAAGGGGCCGAAGCGATTGGATGGGTCGAAGCCGGACTCGCGCATCGAGCGGTCGCCTTTGTAAAAGAGATCGGTAAGTATGTTTCTCTTCTGGTCGAAGAATTCGCCTACTTCGTAATCGCTGACTTTGTGCGTGCGGTAATACTCCTCCACGCGGTCGTAGTGCGTCAGTCCCTGGGCGTCGCGCTCGGCGGAAAGCGACTCGGGCGCAGGGCCGTCACCCAGGTCATAGTAGCGCGACAAGCCAGTCGCGGGCGTCAGGTGGGGCTCGCTGGTCCAGAAGCGGTAATACGATTCGATCGCGGGCACGGCATCCGCCAGCCACTTACGATCCTTGTTGCGCCGGTAGACGCCCAGCAGCATTTGAGTCAGGAAGGGAGGCTGCGAGCGCGTGAGGTAATACGTGCGGTTGGCGTTCAGGATCTTTCCGTAGTTGCGGATCTCGTACAGGAAATTGTCGGCCATATCCTTGGCCAGCGCGACGTCGTCATCGCGCAGCAGGCCAAGCTGGATGAAATAGCTGTCCCAGCCGTACATTTCATTGAAGCGTCCGCCGGGCACGACGTAGGGCCGCGGCAGATAGAGCAGGCCTTGATCTTTTGTCCCAGCCAGGATCTGCGCGGGATCGCCGGGCAACTTGCGGATTTCAATTCTTGCGAAATCGGCCGGCGCCAGGTCACGCCGCAACGCGGCCTCAATCCGCGGCACGTTCTCGTTGGCGGGAACGTAAACGGGCCAACGGCCATTGGGCAGGGGTTTGAACTTGGGATCGACGGCGGCCGACGCCAGATTACGGTTCGACCGGGTCAGCACACCCCACATCTTGCGGATATAATCCTGAATCGGTTCAGGCTGCTTCGGGGGGGCCGTTTGCGCGGCGAGTACCGCGACAAGCAGGGCCGCGAAAAGGCCGGGGACGAAATAGCGTTTACTCAGGCGCAAGAAGACAGTATATTACTTTAAGTTATGTATATCCGAGTTTTCTTCGCTTTTTTCGCTGCGGTGCTGGCAGCGCCGCCTGCCGTCACCATTCAAGCCGAGCGCCTGAGCGATCGGCCAGTGCTGAGGCCCGCTGCGCCGCCGTGGATGGAAGCCGGCGCGTTCAACCCGGCCGCCGCGATGGTAGACGGGAAGACCATACTGTTGTTCCGCGCGCGCGATGCGCATGGCACGTCGCGCATCGGATATGCGGCCTCCGCGGACGGCCTGCACTTCAAGATAGATCCGCGCCCGGTGCTGGAGCCCGCCGCGCCATATGAACGCGGCGGCGGTGTGGAAGATCCGCGCGTGCTGCGCATCGGTACGGTTTATTACATGACTTACACCGGATATAACCTGCACGACGCGCAATTGTGCCTGGCCACTTCGCCCGACCTGCGGCACTGGCGCCGGCACGGTGTGATTCTGCCCGCTTACCACGGCACGTGGACCACGGGGTGGACCAAGTCCGGCGCCATCGTGCCGGAGCGCATCAACGCGAAATGGTGGATGTACTATCTGGGCACGCGTCACGATTCCGACGGAAAGGATCGCGACTATATGGGACTGGCCAGTTCCGCCGACCTGCTGCACTGGACGGATGCCACCAGTCAGCCGGTGCTCGAACGCCGGCCGGGCGATTTCGACGACCGCGTGATGGAGCCTGGGCCGCCGCCCTTGGTGACCAGCGCCGGCATTCTGCTGCTATACAACGGCGCCAACGACAAGCTGGTGTATGGTCCCGGCTGGATCTTATTCGACAAAGCCGATCCCCGGCGCGTGCTGGCGCGCTCCGGGAAAGCATTCATGCGCCCGAGCCTCCAGTGGGAGCTGGTGGGAACGGTGCCGAACGTGATTTTCCTGGAAGGCGCGACGCCGCGGCCGGGAGACGCACTCGACTTGACGGGGTATTATGGCGGTGCCGATCGATATACCGGAGCGATGCGCATCCGGATCAGTGTGCAATAGGGGCTTCCTTCCGCCTAATCGGAACTCTTCGTCCCCGGCGCGTGCACATGTAGACTCACCAAATCCGCCTGCACCGGTACGCCGCCGCTCACCTGCACGCGAAGTACGGCTTCAAACGGCGGAACACCGCGGGGCGCCGAGGGGTCCACTTTCGAGATCGCCGCCATCAACTCATCTAAGCGCTGTGCGCGGCACACGAACTCGACGGCCGCCTGCGTGCCGAAAGTGGTGATCCCGGCCAGGATCAGCACCCGGCGGCTGGCGTTCAGACCGGAGGTGAGCGCCACCAGCGCATAATCCTCAGTGATGGGCGGTTCGGATGCGAGAAACGTGGCCTGCTCCGAGGCGGCGGGGTGCAGGTTGGAAATCATCAGGTCGCCCTTGCGGGGAGCGGTGGGCTTGCGGGTGAACACGAAGTCCGGTTTGCGGGGAAGCTCGCGCAGGGAGAGATTCTCGGATGGGGAGCCGATGAAAATCAGATCGCTGGTCTTGGCGTCATCCCAGGTCAAGAGCCTGCTCCGTTTGATGTGAATCTCACGCTGCAGGCTGGCAAACACCTGGTCGAGATCGTGGATGGCCATTACCTCTCCCACGCCCGTGTAGTGATCCAGAACCGGCTTGCCCGCATCCATGTTGGGCTTGAAATAACGGAGACCCGTCTCCGGCCGTCCGACAAACTCGGCGTTGCTGTAAACCACCAGGGGCGCATCCGGACCGCTGCCAAAAGTACCCCAAAATGCCTTCAGCGCGGGCGCCGGCTGCGGGTGCGAGGCGGCCGGCACTGGCATCAAGAAACGAGTCGCGAAGATCGCGACCACCACAACCACGGCTGCGGCGGCTACGACCGACAGGAAGGGCCAAGAAATCGGATAGTTGCGCCGGGGCGGGGCGGGCGGAACCGCGGCCGCGGCCGGCGGCGGCGTCTCGACCGCCGACCGGACATGAGAGGTGAGCGAGTAAGCGCCTTTGGGGATCTCGATCACCAGGCGGTCCAAAGCTCCATCGCCGGCATAGTATTCGGCCAGTTTCGACCGGAGACGGCTGGTCTGCACGCGCACCGTGGAATCCACCCGGGAATCGAAGTCGGCCGGGCGCCCGAACACCTCCGTGGCAATCTGGTACTCCTTCAAAGAAGCACCCGGCGCATCGAGCGAGTGCTCACCCAGATATTTGAGGAGTTTGCACAGCGATTCCGATCCACGCAGGACACTGCTGCGGTTCAACTTCTCGATTTGAGAATGCAGCGCTTCCCGTTCAACGATGGTGGCCCCAGTATCTCTCATTTAACGGAAGATTAACAATACCGCTAAGTCTATGCAAAACAGGACGCAGAGTCAAGTAACAATTGTCTGCGCACCGTTTAGGGATTACTGACTGGCAGAAACCGCTCCCTGACGGTCGCGGCTCGGTAAGCCCTGCGAAAATCAATGCGCCTGTTGCCGAGCCGTGACCGTAAGGGAGTGGTTTCCCCAAAACCGTTAAACACCCTCGGGCATCCAGTATAATAAGCCAAATGCGATTTCTGGTGCCGCTCCTGTGGTTATGTGCGGTATGTCACGCTGCCGATTCGGTGCAAGATCTGGAGGGCCGGGGCGCGGCGCTGAAGGCCAAGGGTGACGCCGCCGGCGCACTGGAGGTCTACCAGGAGGCGGCCCGGCTGGATCCCCAATCGGCGCATCTGCAAGATGAAGTGGGCTTTCTGCTGGCTGTCCTGAACCGCCGCGAGGAGGCCATCCAAAGCTTCCAGCGCGCCCTCGATCTGGACCCGAAGTTCGCGCCGGCGCAGTATCATTTGGGCGCGGCGTATTGGTTGGAAAAGAACCCTGGCCTCAGTCTTCCTCACCTGCAAAGCGCCGCCGCCCTGGATGCCGGCAATTTCGAATACCAGTACAAACTGGGGGAAGTCCTGAAATCGCAGGGAGAGTACGCGGACGCGCTGCCGCATCTAAGAGCCGCCGTAGCAGCGGATAGCAAACACTCGGAAGCGTGGAACTCCCTGGGGATGGCCCTGCAGAATACCGGCAACCTGGGCGCCGCGGTGGATGCCTACCAACGCGCCGTGGATCTCAATCCCGCCGATACGGACGCGCGAAACAACCTGGGCACGACCCTGGTAAAAACGCGCCGCGCCGACGATGGTATTGCACAGTTCCAGAAGATCCTGGATGTGGACCCATCCTACAACATGGCGCGCGTGAATCTGGGGTTTGCTTACATTCAGAAGGGCGACCTGGACAAGGCTGTGGAACAGTTGCGAGAGGCCATCCGGCGGGATCCGGAACTGGCCGGCGCGCATTACGACCTGGGCATCGCGCTGAAGAACAAAGATGAGATCGAGGCGGCCAAGGCCGAACTACGGCAGGCCCTGGAACTGGACCCCACCTTGTCCGAGGCGCACTATACGCTGGGCATCGCGTTTTGGCAGACGGGCGCGTTCGACGAAGCGGCCAAAGAGATGCAAGCAGCCATTGCCTTGCGCCCCGATTATGGCCAGGCCTACTTCATGCTGGGCACCGCGCTGAAGCAGAAGGGAGATCGCGACGGCGCCGAGCGAGCGCTGCGTATGGCGATCCGGTTGGATCCCGGCGATCCGGGACCCTACAATACGCTGGGACAGTTGCTGCGGCAGAAAGGCGATCTGGAGGGCAGCAAGGAAGCCTTCGCCAAGGGCGAGCAGGTGAAGCAGGTGAAAGAAGCCGAACTCGGCAAGATGCTGCAGCGGAAGGACACGGTAAAATAGCAACAGGAGGCCAGCAAAATGCGGCAAGTTTTGCCAGTTATCTTAGGGAGCCTGCTGCTGGCGGCGACGCTCCCGGCGCAGAACCCCGGCATGAGCACCGAGTATACGCGTACGCTTACTGCCGTTAGCGAGATGGGACACTCGACCATCAAGCCCGAAGGCCTGTCGCGGTCGTTGACATTCGAGGAAGGCGACGACCCGACCATTGCCGCGCATCCTGTTTCTCCGCACACTCCTGTGCCTGCGGCGCGCAAAGCCGCTGAAGCGGCCGAGCGTCTGGCCAAGAAGAAACTGCGCCAGGAGGCCATTCGGAAGTACCGCGAGGCGGTGGCGCTCGATCCTCTGTACTTTCAAGCTTGGAACAACCTCGCGCTGGAACTGAATGCCGCGGGCAAGCCGGATGAAGCGGAGCAGGTGTTCCGGCGCCTGATGCAATCGAACCCGGAGCACGTGGTTGTTTTTACCAATCTGGCCGCGTTACTCAGCGGCCAGAGCCGGTACGCGGAGGCCGAAGCTGTCGCGCGGCAGGCGATGAAGCTGCATAACTTCTCGTTTAGCGCCAACTACGTTTTGGGGTCGCTGCTCGTTAATCAACGCAAATTCAGCGATGAAGCCAAAACCAAGTTGGAATATGCGCAAGTCAAATATGCGGAGGCCAGGACGCTGGTGGATCATTGGCCGGATAAGGCCGCGCGCTGAAGAGCGGGTATGAGGGACCCGCACAGGCCCATGACAGGCCATGGGCCGCCCCACAGTCTCAGGTGGTCGCCGCAGCGGCTGTACGCGCATAGCGGCGCCACGGCTCGGTCACGAATTTATCGGGAAGCGGGGGCCGGTTTGGCCGCGTCACGGCACTCTCGTGGATCCAGGACCCCGGCGGAATGTGGCGGCGCCTGCCCAGCGTCAGGCCCCAACTGGCGCCGTGCGCGGTCCGGTATTTGCGCGGGAACAACTCCAAGGCCCACCAGAGGCCATGCAACGAGTCGTGCGGGTCCGTGGTGTTGTCCGGCGCCACGAAGTCCGGCATGAAACTGTACGGCAAGGGCTTGGTCTGCCCCAGCATGATCGCCGCCCGCGTCGCGTCGATCAACAGGCCGGCCGCCTCGGCTTCCAGCAGCATCCATTCCAAGGCGATTTTGGACAGGCCGGCGGTGGGCTGCGGATAGTTTCCGCGGGTGGGTTCCGGATAGCTTCCACCTACGTCCGAGTGCACGCCCGAAAACCATACCTGGCGAATG
>PMVV01000082.1 GCA_003166475.1 Bryobacterales bacterium | reverse complement strand
GTCGATGGAGTCGAAGATGACCAAGTCGGCGTCGCCGGAGCGGTAGACTTTGGTGAGCTTTTCGGCGCGCAGGGCGGGGGCGGAGGGCATAAGGCTTAGGGTAGCAGCAGTTGGAGGGCGGCCAATCTTGGCCGCAGCCGGCTTTCAGCCGGCCCTGGCCGCCTAAAAGGCGGCTGCGGGCATGATTGCCCGCCCTCCAGCCTGGTTATTTGGCGGGCTCCGGGGCGTCGTGCTGCGGGCGGTAGAAGCGCTGGCCGCAACTGCGGCAACGATATGGCACCAGCCCGACTATCCTCACTAGAAGGTCGAGAAAGCCCTTCGGCATGGAGCGGCGCACATCCGTCCATCCGCACACGGGACAGCGCGGGGCCTTTCCGCTCTCGCTCTCAGTGGCGGCGTCTTGCATGCCATTCTCAGTGTAACAAACCGCACCATCGGTCGAATACAGTCGCGGCAACTTCGGCGAGCCGGGAGGCGTGCGCAGAGGGATCGATGGGCGCGGTTGCCTCGCGGAGGTCGCCGCCGCACGCCGCGTCCTGGCGCAGCCAGTCCGCGACGATTCCGGGCGTGACTTCCAGATGGAACTGGAGACCATACACATTGGCGCCCACGCGGAAGGCCTGGTGGCGGCAGGCGCTCGAAAACGCCAGATGCTCCGCGCCGGGCGGGAGATCGAACGTTTCCGCGTGCCATTGAAAGACCGTTTCCGGATCGGAGAAGCCGTGGAAGAGGGGGTCAACCGCGGCGGCGGCGGTGAAGTGCACAGGCGACCAGCCGATCTCTTTTTCCGTATTGGGGTATACGCGCGCTCCCAGCGCCCGCGCGATCAACTGCGCGCCCAGACAAACACCGAGTACGGGGATGCCGCGATGGAGCGCCTCGCGGATGGCAGCGAGCTCGTGCGGCACCCAAGGCAGGTCGTCGTTGGCGGACATGGGTCCGCCCATCAGGATGAGGCCGGCGGGCGGGCCTGGGGTGCCAGTTTCACAGGCTGAAGCCTGTGCCACCTTGTGGCGCTGGAGGGCAGCGGCAATGGAGCCCAGGCCTTCCAACGGGGCGTGTTTGAAGGCCAGAACGTACATGCGTGGGAATCAGTTTTTGAGTTGGCCGGCAGCCTGCGCCAATTCGAAGTGGCTGAGGCTCTGCTCGTATCGGGAGACGCCGCGATAGAGCGCTTCTGCCAGCTTTTGGCGATGCTCGGGTTTCGAGAGCAGGGCCGCTTCCCGTGCATTGCTCAGGAAACCGATCTCGGCCAACACGGAGGGCATGGACGCGCCGATCAGCACCACGAAGGGGGCTTTCTTGACGCCCCGGTTCTTGATGCCCGGATTGTAGCGCACGGCGAAAGGAAACAGAGCGGCCTGGATGCTGCCGGCGAATTGCCTGGACTCCTCGGCCTTGTCCTGCAAAGTGATCTTCTGGATCAGGTCGCGCAGCTCAAAAACCGATTTGTCGGACGAGGCGTTTTCGCGGCTGGCCACGGCCAGGGCGTCTTTGGCCGTGGTGAAGTTCAGGTAATAGCTTTCCACTCCTCCGATGAGCGGATAGGGCGATGAATTGGCGTGGATGGAGAGGAAGAGGTCGGCCTTTTTCTCGTTGGCGATGGCGGTGCGGCGTTCCAGCGGGATGAAGGTGTCATCGGAGCGCGTGAAGACAACCTCGCTGGCCATGCGGGACTCGATGAGCTTGCCCAGCCGGAGAGCGACATCCAAGACCAGATCCTTCTCCAGGAGTCCGTTGGGACCCGCGGTGCCCTCATCCTGGCCGCCGTGGCCGGGATCCAGCACCACGCGCCGGATTTTCAGCCCGAGCGCCCGGGTCAGGGAGCCGGGCCAATCGCCGGCCACTTTGGCCGCCCGGCCGGACTCGACGCGGTCTGCCTGCCGGCTGGTTTTGGCTTCCGGCTGCGTTTCCGTTGACGGGCGCGGTGCGGCGGTGGCAATGGGCAGTGGTACTGTTACGGGCACCGGCGAGGGCGTCAAGACGGGAGGTATTGGCAAAGTTGGGGATGCGACGGGCGTGCGGGGCGGTGGGAGCGGGTCCTGGAGGACCCGCGCAGACCTCGAGGTCCGCCCCACGGGGCGCAGCTCCACCACTAGGCGGTCCGGATTGGAGAGTTGATTCGCGGAGTAATCCGCGGCGGCTTGCAAGTCCAGCACGACACGCGTCACGCCGGCCTGCGGCTCGGCCACTCTCACCTTCTTCACCAGCTTGTCGCCGACATCCGCGGAATAGTAGCGATGTCCTTTGATGTGCGGGCGGGAGCCCTTCACATCGAAGAAAAGACGCTCGGGATTGTGGGCGCGCTCGGCGTGGAATTCGAATTCGCCGTCGACCTCGATGACCACGCGGGTGGCCTCGCTGAGCGACCAGCAGCGCACGGCGGTGACTTGGCGCAACGGTTCCCCGCGAATCTGCCCTGGCTGGCCGGCGGCCAGCAGCGCGAGAAGCGGGATGAGCGTGCGTAGCATGAGGCGCTCAGTGCGAAATGTAGTAGATCCTGCCGTTGGAATCCATGACTTCGCGAATCGGGTTATAGACCACCGCCGGGATGGCTTCGGTGGCATTTTGCGCGGCGATGGCTTCGTTAGATGCACCGCTTACCGGCGTGCGCGGCTCCGTATCGCCGGCCAGGCGCCGGCGGACCTTGGCCACGTAGCCCTGTGTTTCCGGAAATGGGGGCACACCGCCGTAGCGGGAAACGGCGCCTTCACCGGCATTGTAGGCCGCAAGGGCCAGGGCTTCGTCGCCCTTGTACAGCTCCAGGAGGTGTTTCAGGTAGCGCGCGCCACCCTGGATGTTGTCGGCGGGATCGAAAACGTTGGCTACGCCGAAGCGCCGGGCGGTGGCAGGAATCAACTGCATCAGGCCCTGGGCGCCTTTCGGCGAGACCGCATTGGGATCGTAGTTGCTTTCCTCTTGAATGACGGAGTGGACCAGGCGCGGCGAAAGCTGGTTCTGACGGGCGATGCGGTCCACGGTTTCGGCTATCCCCGGAACGCCGGCCGCGCCGGGCGGGCGTTGGGGAACGACAGTGCGCACCAGGCGCCCCGTACGCGGGTCGGCGCGTACGACAGAGACCGACGGCGCACCCGCACCCTCGAGGACCGCCGCCGCAACGCCGTACATGCAGACGATTATAAAACATTTCCGCACGGTATTGTTTCAATCCTTTTCTAAGAATCGACCGTCGCGCGCCAGAGTGGCTGTTACCGTCAATGGTATCATTTCTCTGTGAGCAGGGCAGGGTTCGTGCTGGCGGGCGGGAAGAGCTCCCGCATGGGCAGGGACAAAGCGCTGCTGCCCTTCCGTGGCGGCGCGTTGGCAGGCCACGTGGCGGCCACCGTAGCGGCGGCCGCAGGATCGGTCGCTTTGATCGGAGATCCCCAAAAATACGGGCATTTGGGCTACACGGTGCTGGCCGACCGCAAACCGGGAGCGGGGCCGGTGGGCGGCATCGAATCCGCGCTGAGCTATACGGCCGCCGACTGGAACCTGGTGCTGGCCTGCGACATGCCGGGCATTTCGGCCGAATTCCTGCGCGGCCTGCTGGATGCCGCGGAACGCGCGGGAGCCGACGTCCTGGCGCCGGCCGGCCCTGGCGGACGCCTGGAACCGCTCAGCGCCGTCTACCACCGCCGCTGCCGCGAGACGCTGGGCCGCGCGCTGGAGGCGGGCGTACGAAAGGTCACAGACGCACTGGCCGGTCTGGAAGTGGCGCGCCTGGCCGTCGACAATGCCGCTTGTTTTGAAAATCTCAATACCCCCGAGGAATGGGCCCGCTATTATGACCGCTAGCCTGAAGCCCAGCGACCAATACCCGCATTACATCGAATTCCGCCACATATATAAGACGTTCGACAAGCCTGTTTTAGTCGATACCAACTTTCATGTGGACGCCGGGCAGACGGTGGCGATCATCGGCCGCAGCGGCGTGGGCAAGTCGGTAACGCTGTCGCACATCATGGGTTTTCTGAAGCCGGACAGCGGGCGGGTGATCGTGGCGCATGAAGATATCACGGATTTCGCCGAGCCGGAACTGCGGCGCATTCGCAAGAAAGTGACTATGGTGTTCCAGTCCGGCGCGCTGTTCGACTCGCTCACCGTCGCCCAAAACGTGCTGTTCTCGCTGGAGCTGCGCGAGGATTACAACGAGCGCAACAAGGAGGACGTGGTGGACGGCTTGCTGGGGATGGTGGATATTCTGGATGCCAAGCATGCCTATCCCTCGGATCTCTCGATGGGCTACAAGCGGGCCGTGGCGATCGCGCGGGCGCTGGCGGCGCAGCCCCAGTGCGTGCTGTACGACGAACCCACGACCATGGTGGACCCCATCATGAGCGACCACCTGAGCGACCTGATGCTGCGCCTGAAGAAGCAACTCGGGCTGACCTCGCTGGTGGTGACACACGATCTGGACCTGATGTACAAAGTCGCCGACCAGGTGGTGTTTCTGTTTGAAGGCAGGGTGATTTTCTTTGGTCCGCCGGCGGATCTGGCGAAGTCGGATCATCCGCACGTGCGGGAGTTTTTGGAGATGGACCGGGTGGCGTAGGACCCCAGTTGTGGGGCGGCCAAGCCGGCTGAAAGCCGACTGCGGGCATGATTGCCCGCCCTCCAGCGACTCTACTTACTTCCCAGGCCCACGAAAACCACGCCTACGACAATCAGGAAAAGGCCGAAGAACTTCACGCGCGTGAGCGGCTCTTTGAAGAAGATGCGGGACCAGAGCAGCGTGAAGATGTAGCCCAGCGACACCATGGGATAGAGGACCGAAAGCTCTCCCGGCGGGCGGATGCCCAGCACGAAGAAGTACGACGAGAGGAGAAAAAAGGCGACGCCGGCCGCCAGCCGCCAGTTGAAGAAAGGGGGCTCGCGGGAGATAACTAGGTACACCAATCCCTGGCGCACCGGCTCGGCGCCGGATTTCAGAAAGACCCCGCCGAACGAACCGATGAAGGCGCCCAACAGCACCAGCAGCATGTGGCTGACGGGAGTCTTCAACGCCGGCCGCCTTTGCCCAGCACCGTCACGCCCGACACGATAAGAACGATACCCGCCAGCTTCCAGGGGTTGATGCCGTCGTGAAAGACCAGGAACGAGAGCACTGTCACCCAAACGTAGGTGAGCGCAATCACGGGGTAGAGCAGCGACAACTCGCCGTCCTTGAGGGCCAGCACCAGCAGCAGCGTAGAGAGGCCGTAGAGGCAATAGCCTCCCATCAGCGGCAGATTGGTGGCCATGCCCAGCAGGCCGGGTTGGGCCAGGTGGTTGGCCCCGGTTTTCATTAAGATCTGCGCGCCCGCGCCCAGAATCGTGCAGCAGAACACCAGGCCCACCGGCTGGCGGCGGGCGGGCTTTTCCGCAATTTGCGCAGCATCGGTGACGGCAGCGTTCGACATTGGTCTCAAAATTGTCTCAAGATCGACTTCGATTCCCACAGAATATCAGGCTTTCGCTACAATGGGTATCTGTGGAACAGAAGAAAGCAGTTACCGTGGCAGAGGTGAAAGAGGTTCCGGCCCCGCCGCCGGCCACCGGCGACCAGCCGCGCGGCTTCATCGCCGAGTGGACAGTGACGATTATTCTGCTGCTTTTCGGCACCACCACGCTGGTGCAGGCCTTCGTGATCCCCACGGGATCCATGGAGGACACGCTGCTGATCGGCGACCACCTGCTGGTGGATAAGCTGGCCTACGCGCCTCCGGGACCCGTTTCCAAGTTCCTGCTGCCGTATGAGGAGGTCAAGCGCGGCGACATCATCGTGTTTCGCTATCCGGTGGACATCCGCCAGACTTTCGTGAAGCGCTGCATGGGCGTACCGGGCGATCGCATCAGGCTGGTGAACAAGCAGTTGTACCTCAACGGCAAGAAGCTGGACGAGCCCTACGTTTACCACAAGACCGAGTACCCGGATTCTTATCGCGACAATTTCCCGAGCGATCCCAACGTACACATTTCCGACTCCGGGGAGGACATGCTCGAGCACCATGTGGTGAACGGCGAAGTGGTGGTGCCGCCTGGTAGTTATTTTGCCATGGGGGACAACCGGGATTCCTCGCTGGACAGCCGTTATTGGGGATTCGTGCCGCGCGACAACATCGTAGGTAAGCCGCTGATCATTTACTGGTCCTACGACGCGCCGACCGAGGATCTGTCCAACCCCACCATCTCCGCCGACCACTTCATCGACCTGATGGAGCACTTCTTCAGCAAGACGCGCTGGCGCCGCACTTTCATGCTGGTGCACGGCGTCAACGTCAACTGAGCCGCGCCGCCCGGTTTCTTTCCGGTACAATAGTTGGCTGTGAAGCAACGTAAAGCAGCAGCCGCGGCGATCCGGAACGGGACTACTCCGCGAGCGCCGGTCAAGCCCCGTTCGCACAGGGGCTTTATCGCCGAATGGACCGTTACCGTCATCCTGCTGCTTTTCGGCACCACCAACCTGGTGCAGGCTTTCGTCATACCAACGGGGTCAATGCAGGATACGTTGCTGGTCGGCGATCACCTGCTGGTCGATAAGCTGGCGTACGCGCCGCCGGGGCCGATTTCCCGGCATCTGCTGCCGTACGAGGAGATCAAGCGCGGCGACATTATTGTGTTCCGCTCTCCGGCGGACCTCAATCTCACATTGGTGAAGCGCTGCATGGGCGTCCCCGGCGATCGCATCAGGATAGTGGACAAGCAGGTCTATCTCAACGGCAGGAAACTGAACGAGCCATATGTTCGCCACAGCACCGCCTCGATCGATAGCTACCGCGCCAATATCCCCGGCGAGCCCGAAATGCAGGTATCCGAACACGGGAAGGATATGCTGGAGCATCATGTGGCGAACGGCGAAGTGCGGGAGCCGCCGGATAGTTATTTCGCCATGGGCG
>PMVV01000399.1 GCA_003166475.1 Bryobacterales bacterium | reverse complement strand
GTTGGCAACCTGCCCCACAGCAAATGGCCAAAGTCCGGAGCCGCCTTTTAGCGGCCAGAAGCCGGCTAAAAGCCGGCTGCGGGCAAAATAGCCCGCCCTCCAAAATTCGAATTTTGCCGCTCAAATAAAGTATCATTTAAGGGGATACAGCATTCCATTTCCCGAAAAAATAAAGGGGATTATGGCTGCAACCAGGAGCAAAGCCAAGCCGGTGGACGTCGAGCCGCCGCCCGCGTCCGGCCAACCGGGATGTCCTATTGTAGGGATCGGCGCGTCGGCCGGGGGCCTCGCGGCATTCGAAGCCTTCTTTTCCGGCATGCCCGCCGGCAGCGATCCAGGCATGGCCTTTGTCCTGGTGCAGCACCTGGCCCCGGACCACAAAAGCATTCTCACCGACCTGGTCAAACGCTATACCCGCATGCAGGTCTTCGAGGTGGCCGACGGTATGGCCGTCCAGCGCAACTGCGCCTACATTATCCCGCCCAACCGGGACATGGCCTTTCTCAACGGCACGCTCCAGTTGTTGCAACCCGTCGCGCCCCGCGGGCAGCGCCTGCCGATCGATTTCTTCTTCTCCTCGCTGGCCCAGGACCAGCACGAGCGGGCCATCTGCATCGTGCTCTCCGGCACCGGCAGCGACGGCACGCTGGGCGTGCGGGCGGTCAAGGGCGAGGGCGGCATGGCGATGGCCCAGAACCCCGAATCCACCGAATACGACGGCATGCCGCGCAGCGCCATCGCGACCGGCCTGGTGGACTACGTGCTGCCGCCGGCCGAGATGCCGGCCCAGCTCATCGCCTATGTCGCGCACGCCTTCGGACGGCTGCCCCTTCTGGTTTCCGCCCCGAGCCCCGCCGGCGAAGACGGGCTGAAAAAGATCTTCGTCCTGCTGCGCGTCCAGACCGGTCACGACTTTTCCGGATACAAGCGCAACACCGTCGCCCGCCGCGTGGAGCGGCGCATGGCCGTCCACCAGATCGAGCGGCTGGAACAGTATGTAAGCTATTTGCAGCAAAACCCCGCGGAAGTGGACGCGCTCTTTCGCGACCTGATGATCGGCGTCACCCGGTTCTTCCGCGATCCGGAGGCATTCGCGGCGCTCCAGGAACACGCCGTCCCGCGACTGGTTGCGGACCGGCCCGCGGACGCATCGCTGCGCGCCTGGGTGCCCGGCTGTTCCACCGGAGAGGAAGCCTATTCCATTGCCATCCTGCTCCAGGAGCGTTTGGACGCGCTGAAGCTGAACTTCAAGCTGCAGGTGTTCGGCACCGACATCGACCGCCGCGCCATCGATCAGGCGCGCATCGGCATCTACCCGGCAGGCATTGTCGCGGACGTCTCGCCGGAACGGCTGGAGCGCTTCTTCACCCACGAGCCGGGCGGGGGATACCGCATCCGCAAGCGCATCCGCGAAATGTTGATTTTCTCCCCGCACAACCTGATCAAAGATCCGCCGTTTTCCAAACTCGATCTGATCAGTTGCCGCAATTTGTTGATCTATATGGAAGGGGAACTGCAAAAAAAGCTCATCCCTATGTTTCACTACGCGTTGAACCCTGGCGGCATGCTTTTCCTGGGCAACTCCGAGACTGCCGGCGAGTTCGTGGACCTGTTCGCGCAGATGGATCGTAAATCGAAACTGTTCCTGCGTAAGGACGATGGCGGCGCTTACCATCTGAGAACGGGGAGGATTCTCCCCGGCCTGACCGATGAAGCATCCGCTGCGCGGCGGTCCGGGAAAGCCGCCGAGAGCCGCGTCTCGTTCCGCGAGTTGACCGAGGCAGCGCTGCTCGCGCATTATGCCCCGGCCGGCGCGCTGATCGATGAACGGGGCGACATTCTGTACCTGCATGGCCGCACCGGCCAGTACCTGGAGCCCGCCCCGGGCGAGGCCGGCATGAACATCCTGAAGATGGCCCGCGAGGGGTTGCGGCGCGAGTTGACCACCGCCCTGCACAAAGCCGTGGCGAACGAAGAGCCGGCGCGCCACGCGGGCCTCCAGGTGAAGACCAACGGCGATTTCACCACCGTCGATCTGACCGTCGAGCGGGTGTCCGCGAGGCCGGATTCCACGGTTCCCCGCAACCTGTACCTGGTCATTCTGGAGAACCCACCGGAGGCGGATCCGGAACGGTCCGCGAGGATGGCGGTGGTGGCGGTCGGCGGGGGAGCCGCCCACAGCGGCACGGACGCCGACGCGCGCATCGCCGTGCTGCAACGCGAACTGCGAGCCAAGGAGGACTACCTCCAGACCTCCAACGAGGAACTGGCCACCGCCAACGAAGAGCTTACCTCCTCCAACGAGGAAATGCAGTCGGTGAACGAGGAATTGCAATCCACCAACGAGGAACTGGAGACCTCCAAAGAAGAATTGCAATCGCTCAACGAAGAGTTGGCCACGGTCAACGGCGAACTGCAAGCCAAGGTGGCCGATCTGTCGCGCGCCAACAACGACATGAACAACCTGATGTCCGGCACGGGCATCGGCACGATATTTGTGGATCATCACCTGCGCATCCAGCGCTTCAACCCCCCGGCCACTCAGTTGATCAACCTGATCCCGGCCGACGTGGGGCGGCCCTTGGGCCACATCGTCTCCAACATGTTGGGTTATGACAACCTGGTGACGGACGTGCGGGCGGTGCTGGACGACCTGGCCCCCAGGGAGGTCGAAGTGCGCGTCCAGGGCGACGGGTGGTACCTGTTGCGCATCCGGCCCTATCGCACCACGGAAAATGTGATCGAGGGCGCGGTAATCACTTTCACCGAGGTCACCGAGATGAAGAAGGCGGAGGCCGCGCTGCGGGAATCCAAAGCCCTTCGCCGTTTGGCCGTGGTGGTGCGCGATGCGCACGATGCCATTACCGTACAGGATTTGCACGGCCGCATCCTGGCCTGGAATCCCGGAGCGGAAAGGATGTTCGGCTGGAGCGAAGCCGAGGCGTTGCAAATGAACATTTGCGACATGGTCCCGGAGGGGCAGCGGAAGGAGGTGTTGGCGGCGCTCCGGGGGCGGCGGCGGACTGAAAGTCTGGAGCCGCGCCGCGTGCAACGGATCGCCAAGGATGGCCGTATCGTGGAGGTGTCGCAGATCGCCACGGCATTGGTGAATGAGGCCGGGGACGCCTATGCCATCGCTATGACCGAAAGAGAGGTAAACCAACCGGGGGCAACCGATGCCCGATGACAACATCCGCTCCGCTCTGCGCCGGCGGGCGGAGGCGGTGGCCCTGGACAACGCCCCGCAGGCGCCGGAAGACCTGCAGCCCCAGCGCGCGCTGCACGAGCTGCGCGTGCATCAGATCGAGCTGGAGATGCAGAACGAGGAGTTGCGCCGGGCGCACGAAGAACTGGAAGCCTCTCGCGCGAAATACGTCGACTTGTACGACATGGCGCCGGTGGGCTATCTCACGCTCGGCGAACCGGGGTTGATTCTGGAGGCCAATCTGACCGCCGCCAGGCTGCTGGGCGTGCTCAGAAGCGCGCTGGTGAAGCAGCCCTTATCCCGCTTTATCCTCCCCGACGATCAGGACATCCACTACCTTCACCGCCGGCGGCTCTTCGAAACGGGCGCGCCGCAGACGTGGGAGTTGCGGCTGTTGCGAAAGGACTCCGGCCCCTTCTGGGCGCGGGTGCAGGCGGCGATGGCGCAAGACGCCGGCGGGGCGGCGATATGGCGCGTAGCGATCAGCGACATCGACGACCGCAAGCGCGCCGAGATGGAGAAAGAGAAGGCCAAACTCGAAATCCAAAACCAGCGGCTGGTGAAGGCCGAGAGCCTGAGCCTGATGGCCGGCGCGATCGCCCACCGCTTCAATAACTATCTGATGGCGGTAACGGGGAACCTGGAACTGGCGATGGGCGACCTGAGCCTGGAGGCGCGCTCCTTCCAGGACCTGACCCACGCCATGGGGGCGGCCCGCCAGGCGGCCCAGTTGAGCACCCAGATGCTGGCCTACCTCGGACAAGCGCCCGGCAGGCACGAGCCGCTGGATCTTTCCAGCCTGTGCCGCCGCAGCCTCCCGGCGCTGCGGGCCCCCATGCCGAGGGGCATGACCCTGGAGGCGAATAGCCCGGCTCCGGCCCTGGTAGTCAACGCCAACGCCAGCCAGTTCCGGCAGGTCCTGGCCAATCTCGTCACCAATGCGTGGGAGTCCTGCCAGGCCGGCGGCGCGGTTCAGCTTGCCGTCAAGGCGGTTTCCGCGGCGGAGATTCCCGCGGCCCACCGTTTCCCCATCGGCTGGCAGCCGCACGGCGATGCCTATGCCTGCGTGGAAGTGGTGGACAACGGTTGCGGGATCGCGGAGAAAGATATCGAGCGGCTCTTCGACCCGTTTTTCTCCCGCAAGTCCAGCGGCAGGGGACTAGGCCTGCCCGTGGTGCTGGGAATTGTCAAGGCACACGGCGGGGTCATCGCGGCGGAGAGTGAACCCGGCCGGGGAAGCGCCTTTCGGGTCTATTTGTCTTTGTCCGCTGAAACCCTGCACCCGCGGCCCAAACTGCAGATTGTTTCGAGATCGACGGGAGGCGGCGCGGTGCTGCTCGTCGAAGACGAGAAGATGATCCGCAGAGTAGTGCTGACTATGCTCACCCGCCTGGGTTTCAAAGTTCTCCAAGCCGAGGACGGCGTGGAAGCGCTGGAGGTGTTCTCGCAGCACCAGGAGGACATCCGCTGCGTGCTGTGCGATTTGACCATGCCGCGCATGAACGGATGGGAGACATTGAGCGCGTTACGCGAGCGCGCGCCCGGCATCCCGGTGATCCTGGCCAGCGGCTACGACGAAGCGCAGGCGATGTCCGGCGACCACACCGAGTTGCCCCAGGCATTTTTGGGCAAGCCGTACCGGCTGAGAGCGCTTCGCGAAGCGCTCAAGCAAGCTTTGCAGGGTGTGTAGGGATGGTGGGTCACTCGTACCGCAGAGCCACCACCGGATCGACGCGCGCCGCCTTCAGCGCCGGGATCCAGCAAGCCAGCATGGCTGTCGCGGCCAGCGCCACGGACACGGCGGCGAAGGTGGCTGGATCGGTGGCTTTCACGTCATAGAGCAAACTGGCCATCAAGTGCGTCAGACTCCAGGCGCCGGCCAGCCCCGCGGCCATGCCGGCCAACGCCATCGCCATGCCTTCCCGGACGACCATGCTCACCACTTCGCGACGCTGCGCGCCCAGCGCCATGCGCACGCCGATCTCCCGCGTACGCTCGGTCACCGCATACGCGAGCACGCCATAAATGCCCACCAGTGCGAGCAGCAGCGCGACCGCCGCGAAAGTCCCCAGCAGGAAGAGATTGAAACGCCGCGGCGCGATGGAGTCGGCCAGCGCCTGCTCCAGCGTCTTCACGTTGTAAACCGGCTGCGTGGGGTCGATGCCCGAGATCAGCTTGCGCATGGCCGGCGCAAGAGCCGATGCATCGCCGGCTGTCCGGAGAACCACGCTGGTGCCTGCCAAAAAGGGAAGCTGCTGGTACGGGATGTAAATCTCCGCGGGCGCATCGGCGTCGAGTTGCGAGTATTTCAAATCGGAGACGATGCCCACCACGGTGGCTGGCCCTGGAGTGGAAATCTGGCGGCCGAGCGGATCCGCTGCGCCGAAGGCTTGCCGCGCCATGCTGGCGTTCAAGAGCACCACGCCGGAGTCCGCATCGCCGAGCCAGCGCCCACGCAGCAAGCGCACGCCGAGGGCCTTCAAGTAGCCGGGCGATACGGCGTTAAGGCGAATGACGTGCTGCTGGTTTGGCGCAGTATCGCTGGGAAATGGCACGCCCTCGAAAAGGAACCAAACCGAAACTCCAGCGGCTTCGACTCCGTGGGCCGATTCGACGCGCCGCAACAACTCCCGTATATACCCTTCATGCGCAGGTTTCTCGCGGTATTGCGGCCCCACCGGCTGGACCTTCATGGTCAGGATGCTTTCCGGCGCAAAGCCGGGCGGGTGCGCGTGCATGCGCCAGAAGCTCTTCAACATCAGCCCTGCGCCGATGAGCAGCACGATCGCCAGAGCCAGTTCCCCGGCTACCAGCAATCCGCGCAGGCGCAGCCCGGCCCCGCCCGCCGATGTCCGCGCGCCTTCCTTCAGGGCATCGTGCAGGCTGGTGCGCCAGAGCGCGAGCGCGGGACCGGACCCAAACAAAATGCCGGTTCCAATCGATACGGCCAGAGTGAACGCGAGCACGGCGCCATCGATACTGGTTTCCTGCAGCCGCGGAACCGCGTTCGGCGAAAGCCGCACCAGGATCGCCAGCGCCGTTCGCGCCAGCACCAGGCTCGCGGCGCCACCCATCAGAGCCAGCACCACGCTCTCGGCCAGCAGTTGCCGGATGACGCGCGCGCGTCCCGCCCCCACCGCCGCGCGGATCGCGATCTCCCGCTGCCTCGCCGTCGCACGCGCCAGCAGAACGCCGGCGATGTTCAGAACGGCGATGAGCAGGACGAGGGCGCCGGCCGCCAGCAGTACCAACAAGGCCGGGCGTGCGGCGCCAGTCAAATGGTCCGCCAGCGGCTGGATTCGGAGCCCGGTGGTTGGCCCGCGAAACTGCGGGCTGCGGCCCTCTTGCGCGCGTTTCTCCAATACCTCGAGCTCGGCCATGGCCCGCGCGGCCCGCACGCCTGGCTTGAGCGACGCCACCACGTTGACGGTGCGGCCCATGGCGATGTCCTTGGCGGGCAGTGGAAAGTAGCCATCCACGGGCCGCGGTTCCAGAGCCTGCCACCACATCGGAAACTGAAAGCGGAAATCCTTCGGCAGCACGCCGGTGATGGTGACCGAACGGCCGTCCACGGCAACGGACCGGCCGACCACATGCGGGTCGGTGGCGAACCGGCTCTCGAACAGGTCCCAGGCGAGCACCACGGTGTCCTGCTCTTGCGGCCCGAACAGACGGCCGAGAGCCGGCCGGGCGCCCGTCAGCGCCCAGAAATCGCCGGCAATCGCTACGCCGCTCACCTGCTGCGCATCCCTCGGGGTGACCATCGCGGCCTGCTGGGGACCGTACGCAGCCATGCCCGTGTATGACTGCGCATGTTCCCGCCAAAAGCAGAAGTCGGGCGAATCCATCGTGGACGTCTTGATATTCGGATCGTAGTCGCCGATCCAGACCAGGCGCTCCGGATGCGGGCACGCCAATGGGCGCAGGAGCACCGCGTTCACCACACTGAAGACGGCTGTGTTCATGCCGATGCCCAGCGCCAGCGTCAGAACGACTACCGCCGCGAACCCCGGATTGCGGACCAGCATGCGCAGCCCATACCGGATATCCTGCAGCAATTGTTCGAGCCACACCCGGCGCCAGACCGCCCGCGTGTCTTCTTTCACGCGCGTAATGTTGCCGAATTTGCGGAGCGCCGCGTGGCGCGCCTCCTCGGGCGGTATGCCGCGCTCGATGTTGTCGCGCGTCTCCCGCTCGATATGGTCGCGAATGTCGTCGTCGAGACTGTCCAACATGCGGCCCATCATGCGCCATGGTTTCACGAGTTGGCCTCCTCACCCGCCGGTTTCAGGATGCGTGCGATGGCGCGGGCCAGTTTCTCCCACTTCGCGGTTTCCACCTGAAGTTGTCTGCGGCCCCGCGCGGTGAGCTTGTAATACTTGGCCCGGCGGTTGTTCTCCGAAATCCCCTCCTCCGCGGAGATCCACCCTCTTTTGATGAGACGGTGCAAAGCCGGGTAAAGCGATCCTTGCTCGACCTGCAGTACCTCTTCGGAATTGCTTTCGATGGCCTTCACGATGGCGTGGCCATGGGCCGGCCCAAACAGCAGAGTGCGCAGGATCAGAACGTCGAGGGTGCCCTGCAGCAGCTCGACGCGGTCTTCCGGCTTTCGAGTAGACATTCTAGGCGAATCATAGGACGGCTCGGGTAGAATGTCAAGGGGGCGGTGCGCGCGGCGTGCGTTGCGGAGATCGTCCACAGATTGAACGGGTTTGTCATGGAAAAGTATCCGCCGTTTTACTGGGGGAACTCAACGCCGTATGCCATGAACCATCTCAGGGGTGAGTTGGCGACGCTCATCGACTAGGGCGAATAGTTCGGCGCTTGGCCTGCTCTCCGGCGCGATGCCACCATGCCAAAGTGTGGTGATCACCCCTTCACGCTTTACGGCCTCAATTGCTGGCATCAGATCGCTGTCGCCAGTAAAAATGGCTGCATTGGTGATTTTGCCTTTCCCGGCCAGTAGAGCCATATCGACTCCAATCATGCAGTCTACGCGCTTTTGTTGGAAGATTGGATTTCCATTCGCACCGACGCCTCGAAGGACCAAACGACCCAGTCGGACTTCAAACCGAGGCAGTAACGACAATGCTGTAATGAACCTGTGTTTTGACGCGTATCGAGCGCTTTCCTCGGGACTGGGCGGGTTTCCTTGGTACGGCATACAATGGTAGTAGTAGGCACGGAGCAGTTCGTCGGGTTGGGACATCAGTTTTACGAGCTTCTCGTAGTCCAGCCTGACGTTGGCGTGGTCTCTGTACAGAACCTTGTCCAAGTACCCCGCATCAATGAAGACCGCCGTTACGCCCATCGTATGCGCCATTACGTGGCAAGAAACAACAAAAAAGCCTGGGCGAAGCACCCAGGCTTTAATATTTATCCCCAAGTGCCCGCAGGAACTCAGGGGTTCATAATTCCATTCACATTATAAGATACATTTGGGCAGTCAAGAGTTCTTAGAATGTAATCCGTTGATACTAAAAGGGAAAATGGCGAGCAAAACCATTGACAACAAATCGAGTCAGCGTCCATAGCTGTGGCGCACGTTACAGCAGCGCAGGGTCCAGGCCGTTAGCCGCCATGGCAGCGGGCGCGGACGCTTCCGCGCGCGATTCGTCCCGCAGAAACTGCAGCAACTCGTGCTGGGAGCTCTCGAAGTAGGAGTCCAGGAACTCCTGCAACGCCAGGCGCCGCATGGCGTCCCGCGAGACCGCCGCGGCGTACACAAACGCGCGGCCCGCTTTCCGGCGCGTGACGATCCCGCGGCGCGCCAGGCGGTCGAGCACCGTCATCACCGTGGTGTAGGCCAGTGGACGGCTGGCGCCGACCAGTTCCCGCACATCCTTCACGCTGCCTTGCCCGCGCGACCATAGCGCGCTGAGACACAGTAGCTCCAGGGGCGGCGGGATGGCGCGCGTGGAGGCTTTGCGCATCAGCCCTCTCGCTTCGCCTCCGCTGGCTGCCAGGCCTGCCGCAACTTGTCGCCGAATGGGGAATTGTTCCTGGGCACCGGTGCGGGCGCCGGTGCGGATGCGGATGCCGGTGCAGGCGCGGCTGCGGGCACGGGCTTGGCCGGCGCAACGGCGGGCGCGCTGGAAGGCTCGGGGACCGGCCCGGCCAGATACCGGTCTTTCTTAAGCAGCACGCGCTCGAGGGTCGGGCTGAAACCGGTGAAGTTGCCCGCGAACTGGCGGTCCGTCTCGATCAGGTGCCGCATGCACTCCATCTTGGAGTCCAGGTCGTCCAAATAGTGGAGCAGCATGGCTTCCGGGAATACCGGCGTCTTGGGCGATCCGAATTCCAAGTGTCCGTGGTGGCTGATGATCATGTGCTCCACCAGCGACCGCAGCCGCGGCGGAAAATCCGGGATGTCGCGCAGCTTCTCGCCCACCATGCGCACCCCGATCAACATATGTCCGAGCAACTGGCCCTCGTCGCTGTAACTGAACCCGCGCTCGTAGCTCAACTCGTAGATCTTGCCGATGTCGTGCAAGATGGCGCCCGTCACCAGCAGGTCGCCATCGATCATGGGGTAGTGACTGGCCGTCAGGCGCGCCAGGTGGCACAGCGACAGTACGTGCTCGATCAATCCACCCAGATAAGCATGATGGATTTGCTTGGCGGCCGGCGCCACCCGATAGCGCCGCGCGATATCCTCGTCGTCCAGCAGAGCGGCCACCAGCTTGTGCAGGTGCGGATTGGCGATCGCCCCGGCGAATCCGCGCAATTCCCGCCACATCTCGTCCCGATCGCGCGCCGANNACCTTGACGAAGTCGTCGCGCTCGAAGGTCTCCATCACTTCGGTCACGTTGTCCCACATTTTGGCATCCAACTCGCCGGTGCGGTCGCCGAGTTGCAATGACAAATAAGGATCGCCCTTCTTCTTCTGGCGGATCTCCTTGGAGCAAACCAGGAAGCTGCCGGTGACGATCTGGTCCGGCTTGAGTTCGGTCACATAGGGGGATTTCATGGCAGCCGGCGCGCTTACGGCTTGGGGGGCGCCGCGACCGGTGGGACGGGGGCGGAGGGCTGAGCTGCCGTGGCGCTGGTGGGCGTGGTGGCCGGCGCGGGCTTGATGGCCGGCTTCTTATCGCCGGTGCCGGGAACCGGCAGCGCGAACAGCAGCCGCTTGCGCCGGTGGTGGGCCGCCACTTCTTGCTTGGTGACGGTCTGCGGCTTCAACTGCGCGACATCCTTCCAGGTGGTGTCCTTGCCGGGCGCCGCGCCGCTGTCCAGGTAGCCGGGCTTGATCTCCAGAAACGCCTCCGTGCGCAGCTTGGTCAGATAGGTGCGCACCTTGACGTTCATCTGCGGCCCGGCCATTCTCTCGTTGATCTCGTTTTCGACCTCTTCGTAAGTGGCTAGTCCTTTTTCGTGGCGTTCCACGATTTTCGTGATCAGGAACCCGGTCGGCGCGCGAATCGGATCGGTGATGGAACCCTTTTTCTGCTTGAAGACGAAGTCGTCGATCTCTTTCAGCAACTGGCCGCGCTTGAACGGAGGCATTTCACCGCCATTGCGGGCGGTTTCCAAATCGTCGGAATTGGTGGCCGCCAGGTCCCCGAATTTCTCGCCTTTGCGCGCGCGGGCCACCAGGTCCTTGGCCTTCCTTTCGGCCGCGGCCACCTGCTCGGGCGTCTTCCCTTCGGTCGAAATGAAGATCTGTTGCACGAAGACTTCCTCGTCGCGCACGAAATCGTTCTTGTGCTCGTCGTAGTATTTCCGCTTTTCCGCTTCCGCGATAACCACATGGGAGCTGATCTCATCGCCGATGACGCGCTGGGTCAGCATCTGGTTCTTGACCTGCTGCTTGAAGTCCTCGAAGGGTATCCCCATCTGCTCGCGGATGAAGTCGTGGAATTTGTCGGGATCGTTGATCTTGCTCTGCACCTGCATGGCGGCCAGGCGCTTGGTGATTTCGGAATCCACGTTGATGTTGAGATCCTTGGCTTTCTGGACCAGCAGGAGCTGGTCGATTTGATCGCGCAAGGCGTCGGCGGCTTTCTCATGGAGGGCCTGTTGCAGCTTGGCGCCGCTCAACCCTGGCTGCTGGCGAAGCTCAGTCTCGAGCTCCTGCCGGGTACGCGCCATTTCGCCGCGCGTGATGACGTCGTTATTCACTTTGGCGACGATCTCTTCGACGATGCGGACGTCGGCCGCCGCTGCCATAGAGACGGAAACCGTCAGAAAGAGGATAAGCCTGCGATACATATACTCGACATTTTAGCATTGTGTCTGGTGGGGCAGGCCCGTCCCGCTTCGGCGGGTGCTTAACCGTTCTGGGGAAACCGCTTCCTAACGGTCGCGGCTCGGTAACAGTCACGTCGATTTCGCAAGGTTTACCGAGCCNNGCCTGCGGCGACCTCTCAGGCCGCCTTGCGGCGTGTCATGGGTTGACCTTGTAATACCCCCGATACGCGCCCATCTCGGGATAAAACACGTGCGCCCGGCACAATTCCATCGCCTGCCGGATGTGTCCCAGATCGTGGAAAGCAAATTCGTTCAGCAGTTGCGCGACGGCGATCGTCCCGAGTTCCGCGTGCTGGCCCGACCGTTCGCCCGCGCCCTCCGGCATCCCCTGGAGCAAGGTCAACGTTTCGCCGCGCCGCTCTTCGAAGCGCGCTATTTCGGCGTAGGGATCGAATTCCGTCCCGGACCGGGGCAGGCTGGCAGCCTGCTGGCAGCCTGCGCGGCGGTTGGCTACCGCCGCTGTCTGACGCGAGGGCGGCAGTTGGCCGATTGACAATCGGCCGCAGCTTACCAAGCTGCCCCACAAAGCATGTCTGGCATGGGACCTCCAGAGTACAATATAGGTTTCTCCGTGGAAAACTCAGTGCATACAAACCCAGTTTACTGTGCCGCTACCGTCGCGCTGGCGATTCTGGCGGCGGGCTGCGGCAAGCCACAGGCGCGGGCCGTCGGCGGGATGCCTGCCGTTCCGGTCAGCGTGGCGGTGGCAGCCGAGGAAGCCGTGCCGGTCCAGATCCGGGCTATCGGCACGGTGGAACCGTCGTCGACCGTGCAGATCAAATCGCAGGTCGCCGGCGAGTTGCTCAGCGCGAAGTTCACCGAAGGCCGCGACGTCGACAAAGACGAACTGCTGTTCGAGATCGATGCGCGGCCGTATCGCGAGGCGCTGGCCCAAGCCGAAGCCGCGGTGGCCAAGGATCGCGCGCAATTGGTGCAGGCGCAAGCCAATCTGGCGCGCGACAGCGCGCAGTCCAAGAGCGCGGAGGCCGACGCCTACCGCTACGAGGAACTCGCCAAGGAAGGCGTTGCGCCGCAGATGCAGGCCACTCAGCAGCGGGCCGCCGCCGACGCCGCGCGCGAGTCCACGCACGCCGACCAGGCAACCATCGAGAGCGCGCGCGCTTCGCTCGAAAGCGATCAGTCAGCGGTGGCGCGCGCCAAGCTGGACCTCGGCTATTGCGAGATCCGCTCGCCGGTGAGCGGCCGCACCGGCAATCTGCTGGTGCATCCCGGCAACCTCATCAAGGTGAATGACGTGGCGCTGGTGGTCATCAACCAGGTCGCGCCCATCTTCGTCTCGTTCGGCGTGCCGGAAGATCAGCTCAACGTCATCAAGCAACGCAGCGTGGGAGAGAAGCTGGCGGTCCAAGCCTCCACGGACGCCGAACCCAACCACATCGCGCGCGGCCGCCTGAAAGTCATCGACAACGCGGTGGACACCAATACGGGCACCATCCGGCTGAAAGCGGTGTTCGACAACACGGATCACAAGCTCTGGCCGGGCCAGTTCGTCAACGTGCTGCTCATGCTGGATACCCAGAGCAATGCAACGGTGGTGCCTTCCGAAGCGGTGCAGGACGGCCAGCACGGCCAATTCATTTTCGTGGTGAAAGCGGACCAGACGGTGGAACCCCGGCCGGTCACGGTGGCCCGCACCATCGGCCGCAAGGCGGTCATCGCCAAAGGCGTCGCGCCCGGCGAGACGGTAGTGACCGATGGCCAGTTGCTTCTGTATCCGGGCGCGAAGATAAAGCCCGTCCCGGCGGGCAAAGTGGACAATCTGGCACTCTGACCATGCATATTTCACGCATCTTCATCGAGCGGCCCGTCATGACCGCGCTGGTCATGTTAGCGATTTTGCTGTTCGGGGTCGTGGCCTTCCGGTCGCTGCCGGTGGCGGCTCTGCCTACGGTCGATTACCCGAACATCCAGGTGAACGCCCAACTTCCCGGCGCGAGCCCGGAAACCATGGCGTCGTCCGTCGCCACGCCGCTCGAGCGCCAGTTCTCCACTATCGCGGGCGTGCAGAGCATGAACTCGCAGAACACCCAGGGCTCTACGCAGATCACCGTGCAGTTCACGCTGTCGCGCAACATCGACGCCGCCGCGCAGGATGTTCAAGCCGCCATCGCCAAGGCGGAGGGATTGCTGCCCTCCAACATGCCGCATCCGCCTTCCTATCAGAAGGCCAATCCGGCCGACCAGCCGGTGCTGTACCTTTCGCTCACTTCCGATACGCTGCCGCTCTACACGGTGGACGAATACGCGGAGACGTTGCTGGCGCAGCGCATTTCCATGGCCAGCGGCGTTTCCAGCGTGCAGGTTTATGGCGCGCAGAAATACGCAGTGCGCGTGCAGGTGAACCCCGACGAACTGGCCGCGCGCGGCATCGGTTTCGACGACGTGATGCAGGCCATCCAGCGCAGCAACGTGAACCTGCCTACAGGCAAATTGTATGGCGAGAAGCAGGCCTTCACCGTGCAATCCAGCGGCGAGTTGACGCGCGCCGCCGCCTACCGGCCCTTGGTCGTGGCCTACAAGAATGGCGTGCCCATTCGCCTGGAGCAGCTCGCCAACGTGATCGACGGCGTCGAAGACGATCACGCCGTGGCGTGGTTCCAGGGCGTGCGCGGCATGATCCTGGCAATCCAGCGGCAGCCCGGAACCAACACGGTGGAAGTCGTCGATAACATCAAAGCGCTGCTGCCGCAGTTACGCGCCGAGATTCCGCCCGCGGTGAAGCTGGATATCTCCTTCGATGCGTCGGAATCCATCCGTAGTTCGATCCACGACGTCGAGTTCACCCTGTTGCTGACGGTGTGCCTGGTGGTGATGGTCATCTTCGTCTTCCTGCGGAACCTCAGCGCCACCTTGATTCCGGGCGTGGCCGTGCCGCTTTCCATCATCGGCACGTTCGCCGCCATGTACCTGCTGGGCTACAGCTTGAACAATCTTTCCCTGATGGCGCTGACGCTGTCGGTGGGATTCGTGGTGGACGATGCCATCGTCATGCTGGAGAACATCGTCCGCTACATGGAGATGGGCAAAGGGCGCATGGAGGCCGCGCTGCTGGCTTCCAAGGAAATCGGCTTCACCATTATTTCCATGACCATCTCGCTGGTGGCGGTGTTCATTCCAGTGCTGTTCATGGGCGGCATCGTGGGGCGGCTGCTGCATGAATTCTCGGTCACCATCACCATCGCTATTCTGATTTCAGGTTTCGTTTCGCTGAGCCTTACGCCGATGCTCGGCAGCCGCTTCCTGCGCTACAGCCGCACCGGTCACCATGGGCGGCTTTATGGCGCGTTTGAGGCCGGGCACCACGCTTTGGCCTCCGGCTACGATTACACGCTGAAGAAGGTGCTGCGCCATCAATTCGCCACCCTCATGGTTGCGGTCGTGCTGCTGGCCGGCACGCTGTATCTGTTCTTCACCATGCCGACCGGGTTCATTCCCAGCCAGGACAGTTCATTCGTCTTCGGCATCGGGATGGCCGGCCAGGATATTTCATTCGATTCCATGGCCAGGCACCTGAGAGCGGTTGCCGATATTGTGGAGCGCGATCCGAACGTGCTGGACACCGGCACCTTCGTCATGGGAGGCAACCAGGGCGGCTTCTTCGCGCGCCTGAAGCCGCGCTCCGAACGCCCGCTTTCCGTGGATCAGATCATCGAGGAACTGCGGCCCAAAGTCGGCGCCGTGCCGGGCATCATGGTGTTCCTGCAGAATCCGCCGCCCATTACCGTGAGCGGGCAGTTCTCCACCAGCCTCTACCAGATGACCATGCAGAGCGCCAATCTGAAGGAGATCTATGCCTGGGTGGATCCGCTGATGCAGAAGATGCGCACGCTGCCCGGATTTCTGGACGTGAACTCCGACCTGCAGATCGCCAGCCCACAGGTGATGGTGGATATCGATCGCGACCGCGCGGTAGCCCTGGGCTTGTCGCCGCAACAGATCGAAGACGCGCTCTACACGGCTTACGGCAGCCGCCAGGTCTCCACCATCTACACGCCAGCCAATCAGTATGCCGTGATCCTGCAGGTTGCGCCGCAGTTTCAGCGCACGCCGGAGGGGCTGTCCAAGATTTATCTGCACTCCGCGCAGGGCACGCTCACGCCGCTCGACACCGTGGTGAAGCTTTCGCGCGCGGCCGGCCCGCTGAGCGTCAACCATTTCGGGCAACTGCCGGCGGTGACCGTCTCGTTCAACCTGAAGCCCGGCTTTTCGCTGGGCGATGCGGCCAGGGACGTGAAAGAGGCGCTGCAGGAACTGCGCATACCGCCCACCATCAGCGTCAACTTCCAGGGCACGGTGAAGGAATTTCAGCAATCGTTCCAAGGGCTGTCCATCCTGCTGATCGTGGCCATTCTGGTGATTTACATCGTGCTGGGCATCTTGTACGAGAGCTTCATCCACCCCATCACGATTCTTTCGGGGCTGCCTTCGGCGGTATTCGGCGCGTTGCTCACGCTGCGCCTGTTCCACAAGGAACTGGATCTCTACGCGTTCGTCGGCCTGATCATGCTGTTCGGCGTGGTGAAGAAGAACGCTATTATGATGATCGATTTCGCTCTGGAGCAGCAGCGGGTGGAGGGCAAGGCGCCATTCGAGGCCATTTACGCGGGCTGCATGCTGCGCTTCCGGCCCATCATGATGACCACCGTGGCGGCGCTGTTCGGCACGCTGCCCATCGCGCTGGGCTACGGCGAAGGCGCCGACGCGCGGCAGCCGTTGGGCTTGGCGGTGGTCGGCGGACTGGTGGTGTCGCAGTTGCTGACGCTGTATATTACACCGGTGATTTATCTGTATATGGAACGCTTCCAGGGATGGCTGAGGGGCAGCAAGGGCGCTGCGATGCCTGCGCCGGCGGAGTTGGCGGCGCAGTAGATTCGCAGGGCGGAAGAGAGAAGAGGCCGCCGGCCGGTCGATATTGCAACTCACGAGCAGAATCGGCGCCGGTTGGCCGCACTTCGCGAGATCGTAGATTACGGGACCACTGACGATCTGAAGGCAGCTATGCGCGAATACGGCCTTTCCGAGGACTCGCCGGAGTGGACTGAGGTGCTTCGGATTTGGAACGACGAGCACGAATAGAATTAGCGATACGCTCAAGACCCTGAAGACGAGCTTCCCGCGCTTCCGGAGTCAGTCCCTCGTCCGGCCTGGAAAAAATGGCATTGATCTTCTCCGAGGCACGCTGGTTGGAACGTTGCGCATTCATGACCATTTGATCTTACCATGAGCCCTTGGGCCTGGCGGTGGTCGGCGGACTGGTGGTGTCGCAGTTGCTGACGCTGTATATTACACCGGTGATCTATCTGTATATGGAGCGCTTCCAGGGATGGCTGAGGGGCAGCAAGGGCGCTACGATGCCTGCGCCGGCGGAGTTGGCGGCGCAGTGACCCATCGGTGGATCAGAACTCCTCGCTCTTGTCGCGAATCTCCAGCTTGAACTGCCAGCCTTCGAACGTCATCAACATACGGCCAAACTCTTCCCAAGTAATTGCGCGGCCATCGACGACGATTAGGGGGACACGACCTTCCGCTGCATCGTCCCATCCGATCAAGCCTTGCACGACCCGGTCCGCGATCTGCAATCCAAGAGTGCCGCGGCTTATGTGCTTGATGGATAGGGCGCGGCGCATCTTTTCGACCAATCGCCCAAGGAGCACAAGCAGATCGCCTTCCGGCTCGCCGATGATCTGGAACCGATAGCCAGCCGGGTATCCGCGGCGAAGCTCGAAGGCATCCAGCGCGACCCCTGGCCCGAACAAACGGGTCCGAAAATGGAACTTGTGAGCTTTCCCGGCACAGTCCACGAGCGACACCGGCTCGAACCGGGCGTCTTGAAAATCAACGAGACCGTCTAATCTGGCGGCTTCTTGGTTGAAGCACTGGCCACAAAGCTGCTTGTATCCTTGGTCAGCGGAACCGTAGTTGACGACGTTGTATGCCGGTGTGAGTTGGCCACAGTTGTCGCAACGAGTCTGGCGGGGCGAGGTCGAGCGGGCGCGCTTCATTTGTGGTCGGCCCCCGCAGGCTCAAACAGCGCGAATGTGAAGACGTCCGTGGCCGCGGCGATCGTCACGTACTGCTTGCCATCGGCCATGAAGGTAATGGGCGAGGCGGTGAGGTTCTGCCCCAGGTAGTAATGCCAAAGGTGACGGCCGGTCGCGGCGTCCACAGCTACGAGCTGGCCGTCGTCGTCGCCGAAGAAGACCAGGCCGCCCGCGGTGGATACGGTGCCGGCCCAACTGTCGCCGTGGCCGGTCAGCGGGTATTCCCAGCGCTTGTCGCCGGTTTGCGGATCGAGCGCGCGCAGATAGAATTTGCCGGGTTCTTTGGAGATAGACTCACCGCCGGTGCCGGCGAAGTTCTTCATCGGCTCCGGCGTTTTGGAGGATGAGCTGTACATATCGCATTGCTCCAGCGTGGGCACATAGAGCAAGCCGGTTTGCGGGTTATAAGACGGCGACATCCAGTTAGTAGCTCCGCGCACCGAGGGGCACACGCGCGTGCCATTCGGCGAAGGCTCCATGCCGGGATTCTGGATCGGCTTGCCTTTGGCGTCGATGCCTTTGGCCCAGTTCAAGCGCTCGACGAAAGGCGTGGCGCGCAGGAATTCGCCCGTGGCGCGGTCGAGCACGTAGAAGTAACCGTTGCGATTAGCGTGCAGCAGGAGCTTGCGCGGGCGGCCTTCATAAACAGTGTCGAGCAGTATGGGCCAGGCTTGCGCATCCCAATCGTGCGTGTCGTGCGGCGTGAATTGGAAATACCATTTCAGCTTGCCCGTATCGGGATCAAGCGCCAGCAGCGAATCGGTATACAGGTTTTCACCGTGGCGCGCGCCGCCGTAAAAGTCGGGCCACGGATTGCCGGTGGTCCAGTAGAGCAAGTTCAGTTCGGGATCGTAGGTGCCGTTGAGCCAGGTCGCCGCACCGCCCCATTCGGGACCCAGTTCGCCCCACGTTTCCGCGCCGGGTTCGCCTTTGGCGGGGACGGTCCAGAAGCGCCAAAGCTCTTCGCCGGTGGCGGCGGAGAAGGCCGCGATGAATCCGCGCACGCCGGTATCGCCGCCCGAAACTCCCACGATCACGCGATCTTTCACGGCCATGGGCGCGAGCGTGGCGAACGCGCCGCGGCTGGTATCCGCAAACTCGCGATCCCACAGCCCGCCGCCGGTCTTGCGATTGAGCGCGACCAGGTGCGCGTCGCTGGTGGCGAAGAAGACGCTATCGCCCAGAATGGCGACGCCGCGGTTCACGTCGCTGCGCTTGGCCAGTTCGTCGCGATACTTCCAGATGGGACGGCCGGTGCGCGCATCGAGCGCGTGCACTTCGTTGCTGTTGGTGACGTACATGATGCCGTCGTAGACCAGCGGCGTGGCTTCCAGGTGGGTGGCGCCATCCACGTGGTAGACCCACGCGGATACGAGTGACTTCACATTGGCCGACGTGATCTGAGTCAGCGGACTATGGCGGTGCGCCGCGTAATCTCCTGCATAAGTCAGCCAGTCCGCTCCTGCGCCTTCGCGAATCAGATCGTAAGTCGCGCCCGCGCCGGCCGGCTGCGCCGCGCTTTGGACCACCGCACCGGCTTGCCGGATCGATTGGCGGCCCAGGAAGGCGAGCAGATTTTCAATCTCGGCGGAACTGAGACGCTGGTTGAAATCGGAAGGCATCAGCGAATTCCTGCGCAGCGCCACGTCGCGCAAATCGGCTTTGAGCAGGCGATGGATCTCGCCTTGCGCGTCGAGAATCTGGATCGCGTAATTGGTGTTGTCGCGGGCCACGCCGGCGATGGTCTGGCCAGACTTGGTCGTGACGGTGACACCGCCGTAACCCTCGGCGATTTGCGCATCCGGATCGAGCAGCGATTCGCGCAATTGCCGGAAGGAGCGCACACGGCCGATATTGGAAAGATCGGGTCCGGGAAAGCCGCCGCGTCCGCGGATGGTGTGGCAGTTTGCGCAGCCGGCCTTGCCGAAGAACAACGCGCTGCCGGCTTCGCCGTCGCCCGTCGCCATGCTGTCGAACGCCACCGCGGTCAGGTTGCGCAGGTACGCGACGACCTGCCAGACCTTGTCGCTGGGCAGCCCGGAGGGTGGCATGTCGGACCCTTTCACGCCCTCGGTGATGACGGACAACAAATGCCGGTTGGTTGCGCCGCGGATCTGATCGCCTTGCGCGAGGTTGGGGCCGCGGCCGCCCTCCGCGGTGGGGCCATGGCACCCGGCGCAGCCTTCCAGAAACAGCTTCCTGCCAGCGGCGATGGCGTCGGCCTGGCCGGCCACGGGGTTCTTCAGATCTTCCTTTTCGTCAGGAGCCTGAGCAAGCAGGAGAGGCACACTGAGGAGGCAAAGCAAAAAGGAACGCATGAGGGCTGTCACTTCTGCAGGAAGAAATTCCCGACGAACATCGCATCGATTCCGGACGAGTAGAAACTTCGCACCGCGTCGCGCGGAGTACACACCAGCGGCTCGCTGAACAAGTTGAACGACGTATTGTAGAGCACGGGCAGACCGGTCGGCTTGCCGGCCGCGTGCAGCAGTTTCCAGTACAGCGGGTTATCCTCCTCGGAGACCGTGTGCACGCGGACCAGATCGCCGTTCAGGACGGCGCTGGCGAAGCGGCCGCGATGTGCCGGGCGAACGCGGCCGGCGGTGGCCAGAAAGCGCGCGTTGGGGCCGCACTCGAAATACTCGGCGGCAAGTTCCGCCGGCACCGAGGCGGCAAACTTGCGGAACGGCTCGCGGTGTTTAATGAAGGCATTCAGGTTTTCGGCGGCGTAGGGATCGAGCGGCGAGGCCAGGATGCTGCGGTTGCCGAGGGCGCGCGGCCCGAACTCCATGCGGCCATGCATCCAGGCCACGATGCGGTTCTCGGCAAGCTGCGCAATGGCCGTTTCGATGGTTTCCTCGGTGGTCAGGATGTAGCGGAAGCGCAGCTTGCAATTTTCTAGCACGCGCTTGATCTGTTCGGCCGCGTAGCTGGGGCCGAGATACAGGTTATCGAGCCGGATGCGCTGGGGCTGGTTGTAGACGGCATGCCAGGTGTGCAGCACCGCGCCAATTGCGGTGCCTGCGTCTCCTGCCGCCGGCTGCACGAACACATTTTCAAACGGCGAGCGCTCCAGCGCGGAGACCAGCAGTGCGTTCAATCCCAGCCCGCCGGCGAAACAAAGATTCCTGCCGGAGCCAGCCATGCGGACTACCGTCTGCTCCGTAGCGCGCTGGACGCCGGCCGCCAGCGAAGCGCGCAGCGATTCGGGCACCGCGGCTCCGTCTTCGAGTCCCAACCGTTCGTAAAAGCGCGCGCTAAAGCCGCCGCCGGTGAGCCGCTCGGCATCGAAGAAGGAACGGTCCAGGCGGGGCCAGTCGCCGTCCCGCATGGGCATGATTTCCAGGAACAGATCGCGGAACCGGTCGTCGCCGGCGGCGGAGAGCCATTGTACTTTGTGCTCTTCCAGGTTGGCGTGGAAGCCGAGTAACTCGGTCACACGGCCATACAGATCGCCGAGTGAGTCGGGATAATACAACTCTCTATCAAGCGAGAGCTGCGTACCCTCGGCGTGCCAACGGGTGCCGCAGCGGAAATCGCCCGCGCGATCCAACGTGAGCACGGTAGCTTCTTCGAACGGCGACGGATAATATGCCGAGGCGGCGTGCGCGGTGTGATGCTCCACTACCACGATGCGGCTATTGGGGAATCGCGCGCGCAACTGCAGATGAAGGGACGCCTCCGGCCCGGTGGCAAATGGGCGCACGATGGCGACGGCGTCGACCTGTTCCGGCGTGACGCCCGCCAGCGAGAGACACGCGGCGATGGATTGCTCAGGAAGCCCCGTAGGGCCGGTGTGCGCGCCCGGCGTGAGTCCGTGGCGGCTCAGCTTGGATTCTTCGACGGCCGCCGCGAGACACCCGTCGCGCAGGATGGCTGACGCCGCATCGCCCAGAATGCCGCCGATTCCCAGAATGATCATTTTGGTTTCTGCCCGCCTTGCTGGGCTTTCTCGATCCTGGCGTACGCATCCCGCAACGCCACAGTGCGATTGAAGACCGGCTTGCCGGGGGCGGAATCCAGATCGACGCAGAAGTAACCCAGCCGCTCGAACTGATAGCGACCACCCTCCACTGCATCGCGCAGCGAAGGCTCCAGTTTGGCGCCGGTAAGGACTTCGAGCGAGCGCGGGTTCAGATTCGCGGTGAAGTTCTCGCCTTCGTCGGTCTGGTTGGGGTCTTCGCGGGTGAACAGATTATCGTACAAGCGCACCTGCGCATCGATGGCATGCGCCGCGGAGACCCAATGAATGGTCGATTTCACCTTGCGTCCATCCGGCGCGTTGCCGCCACGCGTGGCGGGGTCATAGGTGCAATGGATCTCCACAATCTCACCCGTCTTTTCGTCCTTCACCACGCCGGTGCAGGCGATGAAATAGCCGTAGCGCAACCGGACTTCGCGCCCCGGAGAGAGGCGGTAAAACTGCTTGGGCGGGACTTCCTTGAAATCGTCCTGCTCGATGTAGAGCACCCGCGAGAACGGCACCTTGCGCGTGCCCATGGCGGCATCTTCGGGATTGTTCACGGCTTCCATCTCTTCGACGAGGCCCTCCGGGTAGTTATCGATCACCACGCGCAGCGGCCGCAACACCGCCATCACGCGCGGCACACGCTTGTTCAAATCTTCGCGCAGGAAGTGCTCCAGCAGCCCAAGCTCGATGGTGCCGTTGGTCTTGGAGACGCCGATGGCATTGCAGAAATTGCGCAGGGCCTCGGGCGTGTAACCGCGCCGCCGGATGCCGGAAATGGTGGGCATGCGGGGATCGTCCCAGCCGCTCACGTGCCCATCCTGCACCAGCGTGAGCAGCTTGCGCTTACTCAACAGAGTGTAAGTGAGATTGAGCCGGTCGAACTCGATCTGCTGCGGATGATAGATGCCTAACTGCTCGACGTACCAGTCGTACAGCGGGCGGTGATCTTCGAATTCCAGCGTGCAGATGGAGTGCGTAATGCGCTCGATGGAATCGGACTGGCCATGCGTGAAATCGTACATGGGATAGATGCACCACTTGTCGCCCGTGCGGTGATGTTCGGCGTGCAGAATGCGGTACATCACCGGATCGCGCATGTTCAGGTTCTTCGAGGCCATGTCGATTTTGGCGCGCAGAGTGCGCGTGCCGTCGGGAAACTCGCCGGCCCGCATGCGCTCGAACAAGTCCAGGTTGTCGTCGATGGACCGGTTGCGCCAGGGGCTCTCCTTGCCGGGCTCGGTCAAAGTTCCGCGGTACTCGCGGACCTGGTCGCCGGTGAGATCGCAAACATAAGCGTTCCCGGATTTGATTAGTTGCACCGCCCAGTCATACAACTGGTCGAAGTAGTCGGACGCATAGAAGAGCCGGTCTTCCCAATCGCCGCCGAGCCAGCGGACATCTTTGACAATCGAATCGACATACTCGGTCTCTTCCTTCGAGGGATTGGTATCGTCGAAACGCAGGTTGCACTTACCGCCAAACTCCGCGGCGAGTCCAAAGTTAAGATTGATCGACTTGGCGTGGCCGATGTGCAGATAGCCATTCGGCTCCGGTGGAAAGCGCGTATGCACGCGGCCGCCGTACTTGCCGGTCTTTAAGTCCTCGATGACGATGTCGCGGACGAAGTTCGAAGGGCCTGGGGTGGGGTTCATAATATCCGGAAACTCCTACTGCAACTTCTCAATTGCCTGGCCGATGCGCGCGAGCGAGGTGTCGCGGCCGAGCACCTCGAGGGTCGCAAACAGCGGCGGCGCGTTCTTGCGGCCGCAGACGGCCACGCGAATGGGCTGAAACATCTGGCCGGTCTTGATTCCAAGTGCGCTCGCGGCGGCGCGCAGGGTTTGTTCCAGTCGATCGTGCGTGAATTCGGCGGCGCCAAGCGCGCCGAGCGCCTCGTGGCCGCCATGCAGAGCCTTCAGCGCCATGGCCGCGTCGCCTTTCTGCGGGATCAGCTCGGCGCTGTCATATGGCGGCAACTGATCGATGAAGAAGAAATCCGCCACGGTCAGCACGTCCCGCAATAACTTGATGCGCTCCTGCACCAGGGGAGTGATTTGCAGCATCCGGGCACGGTCCACGTTGAAGCCGGCCGCGCGCACGAAAGGCAGCAGGCGATCGGCGAGGTCTTCCACGGCGAGGGCGCGAATGTGCTCCCCATTGAGCCACAGCGCTTTGGGATCGATGGGGTCAACTTCCGAGAAATTCACCACCGCGTTGCTGCGATTGATGCCTTCAAAGGAAAACGCGTCGATCAGTTCCTGGCGGCTCATGCGGTCGCGATCGTCTTTGGGCGACCAGCCTAGCAGGCACAGGAAATTCACGAAGGCTTGCGGCAGGAAACCGTTGTCGCGATACGTGGTCACGCTGACGACCGGGCCGTGCCGCCGCTTGGAAAGCTTGGCGCCGTCCGGAGCGATCAGCAGCGGCAGATGCGCGAATTGCGGCGGTGTGACGCCCGCGGCCTCGAAAATCAGCACGTGCTTGAAGGTGTTGGTCAGATGGTCCTGGCCGCGGATGATGTGACTGATGCGCAGGTCGGCATCGTCCGCGCAGGAGGCCAGGTGATAGGTCGGCATGCCATTGCTGCGCAAAAGCGCGAAGTCCTCGATATCCGCCGTGGATTTGGTCTGCTCGCCGTAGACGGCGTCGCGAAAGCATACGTTGGCGGCGCGGTCGCGCGGCACACGGAAGCGCAGCACAAACGGCTCTCCGGCCGCGGCGCGCCGGTCGCTCTCGGCGGCGGATAGCTCGCGCATGCCCGCATTGAACAGCCAGGTGCCTTCGCCGCGCACCGATTCGGCTGCGCCGGTATCGGCTGGCGTGAAGTCGCGGTATGCGAGGCCACGGTGGAAGATGGCCTGCGCAATTTCCTGGTGCACGGTCAGGCGTTCGGACTGGCGGTACTGCTCATCCCATCCGAGATCGAGCCAGCGCAGCCCATCGAAGATGGAATCGAGCGAGGACTGCGTATTGCGATCGACGTCGGTATCGTCGATGCGCAGGATCATCGTGCCGCCGTGATGGCGAGCGTATAGCCAGTTAAAGATGAACGTGCGCGCGCTGCCGATATGGAGAAAGCCGGTGGGAGACGGGGCGAAGCGAACTCGTAGCATTAAAAACCCAGTATAACAAGCGGTTTAGCTAGCAGCTTTCAGCTTTCAGCTTTCAGCTATCAGCTATCAGCTTTCAGCGGTCAGCTTTCCCCTCGCGGCTGGCCCGAGAAAAATCTGCCGAGCAATGCCAATTTCGGAAAAGACTCAGGCATCTGATTTATTGTGTGGCAGTTACGGAGTTTAGTTCGAGTATCGGATGTCTTGCGAGCATCGCGGTTTTTGGTGCCAATGCGGCCACTCCGGCTGCGGTGGAAATTGTCAAAGATCCGGGGCGGCCCCGGCAGAACGCCTGGCGACGAGTGGCGGGAGCCTTTGCGGCGAGCGTGGATATCTCTTTGCCCGACATCAGAGTAGCACGAGGTTTTCGCAGATCGGAGCGATCGACCACGCTTCGCAGTTGTTTTCAATCAATTAGAGAGGGCCGAATTGGGTGACTGGGGGACGCTGGCATGGCCCGCTGCGGTGTGCGCCGCGGGGCTGTGGTAGCGTGGAGGCTTGCCTTGGGCTCTGATCACGACCGGAATCGGACCACCGCTGCTGGCCACGCTGATCGGGGTGGGCGGCGTGTTCCTCGGGCTGTGGCTGACCACCGCCGGACGCCGCACACGCCTGGTGGTCCCGTTCAGCGCGGGCGTGCTGCTGGGCGTGGTGTTCTTCGGACTGCTGCCGGAACTAGTGGAGGAGATCGGGTGGCCGGTGACTGGCCTATTCTTCGCCGGCGGGTACGGCCTGCTGTATTGGATCGGCCGGCACGTGGCTCCGGTGTGCCCGTCGTGCGCGCACGATCACGACCACCGGTCCTGCGACGCCGTGCTGCACGGATTCGCCGCACCCATGATCGGCGCCAGCATGCTGCACAGCTTCTTCGACGGATGGACCATCGCGACGGCGCAATTGGCGTCGCACCACGGCATCCGCCTGGCCGTGGCTCTGGCAGTGGCGTTGCACAAGATTCCGGAGGGCATCGCGCTGGGTGCGATCGTGCGTGCGTCGGTTTCGTCGCGCTCCGCCGCGCTGTTTTGGAGCGTAGTGGTGGAAGCCGTCACGCTGGTGGGCGGCATCCTCGGACTGGCGATCGCCCCGCGACTGGGCACCGCCTGGATCACCTATCCGCTGGCGCTGGCCGCCGGATGGCTGTTTTACCTGGGTGCGCACGCGGTACATGAGGAGTGGAAACGGCGCGGTGCGGTGCCCGCATGCGTGACCGCGCTGACGGGCGCGGCGGGCGCGGCGGCGTTACAGCAGGGCGTGCAGGCTTGGTTCCGGTGAGATAGCTGCCCTGAAGTTTGGCCAGTTCCGTGGGCAGGCCCCTGGCCGGCCCCTGGCCTGCGTGCACGCGTTTGGATTTGGCGGTCCCAGCGCCGCTGGCGGCACCGGATAGCACAACATAAAGGAGGTTATGTTCCCGTTCACACCCCGGCAGGCATTCCGGCGCATCGAAGGAAGTCAGCCGCTCCAGAGGAAGAGGGAGTTCAGTCCGTCAATCGATATTCGTGAACTGACTAAGTTTTATCTATAAACTCTTGCGTTATGTACTAAGTTATTGATAATAAAGACTATATCTATTGTAATGACATGTGTATTCGCAAACTCTCTCTAGATATAGTGCCCCGAAGGTGAAAAAATGAGATCGTACCCAAAAAGTTTTAAGGGATCATCCGAATGCAACAAATTACTGAAATTTCGAAAACGCTCGGCGGGATGCCGATCACGGCACTTGTAGCTTTGATAATTCTCGCTGCGTTTGGATTGTCGGCCTACGCCATCTCTGCGGTAGTGAAAATCAGCAAGGGCGGACGGCGTGGCACTTAGTCCATGGGTTCGCCTGCCCTCCAAATGGATCGACGATGGAGGCCTAGCCAAGCTTTCATGGAAATCAGGCGGCAAGGGAGCCGACAACACCGCCGCCCTGATGGCCCTGACAGTGATCGCCCACGCTGCTGACCAGGAATCGGGCGTTGCCCGTCTCACTTACGACGAGATCTGCGGTTCGACAGGGTTGAGCCGCGCCAAGCTCTCCAACGGTCTCGATGTATTGAGGACGCTCGATGTCGTAAAACCGGGACCAGACGGGGCGCGCAGTACCTATCGGCTCGTCAACTTCGATCCCAACCAACACTGGGCGAAACTGCCCGCGAAAAGTATGTATGCGGTCGGCAGGATCTCCGCGTTCGCTGATTTCCACCTCCGCCAGCAAGCCGAGCTCGATGCCCTGAAGCTCTTTTTCGTGTTCGCGGCGCGCCGCGGGCGGGATACGAACCTCGCCGACATCGGCTACGTCAAGATAGAAGAATACACGGCGGTAAAACGTGTCAAACTCAAAACCGCGATTAGTCTGCTGGCATCGCTATCGCTGGTGTATGTCGAACAACTGCGGAGCGAATCCAATTCGCATGGGATCGCAAATGCTTATCGCATCGTCGGCCTGGATTCCTACAACCATATGAGGACAAGAGGGCGTGGGATGAACGAATTGGATTTGACGACGACAAACTGAAAACGATCTGAGATTTTGGCGCAAACGTGGGGCGACATTCCGGCTTCAAAGGCGCGGGCGACACAAAAAACATTTTGTGTTCTCTGCGTTTGCACCGTATGATAAAAGACGCTATGTACGGTTTTCTGGGGGATCGGACGCCGGCAAGCGGGCAAGCAGGTCGGTATCGAAAAGCGGGTAGATGGGTTCGGCCTTGGTGAGACCTTGAACTGGGTGGCCAGTTCGAGGATGCACGGCGCCGCATTGGAGAACTCCCAATACTGCGCCCGTCGCAATGGAAAATACCGGGCCTCCGCTGTTGCCATTCGTGGCGGTTAAATCGAGCTGAAAGCCGCGCACATGTTCGCGTGCAACGCCCTGAGCTGGAATGATAGAGCTAATCATCCCTTTGGTAAAAGAGCTTGTGAGGGTGCCAATCTGATGGTGTAGCGCTTCGCCTAACGGAAAACCGCAGGTGGCGATTTCCATCATCTCGTGGAGTTCTGCATAGTCGGCTATCGAGAACGTCGGATACCCTTCAGGAAATACCTGCTTGTCCGGGCGGGGGAGCCTTAAGAGAGCTAGGTCGAAGCCGTGCTTCTCATCCTTAACGGCGTGGCGAACTGGAACAAGGGCGGAGGCCACGCGATGCTCTTTTTCCTGTACTCCTAGATAGAACAAGGCGTAGGGAATAACGCAATTCCCCGTGAACGTTTCTCCTGGTGCCGCTTGCCGCGCCTGTTTCTCACGCTCACGATTTTCCGGTGTGAAAAAATCCCTGAACACGTGCTCGCATGTGACGATGATGCCGTCCGGATCGATGCAGAACCCTGATCCGACAATTGAGTATGGAAAGGGTGATTTGCCAGGGATTGACTTAACGACGGCGACAGTCGCTTTTTTCACTGCATCGTAAAGAGTGGATGGTGGCAACAAGACCATTATTGCACCCGCGAGGCTGACCGCATCGGCGGACAGCCTTGCATAAAATGCAGATAGCTGGCAGGGGGCCAAAACATTTTCCTGGTGTTTTGTAGTGTCGTGTGATAAAGGACAAAACGGACCAAGCGGGAAGCCGCTGCGGCGCTGAAGAAAATTGGGCTCACCGTGTCCGATGCCTTTCGCCTGCTGCTCGCGCGCGTCGCGGCGGAAAAGGCCCTGCCGTTCGAGCCGCTCAATCCCAACGCCGAAACTGTTGCAGCGATGAAAGCCGCGCGGCGGGGCGAGCTGGTCAAGGCCGGCAAGCCGAACAAACTGCTGCAAAGTCTGAATGCGGGAGATTAATACACCACCCGCTTTCAGCGTGACTACAGGAGAGAAAAATCCGGCCGGCACAGCAAGAAGCTGGATACCCTGCTGATGGAGGTTGTCAACTTGGTTGTCAACTTGCTCGCCGCCGACACACTGTTGCCGCGCGACCAACGCGACTGCCACATCAGGCCGGATCTCGTTCTCATCTACCGCAAGCCGGATGACGACAGCCTCGAACTTGTGCTGTGAGCGGAGGCAGGTTTCAAGTGAAACACTGCGGGAGGCTCTGCGGCTCCAGGGATGCGGCAGGGCCTCCGGACGAACTGCGCGATTCGCCGATCCGCTCAACCCTCGGCGAACTCCACCACGGTCTGTTGGTGTACTGTCCACTAATTAACTGGACAGTTCCGGTGCACGGCGTGGCGCAGATGATCGTTGTTTGGCGTCTGCGCACCTTGCTCGAACTCGGCAGGCCACGAAAAACGATGGCCTGCCCCACATTGCGGCAAACCGCAACCTGCCAAACAAGGATCGTCGCGGCTCGCGAAGAAATCTATGGACAGTAATACAGCTATCTGCTGTCCAGCTATTTCTTGGACACTGCACTAGCCGCGTCTGCTACGATAAAAATTCCCCTCGCTATGCCTCTGCGCTTCTACAACACGCTCACGCAGCAAACGGCCGAATTCGCCCCGCAGCGGGACAACACCGTGCGCATGTACACGTGCGGCCCGACCGTCTACGACTATGCGCACATCGGCAACTTCCGCACGTTCACCTTCGTGGACATCCTGCGGCGGTGGCTGCGCGCCAGCGGTTTCGCGCTCGACCACGTCATGAACATCACCGACGTGGACGACAAGATCATCCGCAACGCGGTGGCGAGCAACCAATCGCTCGACGATTACACGGCGCACTACATCCAGGCCTTTCGCGACGATTGCGCGCTGCTGCGCCTGGAGACGCCCGAGCACGTCACGCCGGCCACCGAACACATTCACGAAATGGCGGAGGCCATCGAGCGGCTGACCGCGGGCGGCCACACTTACTCGAGCGACGGCTCCATCTACTTCCGCATTGCGACTTTTCCGGAATACGGCAAGCTGTCGCACAACGATTTCAGTGGCATCCGGGCGGGCGCGCGCGTGGATGTGGATGAGTACGAAAAGGCGGACGCGCGCGATTTCGCATTGTGGAAAGCTCCCAAGGAGGGCGAAGTTTTCTGGGACGAGAAGATCGGCCGCGGCCGGCCGGGCTGGCACATCGAATGCTCCGTGATGGCCATTCAGTATCTGGGTGAGACGCTGGATATCCACGCGGGCGGCGTGGACCTGATCTTCCCGCATCATGAGAACGAAATCGCGCAATCGGAATCGCTTACCGGCAAGCCCTTCGCGCGCTTCTGGCTGCACGCCGAGTTCCTGATGGTGGAAGGCCAGAAAATGTCGAAGTCGCTGGGGAATTACTTCACGCTGCGCGACATACTGGGCCGCGGCTACGCGCCCGAAGCGGTGCGCTATCTGCTGGCCTCGGTGCCTTACCGCAAGACGCTCAATTTCACGTTCGACGGGCTGCAATCCGCCAAGACCGCCATCGAGCGCCTGCGCAATTTCAAGCTGCGGCTGGAGACCGGCGCGTTCGCCGAGGGCTTGAACCCGGCGCTGGCCGATCGCACGGCGGCCGCGCAGGCGCAGTTCGCCGCCGCCATGGACGAGGATCTGAATACGGCGGAAGCGCTGGCGTCCATGTTCGAGTACGTGCGCGACGTCAACACGGCCATGGATGCGGGCGATCTGCGGACGGAAAACCGCGCGCCCGCGCTGGAGTTTCTGGCGCGATTCGATTCCATATTCGCCGTGTTGCAGCCGGCCGTCGAGAGCGGGCAGATGAGCGATGCGGAGGTGGAGGCGCAGGTTCAGGCGCGCAACGATGCCAAGAAAGCGCGCAATTTCGCGCTGTCCGATGGCATCCGCCAGGAGTTGCTGGAGCGGGGCATCATCCTGGAAGATACTAAGTCGGGAACGCGTTGGAAGAGGAAGTCATCGTGAAGATACAAACCAAAGCGGTGCATGCGGGCGACCGTAAGAAGGCCGGCGCGCACGTACCCGTCACGACTCCGATTTTTACCGCCTCCAGTTACTTCTATGACAGCATGGAGGAGCTGGACCGCATCTTCGGGCGGGAAGATCCGGGTTACTGTTACTCGCGATACGACAATCCCACCAATGCCGCGCTGGAAGAGCAGGCGGCCGCGCTCGAAAGCGGTCACGGCGCGCTGGCTTGCAGTTCGGGCATGATGGCCATCCACATGGCGTTGCTGGCGGCGCTGGCCGACCGGCGCAAATCCGTGCTGGCCGCCAATGCGCTGTATGGCGCAACGATCGGCTTGCTGATGAATGTGATGGAGCCGTCCGGGGTGAGTGTACGTTTCGCGGATGTTTGCGATCTGGACGCCTTTCGCAAGGCGATGGAAGAATCGAAGCCCGGCTGCGTGTTAGTGGAGACGATTTCGAATCCGCTGCTGCGGGTGGCTGCGCTCGACCGCATCGCCGAAATCGTGCGCGCGGCGGGCGGGGCGTTGATCGTGGATAATACTTTCGCCACGCCGATGCTGGTACGGCCGCTGGAGTTGGGCGCGCATTTCGCCGTGCATAGCGCGACCAAGTACCTGGCAGGCCACGGCGATGTGTTGGGCGGAATGGTGGTCGCCGATGCGGCGCACTACGAGGGCTTGCGGGCGCTGGCGCGGGTGGTCGGTCCGGTGCTCGGTCCGTTCGAAAGCTATCTGACGATGCGCGGCATCAAGACGCTGCCGTTGCGGATGGAGCGGCAGTGCGCCAATGCCTGCCGGGTGGCTTCGTGGCTGGCGTCGCACGGCGCCATCGAGCGCGTGTATTTCCCGGCGGACCCGGCGCATCCGGACGCGGCCGATATCCGCCGCCTGCTGCCGCACGGCATGTACGGCGCCATCGTCAGCTTCGAGTTGCGGGGCGCCGGCCGCGCGGAAGTGTTCCGTTTCATGAACGCGCTGCGGATGGTCGTGCGGGCTACGTCGCTGGGCGACGTGCACAGCATGATGCTCTATCCGGCGATGAGCTCGCATCGGGAAATATCGCCGCGCCATCGGGAGCGCATGGGCATCCGCGATAACCTGGTGCGGTTGTCGGTGGGGATTGAGGCGGTGGAAGATATTGTGGAGGATCTGGAGCAGGCGCTGCGGCAGGTGGGGTAACCGGCGCTGCTTGGCCGCCTCTTTTGGTCGCCGCTCTGTGAGCCACTCCAGTCCTGCGGTCGACGTCCACGTCGGCCTGTTTGTACTCGGATGACTCGCGCCGGTCGAGAGACCGCGTGACTATCGAGAACGCGGCCAAGCGGCCTGAGAGGCCGCTGCAGGCCGGGGGCCTGCCCCACGAAACTGCCATTGTAATGGCACATCGCCGCCACAAAACTGTCGGCGGTGCGGCGCTTGCGGCCGCAAGGCTATTGCCGAACCCTTGATAGCTCGAACGAATCGTTTTGGCGGATGGTTGGCCCACCGCGTGCTGTTGGCCAGTATCGATGGCGGCCCGTGAGCCAGCCACGCAAAAGCGGAGGAACGCCACATCGCATGCGGGAATCGTGCTTGAAGGTGCTGTTAATCGAAAGCGATCCGGGATATATCGACCAGGTGCGGGAGATGCTTTCCAAAGTGCCAGGGCAGTCATTCGATCTGCAATGGTCGGAAGCGTTGCTGCCGGGCCTGGACCGCCTGGCCAAAGGCGATTTTGACGTCGTCCTGGTCGATACGAGCCTCCCGGACAGCCATGGGCTGGATGCCCTGGAGGCCTTGCGCATGCACGCTCCGGCCGTGCCCATCGTTATCTTGAGTGGCCTGGACAGCGAAGCGCTGGCTCTGCGAGCCGTGCAAATCGGGGCGCAGGACTACCTGTTCAAGGGTAAACTGGAACCCGATCATCTCTACCGCAGCTTGCGCTACGCGATCGTGCGGCAAAAAAGCCAGGCGGGCTGCGCCAAGACTGAATCGCAAGGTCCCCCTGTGCGGATAATCGGCTGTCTGGGCGCCAAGGGCGGCGTGGGAACCACCACGGTTGCCTGTCACGCCAGTCTCGAGTTGAAGCGGCAGACGGGCCACCGCGTGCTGCTTGCCGATCTGGATATGAGCGGGGCGTCGGTGGGCTTCATGACTCGGGCGAAATCCACTTACACCATTCTCGACGCAGCCAACGATCTGCTGCGGTTGGACCAGAGCTTCTGGGAAAAAGTAGTTTGCAACGGACCTCGGGAACTGGAGATCCTACCTTTGGCTGCGCCCGTCTGCTCGGAAGAGCAGATCCGTTCGGACCGCATCCGTTACGTGCTTCGTTTTCTGCGATCGATCTATCCTTGGATTGTGCTGGACCTGGGCCGGTTGAGCCCGCTCACAGCGAGTCTTCTCTCGCATCTGACGGATCTGCTGCTGATCACCACCTACGATCTGGCCGCTGTCAGAGACACCCGGCAAGTGGTCCATCGCCTGGCTGAAATGGGGTTTGAGTCCAGACGGGTCACCCTGATCGTGAACCAGGTTCCCAAGATGGACTGCGTGGCTGCGCTGGAGGTGTCCAAGGTGTTGGGAATCCAGTCGTCGATCGTCGTGCCGGAGGGCACGGCCGGCCTGTTCGAGGGCAAGAGCGGGATTCGGCCGCAGTTGGCCCGCTTAGCCGCCAGACTGGCCGGCTTGGAACAGAAGCCGGCGGCATGGAAGTACTTTCCCTTCCTGGCAGGGTTTTCCGCAAAGAACCGTCAATTGAAAACTGCGTAGCTTTGTACTTCCGTTCGGAATTAACGGTGACGTATCCTCACAGAGGAGGAACGGCAGTGCCTGGAGACCATCGCCCGCCAATATACGTCACCTTATTGCGACATCATTCGCGCTAAGATCGTCCTCTTCGCTGCCGAAGACCTTCCCAACGATGTGATCTCCTCCCGACGACAGGCGAGGGCCTTTGCCTGAACGACGAGAGAGGGGGGAAGAGCGGGCCTTACGCCCGCCGCGGAGTTCGTCCTCCAGGCCGGGCAAACGGGTCAAGCAGAATCGCTTACGCCATCTCGATTGCCGACATCCGCCAGGAGGTTCTCCAGCGGGGACTCGTGGCGGACTTCGGCGGAGAGCGCCAAATCGTCGGGCCCTAGCGGGCTGTCCCTGCCACAGGCCCTCAAACAGTGGATCACGCGGAAAGATCCAACTGCGGTGCTGCGCGTTTCCAGCGAGTAGTGGCACTCGGGGAACAGCTTGGCCGCGTCGCCGGTATTCAGCACGTTCCCGAATCGACGCGCGTACTCCGCGAGATATGCCTCGGGGTGCGCGTGAGACGCGCCGACGGGCGACGCGCTCGAATCGCTGCGGCGCGGCGAGCAGAATGGCCTGATCCCGGACGAGCAGTGGGAACGAAATAGCTACCGCGAGGACGGCTACGAAGTGGCGGATGCCGACCTGGCCGACTTCCCCACGCTCGAAGCGAGCGGCTGCATCGCCGAACGCATCGACGGCAAGAAACGATGCGCAGTTTCCTCTAGCGCCAGGTTTTTGCAGCGATGCAGCCGTCCGGCTATTACTGGCGCTGGTGAGCGTCGGTGATGCTGACACCGTTGCGCGACCGGCGCGGATACCGACTCCGGCGACCGGCGCCGGGGAAGCGCGCGCGGTTGGAAGAGGGGGTGTGGGGGAGAGACCTTTTGAAGGTTTCGCCCCAACTGGCCCAGCCCCAAACGACCTGCCGTTCAAAAAGCGGACCCAGTCAAAACGAGTGAATGCTTCTCCCTGCTACTTCCTCGGGGACCTGGGACCCTCGGCATCGCCGCTGGAAACCAGGGCCACCCCTTCGCCGGCCGCTGCCCTGCGCAGGTCGGGGTCCAGGGTTGCCAGCGGTAATCCCTCCCGCTGGGCCAATTCCAGATACGCGGCATCGTAAACGGACAGCCGGTGCGCGCGAGCCAGCCGGAGGAGCGCGTTTTCGTCGGGAGACCGGTCGATGCGGAGTCGCAGCCGCGAAAGGTTCAGCAGAAAAGAGGCGGTGCCGGATTCCGCGATCCGCCGCCGCCGTTCGTTCACGATCAGGATATTGCGCACCTCGAACCACCACAGGGAGGGGACCACGCCCTCTTCGGCGCGCATGCGGTCGAAGGCCAACCTGGCGTCGGGGTGGTCTTCATCGTCGAATGCCCAGCAGGCGGCGATCGATGCATCCAGAACGAATGCCATCAGGACCTTCGTCCCTCATCGCGGGCCGACAGCAGCTCGCCAACCGTAATCCTGCCGGTACGCTGGCGAAGGTCCCGGATGCCCGCCAGGGCCTTGTCGATCTCTTCCTGGCGCCGGTCGGTCTCGGGCACGATCCGGGCGATGCGGCGCCCGTGCCGGGTAATAATCAGCGTTGCGCCCCGCTCCACTTCGTCCAGGAGCTGAGGAAGATGAACTTTGGCTTCAGAGGCTTGAATTTCGCGCATAGAATCAACCAGTCGATTCGACCAGTCTTATTGTACCACTTCGCCAGCCAGGCGGCTGCCATCGCCGCGCCGAAATATATTAAAGAGATAAAAAGATCTGCATATATGGCAAATGGCTGTATAATCAATCGTGGCAAAAAGCTAAATCCCGACTTAATCCTCCATGGATGACACTGGCGAAGCACCGCTCCCGACCGGCCCGGTCGGCAACCTCAAGGAGTTCGCTCTCGAAGTTCCGCCGCCGGTTTTGCCGGAACTCAACCAGACGGTGGATTCCGAGCCGGAACCCGAGCAGCGGCGGACCGAACTGGTCTGCCCCTTGTGCGGCTGCAAGCATGTCCGGCGGTCGCCCAGGAGGGGACTGGTCGAGCGTTTCCGCAGTCTCTTCAGCTTTTACCCGTACCGATGTCTCGGGTGCTCCTCCCGGTCGTTCCTGAGGACTTCCTCTAGTCTGCTTCAGCCGAAGCGCACGACGGGACTGACCGAGCATTTCGGGGAAATTCTCGGGCTTCGCACGGGCCGGTGGCGACGGTCCGTCTCCCGGTTCTTTCTGTATCCCCGAAAGTGGCTGGCGAGGCGCAGAAGACCGTGGTACCGCACGCGACGGGAAATGCTCCTTTATGGCGGCGGAATTCTTGGCTTCCTGGCGTTCTTGTCTCTCTTGATCTGGGTTACCGGCACGAAATAGGGTCCGCGCCGGGACTGCTGTTTTCGTCCTCCGCTCCTGAGATCCTCGTGTTCGGCGCGTGCCAACACCCTCACCCTCTCGCGCCTCCGCATTCTGTTGGCGATTACCGGTTCGCGGTTGCCGGCCAGCTCGCCTTTGACACGCGGCTTCAGGGCGCGACACGTTCATCGACGGATTCGCAGTCCTGACCGGCATAGCCATCGGCATCCCGACCTTTCCCCGCCTCCGTTCTGGGCCCGTAGGGTCTGTCCTCCAGGCTCAGCCCCGCTTAAGTTCCCACCGCTTGTGGCGGTGGCCCGAATGGCGCGAAGACAACTGCGATCGGGTCCGTTGTCCAGGCTTGCGTCCCACGGGGCCGGAGGAGTGTCCGGTGCCTGGTCCCGCCACCGCATCACATCCGCAGTCTTGTGGGCGCGAGGATCTCAAGGGCCGGAAAATAGCTGCGATAGCGCGCCGCATCTCGCGTGAGCAGCGCCAGATGCCCGATGGCGGCGTGCGCGCCAATGTAGAAATCCGGCAGCGGCGAGTTCCGCAGACCTCCACGGCGGCGGTACAGCAGGAAGCACTTGCCGGCCAGGAAGCCAGCCTCCCAGGGAAGGGCTTCGCGCCGATACACAGTGGGCGGCAGGGCCGCATCCAGCGCTTCGATGGTGGTGTAGCCGATCGATACCTCGGCGTAAACGATCGGGTTGACGATCAGGATGGTGTGCTCGGCACACGCTGCCAGCGCCCTCCCGGACCAATCGCTCCAATCCGGATCGTTGGTGGCGATGTCCAACAGGACGTTGCTGTCCACCAGGACGCCACGGCAGGCGCTCAGGCGGGCCTGCAAGTTGGGGATAGCCTGTATCACTTGCGTCGCGTTGCAGCGCGGGTCTCGCCCCGCGTAAGCGCCAGGATCTCATCCGTGCTCATGCGGGTATCTGCGGTGCCGCGGAGGACCTCCAGGGTTAAGCGTGCGCGAGCGCTGTCCCCGGGCGGACGCCGCGCCTTGCGAATGCGGGCGTGGTTCCCGGCCAACTCGAACTCGACTTGGGTATGCGGCAGAAGGCCCAACCGGTTGCGAATCTCCTGCGGGATAGTGACTTGGCCCTTGCTGGTGATCTGCATGGTAATACTCCTACCGGTAAGTGTAATTCCACGATGACCTGGTCCGCAACCGATCGCGGTAAGGCCGCTCAGACGCACCACCGCCCTTTGTCATCCCACCTCCACCGTTGAAACCCGAGCAATTCCAACTTCTCGCGCATGGCTATCGGCCCGGTAGCCACTCCGATTGTGGTGTACCTGTGCGTGCGTTTCAGAATCGCCATGATTCAGCGATGCGGGCTTCAGTTCCGTCGATGGGAAATTCATCGACATCAAGGAAAGGCTGCGCGCGGAAATGCGGGCGCATCAGTCCGAACTGCTCGCAAAATTCGCGGAGCTGGATCCGCGGCTCACACGCATCGAGAGCGAGCCTGAGGAGTTGGAAATCTGCAAGCGTCGCGGCCACGAGATCAAGGGCCTGTCTAGCGATCGCTGGAAACAATGCAGGTGGTGCGGAATGTGGCTGCGCGGAGTTTGCGTCATCGAAGAACGCGAGGACAAGCCGCCTAGAGATGAGCAGGACCCGCTCGGAAAATACATCGGGTGAGAGGGCCTCTCTAGAGGTCCTTGGTCTTTTGAAGATCCTTCTGGGCGCCAGCGTCGACGCAAGACTCTCTCCCGGCTGGAAACTCTCTCGGCGGTTGAAAGAGTTCTGGCCGATTTACGCCTGAGGTTTTCACGAGATCGGAAAGAGGATGGTCACGGTCAACCCTGGCGCCTACCCCGGGGCGCTGGGAAGCGGCCTCTTGAGGCTCGCGTAATAAAGTGACAGCCAGCTTGGATCTTGNNCCGCCTAAAAAGGCGGCTGCGGCCAGATTGGCCGCCCCACATCAGCCCCGATGGAAAGTGACACATTTGTCGCCAGAATTGTCACTGTGTTAAGCCAAGCTCAATAAGATGTGAGCAGTCTTGACCGCATGATCCTGGATTTACTGCCCGATTGCGAACAGACAAAAGTGCGCAATCCTGTTATCCGTGTTAGAGTCGGAGGAAGAACTTCGGGGTGCGCCTAGGGCCCGACGCTCGATTGGAGGGTTCCTGAAAAAGCTGCGGATCGGGATTATCGACATCGTCTCCCAGGGCCCTACCCGGGCTTTGTACGCGCGCATCATGAATGCCAGCCTCGCCAGTATCATGCCTCAGGTTATTGGGGTTTGGTGCAAGGAGGAGGGGCATGAGGTTGCCTTCGTTTGTTACACCGGCTTTGAAGATCTGCTGACGGAGTTGCCGGATAACGTCGACGTGGTCTTCATCGGCGCGTTCACCGAAGCCGCGCACACGGCCTACGCCCTGAGTAATCTCTTTCGTGGGAGAGGGGCGATCACCGTGCTCGGGGGGCCGCACGCCCGCTGTTACCCCGAGGACGCGGCGCGTTATTTCGACTATGTGCTGGGCTTCACGGATAAGGGTACCCTCCTTGACGTTTTGCGGGACCGCTCGCAACACCGGCCCGCGGGCGTCCAGCTTGCGGCCTCCCAACAGCCCAGAACCCTCCCTGGCGTACGCGAGCGTTGGCAATTCATCGGCCCGACGCTTAGGAAAGCGCCTCTCCTTAAGATGGTTCCCATGCTCGGCAGCCTGGGTTGCCCGTACACTTGCGCCTTTTGTATCGATTCCACGGTGCCCTATCAACCCATGGACTTCGCGGTCCTCCAGGAGGATCTCCGGTTCCTGCTGACCAAGTTCAAACGGCCCCTGGTAGCATGGCACGATCCCAACTTTGGAGTCCGCTTCCACGACTACATGGATATGATCGAGGACGCGGTCCCCGCCGGCAGCATCGACTTCGTCGCCGAAAGCAGTCTGTCCCTGCTTTCCGAAGCGCACCTCAAGCGGCTCAAACGCAATTCATTCAAAGGCGTCCTTCCCGGCATTGAATCCTGGTTCGCCCTGGGCGATAAATCGAAAACCGGCGCGTTGGTCGGGATGGCCAAAGTTCGCCAAGTCTCCGAACACGTCAATCTGATCCTGCGGTACATACCCTACATCCAAACCAACTTCGTGCTGGGACTCGATACCGACGAAGGACCCGATCCTTTTGAACTCACCAAACGATTCCTGGACATGAGCCCCGGCGCCTTCCCGGCCTATTCGCTGCTCTCCGCATTCGGGCGGGCCGCGCCGCTCAACCTGGATTACCAGCGATCCAACCGCGTACTGCCCTTCCCATTCCACTTTCTCAACAATAACGGCGCCATGAACGTCAGGCCGGCAAACTATTCCTGGCGGACCTTCTACGATCGGATCATCGACCTGACCCGGTATTCCTTCTCCACGCGCCTTATCTTCCGCCGCTTCCTGGCGACGCAAGGGGTGACCGCACGTTGGCTGAACCTGGTGCGCGCGGTTTCAACGGAGGGCTTCGGAAGGGCCAGATACTACCGGGACATTCGCAATCGCTTGGACCACGATCCGCAATTCCAGCCCTATTTCGAGCAGGAGAGCGGCGTGCTGCCCCAGTTCTACAAGAACATAGTGTGCCGGGATCTCGGACCGCTGATGGACTGGCTTCCCGAGGGTGCTCTGTATCACGATCCCAACGCCTACTTGAAGTCCGAGCGCTCGAGGAATGTGTTGGCCCTCGTCTAACCGCGGGGCCGGCGAAACGGCCACGGCGGCAGAGATCTATCGAGAAGACGATGCCGCAAGGGTTGGCGCGGGGGCCTGAGTTATCTGCGTTCATCCGCGTTCATCGGCGGCCAGATATGCCTTTCGAGGGCCGAACACGAAAATCGAAACCCGATATTGGCCGCGGATAAACGCCGATGAACGCCGATAGAACGGGCCATACGGAAGGTTGGGCCCCTCAGACAATCGGCGGACCGTGACCGGTTTCTCCCCAGGCCCGGGAGTGGCAGGCCCAGCCGCCTGAACTACGGGTACGCCACTAATCCAAGCTTTCGCCTCCGCCCACGCGCCGGCCGTCTCGGTGAGCCGGTCGAACACGAATGTGCATTCCCTGAATCTGCAATAGCCGTAGCGGCCCAAGCGATCGCCAGTTGTCCCGCCACGCGCCGAAGCATTATAGTTGGGAGGAACGATGAATATCCCGAACCTGCTCACCATCCTGCGGATCTTCTTCGTTCCGCTGCTGGTCGCCGCCCTGGTCCAGGAGCGCGTGGCGCTCAATTTCCGGGGTGCCACCATCACCAACGTCTGGCTGGCCCTGGCCATCTTCCTTGTCGCGGCCAGCACCGACCTGCTCGACGGTTACCTGGCGCGCCGCTGGCGTCAGATCACCACCATCGGCACGCTGCTCGATCCCATCGCCGACAAACTGCTGATATCTTCGGCACTGATTGCCCTGGTGCAGGTGCGCGCGGTCCCGGCGTGGATGGTGATTCTGGTTGTGGGCCGCGAATTCGCCGTCTCCGGACTGCGCGCCATCGCCGCCGCCGAAGGCTACACCATCAAGGCCAGCGACCTCGGCAAGACCAAAATGGTTTCGCAGGTCGCCGCCATTTCCTGCCTGATGCTCAGCGTGCGCTACCCGGTGCTGGCCATGCCCGCAACCGTGCTGATGTGGGGCGTGGTGGTCTTCGCCATGCTTTCGGCGTTTAGTTACTTCCGCAAGTTCTGGCGCAAGATCGACAGCCGCATCAAGAAGCGCCGCCGGCGCGAACTGCTCCTCACCGAGAAGCGCAAAAAACAGATGGCCCTGCGTCAGAGCGGTTCCGGAGCGGGAGCCGGGGCGGGCTTGGGCGGCGGCAGCAGGATGTGAACGCCGTCGCGGGTCACCTCCACCACGCGCACCTGGCCCTTGGGACCCAGCGATCCCGCGGGCGTCCCATTCACGGTCACCTGCAAGCTTCCCGCGTTGCCCGTGCGGATGCGGAGGGTCTCCACCGCCGCGGCCGTCTTCACCACGTTGGGTTTCAACAACCCGGTGATGACGCTCTTGCCATCCGCCCACACCTGCACCCAGGCGTCGTCGTCGGCCGTCAGCGAGACGCGCAAAGTGGCCGCTGGATTGTCGCTCTCCACCGCCGCCGGGACCGCTTCGGGCGCCGGCGCGGATGTGTTCACCTCTGTCTTGGGGGCCGTTTCCGGGTTATTCGCCGCCGGCATAACGGGCGCGGGTGTTGGCTCGGCGGCTTTGGGGACCGTCGCGGGCGCCTTCTGTGCGGCGGCAACCGGCGGCGCCGCCGGGGCTGGCCGGCGGCTCCGCTGCCACCAGGCATACACCGCGGAACACACCAGCATCACCGCCACCACCAACGCTAGCGCAGGCAAAACCGAAGAATTAGAGCGGCCGGCGCCCTCCCATTCGGTCACTTTCGGCACTTTGAAAGCCGGCTCGGGTGGCGCGCCCGTGAAGCTGGGCAGATCCCCCGCAGGGTTGATCGCCTTCTCTACTTCGCCGGCCAGTTCCTCTTCGTCCAGCCCCAGGAAACGGGCGTACTGCCGCACAAAGCTCTTCGCAAACACGCCGCCGGGCAACAACTCGAAGTGATCGTTTTCGATGGCTTCCAGCAGGCGGGCGGAGATCTTGGTTTCGCGGGAGATCTGCTCCAGGCTCATGTCCTTGCGCAGACGTTCCCGGCGCAGCGTTTCGCCGACGGAACTCATTCTTTCGATGCAGCCCCTGAAGCTATAATACAACAGTACACTCGTGAACCCGTGGTTTCGGAGCCCGCGCCCTACATGAATGCCTGCCTGGTGTGCAGCCACACCGCGTTCCGTGCGCGATTCACGGCCACCGACCGCTTGTACCACACCACCTCACGCGAGTTTCAGATCGTCGAGTGCGAAGGCTGCGGGCTGCTGCGCCTGGAGCCGGCGCCCGCGCCCGAAGACCTGCCGCGCTATTACCCCGCGCACTATTGGTACGCGCCCGATTCGAGCCTCGCCGCCAGCCTCGAAGAACGCTACCGGCGGCTGGTGCTGGGCGATCACGTGCGGTTTGTCAGCCGCGCCCTGGCCGAGTGTGGAGAATCCGGTCCGGTGCTCGACGTGGGCTGCGGCGGCGGCCTGTTTCCGCGCCTGTTGCGCGCGCGCGGCTTCGCCGCCATGGGCCTGGATTCTTCTCCGGAAGCCGCGTCGCTCGCCTGGCACACCAATGGCGTGCCCGCGCTCTGCGGCGATCTGGCGCAGGCGCCGCTGCGCGGCGAGACGTGCGCGGGCATCACCATGTTCCACGTGCTCGAACATCTCTACGATCCGCGCGCCTACCTGGCTGCCGCACGCGTCCTGTTGAAGCCCAACGGCCGCCTGATCGTGCAAGTGCCCAACGCCGCCTGCTGGCAGTTCCGTATGCTGGGCTCCCGCTGGAACGGCCTGGACACGCCTCGCCATCTGACCGATTTCCGCGCCCGCGATCTGGAAGCGCTGCTGGCCGCCGCCGGCTTCCAGGTCCTGCGCCGCAAGTATTTTTCCCTCCGCGACAACCCCGCGGGCCTCGCCACGAGCCTCGCGCCCGTGCTCGATCCCATGGCCCGGCGGGTTCGCGGTCTGCGCGAAACGCCGGCCGTCAGACTGCTCAAAAACCTGGCGCACTTTAGTTTGCTGGCCGCCGCCCTGCCCTTCACGCTTCTGGAAGCAGCTTGCCATGCCGGATCGACCATCATGATCGAGGCGCGCAAAACGCCATGAATTATTCCGCGATGGCCGACCGCCTGCCGCGCGCGCTGCGCCGCCACGTACTGCATTTCGAAGCCGCCATTGAGGACGCGGTGGCCGCCTTCGCCTCGAGCCTGCCTGCGGGCGCGCGCGTTTTGGATGCCGGCGCGGGCGAGGCTCGCCACGCACGCTACTTCACCCGCCAGCGCTATTGCGGCGTGGACCTGGCCGTGGGCGATCGCACCTGGAATTACAGCCGCCTGGATGCCGTGGCCGATCTGACGCGTCTGCCGTTCGCCTCCGGCTGTTTCAGCGCCGCCATCCACATCGTCACGCTCGAACACGTCCGCGAGCCGGAATCCGTTCTGCGCGAGATAGCGCGAACCCTAGCGCCCGCCGCCCCGCTGCTGGCCATCGTGCCGCATGAGTGGGAAGTGCACCAGGCGCCCCACGATTACTTTCGCTACACGTGCCATGGTATGCGCTACCTGCTGGAGCGCGCGGGCATGGTCGAAATCGAGATCCGTCCCGTGGGCGGATATTTCCGCCTGCTGGCTCGCCGCCTGCTGAACGGGCTACAATTCTTTGCAGGGGGCGTCCGCTGGCTCGGCTTCATTCCCGCCGCCCTGTTGCTGGTTCCACCCGCGCTCCTGATCCCTTACCTGGATTTCCTGGACCGCGACCGCAACTTCACGCTCGGATACATATGCACCGCAAAAAAATCGTCCTGATCGTTCTGTGGATTGCCGCCGGATGGATGGCCCCGGCCGCGCACGCGCACGAATTCAGCGGCGCGCGCGCCATGGACTACGCGCGCAAGGCCGTCGCCTTCGGACCACGCCCGCCAGGATCGGCCGCGCTGCGCAATCTGCGCGCCTACATCGTGGCGCAGTTGAAGCCGTGTGGATGCGAGGTCACCCAGGATAGTTTCACCGGCCATACACCGGCAGGTCCGCTTGCCATGGTCAATGTCATCGCGCGCTTTCCGGGCAGGTCCGGCCGCGCCCTAGTCCTCACCGGACACTACGACACCAAGAAGATGGCCGGCGGGCGCTTCGTGGGCGCAGACGATGGCGGCTCGTCCACCGCATTCCTGCTGGAGATGGCCGCCACGCTGCAGGGCATGCCGCACGACGACGACATCGACCTGGTTTGGTTCGATGGCGAGGAGGCCTTCGGCCAATGGTCGGAAACCGACAGCCTCTACGGCAGCCGCCACCTGGCCGGGCGCTGGGCCGCCGATGGCACGCTGAGCCGGATCAAGGCGCTGATCAACGTGGACATGATCGGCGGCAAGGATTTGCACGTGATGAACGAGGAGAACTCCTCGCTGGCGCTGCGCAAACTGATCTGGAGTACGGCCGAACGCATAGGCTACGGCAAGTATTTCGACAACGCGCCCGGCTCCACAGACGACGATCACATGCCGTTCGTGAAGCTGGGAGTCAACGCGGTGGACCTGATCGACTTCGACACTGCCAAGAAGACTTACTGGCACACGCCCGAAGATACCCTCGACAAACTGGCCACGCACAGCTTCGAAGTCTTGGGAGCGGTCCTGACCGAAGTCCTGAAGCAGTTGTGACCCTTAGTATGCGTGGGGCAGGCTCTCAGCCTG
>PMVV01000115.1 GCA_003166475.1 Bryobacterales bacterium | reverse complement strand
TAATTTGTGGGGCGGCCAATTTTGGCCGCAGCCGCCTTTTTAGGCGGCAGAGCCGGCTGAAAGCCGGCTGCGGGCAGAATTGCCCGCCCTCCAATTCGTCATCCGCGTTCAATCCGGCCCCCCGGTGCCGAAATAGTGGCGCGCGCCGCGCCATCGGCATCGGCAGTGTTCGGCACGCCGGTGCATCCCCTTGAAACGAAGATAGTTCACTTTGGCCGCCCGCCTGCACTAGACAAGTGCATGCTGCGAATCACCATTCAGGAATCGGCCCAGTCCAGCACCTTCAAGCTGGAAGGCAAGCTCACCGGACCGTGGGTGCGGGAATTGGAGCACACGTGGGCGGCGTCCAGCGGGGCGGTTCCGGACCGCACCCTGACCGTCGATCTGGCGGACGTCACCTTCATCGACTGCGCGGGCAAGAGCCTGCTGGCGCGCATGCACGAGAGCGGCGCCACGCTTATCGCGCACAGCCCCATGAACCGATCCATCGTCGATGAAATCGCGCGCGCCGGCAAGCATGCGCCGATGGTGCTGGCTGTGGCGCTCGCGCTGGTTGCCGGCGTCCGGGCGCAAGACCGCGCTTCGGAAAATGCCGCGTTGCGGCTCACGCTGCGCGACGCCGTGCAACTGGCGCTGCACGAGAATCCGCAGGTGCAGATCGCCAACCTGAATGTGGCCCAGAGCCAGCAGGACCAGACCATTGCGCGCGCCGGACTCCTGCCGCAAGCCAGTTTTCAGGCATACGAACACACGCAACGCCTGGCGGTAGCCCCACTGTTCGGCATTCAACACATTACGTTTTTGCCCTTTCCGGGCCACCTCGGGCCGTACCAGGTTGACCAGGCCGGTCCCAATTTTTCCGTTCCTCTGTTCGATTTGACGCTTTGGCGCAAGTGGCAAGCATCCAAGGAAGGAGTGGATACGTCGCGCGCTCAAAACCAAGGGGTACGCGAGCAGATCGCCATGCTGGTAGTCTCACAATACCTGGGCAGCCTGCGCGCCTCCGCCGATGTCAAAGCCGCGCAATCGCGCGTGGATCTGGCGCAGGCGCTGTACGATCAGGCCGCCGACCTGCAGAAGAACGGTGTGGGTACGGGCATCGACACCCTGCGCTCCAACGTGGAATTGCAGAACGAGCGGCAGCGGCTGATTGAAGCGCAAACGCAGTTTCAGACGTCGGTCTACGGCCTGGCGCAGCTCTTGAACGTGGATCCCAAGCGGGAGATCGAACTGGCCGACCAGGTCAGCTTCTTCGCCACTCCTTCCATCGAGGTGGATCAGAGCCTGGAAGCCGCCTATGCCAACCGCCCGGAGATGAAGGCGCTCCAGCACGCCCAGCGTCAGGTCGAGTTAGCCAGGCAGCAGGCCGCCGAGAGCCGCTACCCAACCCTGATCTTCGATGGTTACTGGGCAGAGCAGGGATTGACGCCCGCCACGGCCATCCCGGCATACGTTTTCGGTTTCGACTTGAATGTGCCGCTGTTTACCGGAGGCCGCATCGGCGCCCGGCGCGCGCGCGCCGATCTGGAACTGCGCAAGGTATCGCAACAGGAGCAGGAGCAGCGCAACCAGATAGCGCTGCAGGTCAGGACGTCCATCGCGCAACTGGCCGCGGCGCGCAGTGAGGTGGATGTCGCCAACCAGGCCGTGGGACTGGCGAACGAAGAGGTGACCGAGGCGCGCGATCGATTCCAGGCCGGGGTGGCCAACAACATCGAGGTCATCAGCGCGCAGGATGCACTGTCCCGCGCCAACGACAACCAGATTGTGGCGCTTTATCGCTACAACCAATCGCGCGCGGACCTGGCGCGCGCCACGGGACAGATGGAAGCTGTCTACGCCAAGTAGTCACAAGAGAGGATAGTATGGAAATTCAGCCGATGGGAGAGGGGAACCAAGACAACGCGCAGCCCGAGGAGGCCGCGGTGCGGAGTCCCCAGCCGCGATCCAAGGCTTTGCTGGTGATCCTCGGCGGAGGCTTGGTTGTGGCCCTGGTTGCGGCGGGATTCTGGCTGCACTATCGCTATCGCGTCTCGACCGACGACGCGCAGGTGGACGGCCACATCGTTCCGATATCCGCCAAGGTCTACGGCAGCGCGCTGGAGGTGCCGGTGAACGACAACCAGCAAGTGAAGGCCGGGGACGTGCTGGTGCGCATCGATCCGCGCGATCTGCAGGCCAAGGTCGATCAGGAAAAGGCCGCACTGGCGCTGGCCGAGAGCCAGGCTCACGCCGCACAGGTAACGGTGCCGCTCACGCGCGACACCACGCACAGCGGCACCACGGGAATGTCGGCCGGCTTGAACTCCGTCGAGGCCCAGGTGGCTCAGGCCGACGCGGCGGTGGGCCAGGCAACCACGGACTTGTCCATCGCCCATTCGAACCTGGCGGCCGCCGCAGCCAGCAACGAGAAGGCGCAGGCAGACCTGGCGCGCATGCGTCCGCTGGTGGCCAAGGCCGAGATTTCGCAGTTGCAGTTCGATTCCTATACGGCTGCCGCCAAAGTGACCGAAGCTCAATTGAAGGCCGCCCAGGATCGCGTGCAGTGGTCGGAGCAGGGGATAACCACCGCGCATGCCGCGGCGGATGCCGCGCGAGCCCGCGTCCAGCAGATGCGGGCGGAGGTCGCGCAATCCACGGCCGGCGAGCGGCAGGTGCTGGTGAGTTCGGCGCAGGCGGTATCGGCTGGCGCGCGCGTGCAGGAGGCGCGCGCGAACCTGGCAGCCGCGGAGTTGAATCTCGGCTATACCACGATCGTCTCGCCCGCCGATGGCGTGGTGACCAAGAAATCGGTCGAGCCGGGCCAGATCGTGCAGCCGGGCCAGGCGCTGCTGGCGATCATTCCGCTGAATGACGTATGGGTGACGGCCAACTTTAAAGAAACGCAGCTTGCCAAGGTACACCCCGGCCTGACCGCCGAGATCGACGTGGACATGTACGGCCGCACCATCGCTGGGAAAGTGGATTCCATCGCCGGAGGCACGGGCGCGCGCATGAGCCTGCTGCCGCCGGAGAACGCCACTGGAAACTTCGTCAAGGTGGTGGAGCGCATTCCGGTGAAGATCGTCTTCGACTCGCTGCCGAACGGCGTGGTGCTGCGTCCCGGCATGAACGTGGACGCGACTATCATCACTAACAGCAGCTCTAAGTAACAGGCATATCCGCCATGCAAGACAGCCGCAATACAGGTGTCGCTATCAACCCGTGGGTCATCGCCCTGACGGTGATGTTGGCGACGTTCATGGAGGTGCTGGATACCAGCGTCGCCAACGTGGCGTTGCCGCACATTGCCGGGAGCCTTTCCTCCACGGTGGATGAGGCCACCTGGGTGCTGACTTCCTACCTGGTCTCCAACGCCATCGTGCTGCCGCTCAGCGGATGGTTCTCGTCGCTGATCGGCCGCAAGCGTTTCTACATGCTCTGCGTGGCCTTGTTCACGGTCAGTTCCATGCTGTGCGGATTGGCCCCCAGCCTGACAGCGCTGATTGTGTGCCGCATTCTGCAAGGCATCGGCGGCGGCGCGCTGCAGCCCATCTCGCAAGCCATCCTGGTGGAGAGCTTTCCGCGGCAGAAGCAGGGCATGGCGATGGCGGTCTACGGCATGGGCGTAGTGGTGGCGCCCGTCATCGGCCCCACGCTGGGCGGCTGGATCACGGACAACTATAGCTGGCGCTGGATCTTCCTGATCAATATTCCGGTGGGCGCTTTGTCGCTGACGCTGACCTCGCTGCTGATCTGGGATCCGGTCTACCTGGTGCGCAAGGCATGGAAGGGCATGAAGGTGGATTACATCGGGCTGGGTCTGCTGAGCCTGGGGCTGGCCGCGCTCGAGATCACGCTGGACGATGGGCAAAAGAACGACTGGTTTGGATCGAACTTCATCGTGACCATGGCCGTGATCGCATTGATCGGTCTGGTGGGAGTAGTGCTCTGGGAACTGCGGCAGAAGGAGCCGGTGGTGGATTTCCGCATGCTGCAGAACCGCAACTTCATGCTCTCCACTGCGACCATGTTCCTGCTGGGCTTCGTGCTGTATGCCAGCACCATGCTGCTGCCGGTGTTTCTGCAGACTCTGCTGGGCTACTCGGCGATGCGCAGCGGGATGGTGCTTTCACCGGGCGGACTGGTGATTGCAGTGACGATGCCGCTGGTGGGCTTCCTGCTGTCGAAAGTGGAACCGCGCTGGCTGGTGATCTTCGGCCTGTCGGTGTCCGCTTTCGGACTGTTCGGCATGGCGGGGTTCGACCTGGATATCGATTACCACACGGCCATGATGGCGCGTGTGGTGCAGAGCGCCGGTCTGGCGTTCCTGTTTGTGCCCATCAACACCATGGCCTTCGCCACCGTGCCCAGGGAGAAGATGGGCAGCGCCACGGGCCTCATCAACCTGGCGCGCAATATTGGCGGCAGTTCGGGCATCGCCATCGTGACCACCCTGCTGGCGCGCCGCACGCAGTTCCATCAGGCCAGGCTGGTAGGAAATATGTCGCCATTCGACCCGAACTATGTACAGGCGCTCGCCGGCACCGCGCATATGCTGGCCTCGCGGGGCGCCAACGCCACCCAGGCCGCGGCGCAGGCGCAAGGCATGTTCTACGGCATGCTGCAGCGGCAGTCGGCGATGATGGCGTTTGTGGATAGCTTCTACGTGCTGGGGATTATCTTCCTGGCGGTGGTCCCGCTGATGTTCTTCGTCAAGAAGGTGGGGCCGCATAAGGGGCCGGTGATGATGGAATAGGAGGGGTCACGCAGTTAATTTGCGGCGCTTGTTACGAGGACGGCGAAGGCGAAATCTGCATGATGCTGGCCGAGCCGAGCGACGAAGCCGCGTGACGCCGCCGCCGAACCGTGGTAAAACGCTACGATGAAAGGAGGGTAGGAACATGACAACTCTCGATTGGTCCCAATGTCCTGCCGTGGAGAGCATCCCCGGCAAAGTCAGCGGCGCATGGGTGTTTAAGGATACCCGGATGCCGGTTGCCACGGTGTTCGAGAATTTGGAAGCTGGCTTGACCGTGGAAGAAGTCATGGAGGAATTTTCCGTCACGCGCGAACAGATCAACGCGGTATTGCATTTCGCGGCGAAGAGCTTAGGAACGCCACTCCCGCCCCCGGTGCATGCAACGCCCGCCAATGCTCATTCTCTTTGACCACGGCACACCCCGAAGCATCGCCCGATGGCTTCCGGGACACACCGTTGTAGAAGCGATTGCAAGAGGCTGGGATAGATTAGCCAACGGCGCGTTGCTGAAGGCGGCTGAAGAAGCCGGGTTCGACCTCCTGCTATCCACGGACAAGAATATCCAGTACCAACAGAACCTCAAAGGTCGCCGAATTGCCATCGTGATACTCGGCAATTCGCAGCGGCCTGCGGTGCACCGTTACATTGATCGAGTTGTCGCGGCAGTGAACGCGGCGACACCCGGCAGTTTCACCGAGGTGGACATTCCTTACGAGTAGCCCCCCGCAGCTTGAGCGTACCTTCCTCCACCAGGTCCGCTGGCTGGCCGAGCAAGCCGGCAAGCCGCAACTCGATGCTTACCAAATCGAGGAGCGACAGCCGCCGCGATGCATCAAAGCGGGCCAACAGGTCGATATCGGAATCCGGGCGGCTCTCGCCGCGCGCTATGGACCCGAACACGAACAGACGCGCTACGCCTGCCGCCCTCAGTTCCGGCTCGTGACCGCGCAGCGTGGCAATGATGCGATCGCAGTTCATGGCTATCGTTCTTCGAGGCGCCTGACGTGCATGTCCAGGGCAGGCATCCCATCCGCCAGGAATGACAGCGTGCCGTTCATGACCTCATTATCCTACGGGAATCCGGCTCACCGGCTATGCCGCGCCCGGTTGAAGGAGGCCTTGGCCGATGCGGGGGCGGATCGCGCGGAATCGTTCGCGCCGCCCGCACGAAGGATGCACAATCTGTTGGAGAATTTCAATCGTTAAACGGAACGTCCTCAATGAATGAAGTGGATCTACACTCTGTTTTTCATCTCAGGCGTTCCAGCCTTGATTTACCAGATCGTCTGGCAGCGCGCGCTGTTCACCATCTACGGCGTCAACGTCGAATCCGTCACCATCGTGGTCAGCGCTTTTATGCTCGGCCTGGGGCTGGGCAGCCTGTGCGGCGGCGCCATTTCCGGGAACCAAAAGCTGCCGATGCTGGCGGTCTTCGGAGCCTTCGAGCTTTGTATCGGCATCTTCGGCGCGGCATCCCTACACATCTTTCACTGGGCGGGGGCTTACACCGCGGGCGCTTCCTTGCCGGCAACCGCAGCCTTGACCTTCGGCCTGGTGCTGCTACCGACCACCTTGATGGGGGCCACGCTCCCGATCCTGGTCGCCCACCTCGTGCGGATCTCCTCAAATGTGGGCTCGTCGGTCGGCATGCTCTACTTCGTCAATACCCTCGGATCGGCGATGGCATGTCTGGCGGCAGCCGCTTTCCTCATGCGGTGGCTGGGAGAATCCGGTTGCGTGGCGTGCGCCGCGGGCATTAATTTCACCGTTGGGTCGGCCGCGCTGTTGTCCCATCTACCGACCCGCAAAGCGGCCCGTCGCGAGCCGCGACCGAGTTCCGAAGCGGACCCACCGGGCCGGCGCGCCAATGGGTTGTTTCCTTTTTCGATGGCGCTCTGGCTCGTTGGTCTTTCCGGGTTTATCGCGCTCTCCTACGAACTGCTTTGGTACCGGGCCTACTCCTTCGCTTCCGGCACTCGGGCCAGCGCATTTGCCCTCTTGCTCGGCGCGTATCTCGAAGGTGTGGCGTTCGGATCGCTGTACAGCAAGGCCCTGTGCACACGCCTCGCCCGCCCGAAGCACCGCGCGCGGGTGCTGGCCATCGTTTCCGGGCTGCTCATGGTGGCCGACGCCATCGGATTCCTGGTGGTTCCGGTGTTGGCCTACAGCTTGCGATGGGCGCCTTACATGGCGACATTTTTCCTGGTGGCGCTGTCGGCCGGGTTTATGGGCGCGGTATTCCCGCTGTTGACCCATATCTCCATAGCCCCGGACAACCGCGCCGGAGCGCGACTGAGCCGCATGTACCTGGCCAACATCCTGGGCTCGGCGATGGGCACGTTTCTGGTTGGGTTTGTCCTGATGGACCACTGGTCCATGCAGCAGATCTCATTGTTTCTGCTGCTGCTCGGCCTGACCATGGCTGCCGCGATTCAGGCGCATATTGCGCGGAAGCGGCGACGGATTGCGCTCCTGGGCGGCATTGCCGCACTGGCTGTGGCGGCGATCCTGACGGCGCCGGCGATCTTTGGGACGATCTATGAAAGGATGCTGTTCAAGAGCGCCTATCGCCCGGGCATGCGGTTCACCCACCTGCTGGAGTCCGGAAGCGGCGTAGTAGCGGTCGACCAGCAGAAGGTAGTCTATGGCGGCGGCATGTACGACGGCCGGTTCAATACCAGCTTGGTGGGCGATGCGAACTGGATCGTCCGCGCCTATGCGATCGGCGCCTTTCATCCCCATCCGCGGCGCGTCCTCATGATCGGCCTGTCTTCGGGTTCCTGGGCCCAAGTGATCGCCAACCATAGCCAGGTCGAGCATTTCACTATCGTGGAGATCAACCCTTCGTATCTCGATCTGATCCGGCAGTATCCCGAGGTCGCGGGAGTCCTGAAGAACCCCAAGGTGAGCATCGTCATCGACGATGGCCGGCGCTGGCTGGCGCGCAATCCGGACGAGAAGTTCGACCTGATCGTCCAAAATACGACCTTCCATTGGCGTGCGCACATCACCAATCTGCTCTCGGTGGACTATCTGCGCATCATCCGGAAGCATTTGGCCCCTGGAGGCGTGTTCTACTACAACACTACGGATTCGAGCGATGTCCTGCATACCGGCACGGCCGTATTCCCCTATGCGTTGCGCGTCATGAATTTCCTGGCGGTGAGCGATAGCCCGCTGGTGGTGGACCAGGAAGCCTGGCGTAAGGATCTGGTCTCTTACCGCATCGATGGTAAGCCGGTACTGAACCTGGAACTGGCGCCCGACCGCCAGAGGCTGGCGGACGTGCTCGCGATGGCCGGCGGCCTCGGCCAGTCGGGATCGGGGGCCAACGCGGCCATGGAGTACGGCGATACGATCCGGCTGCGCACGCGGGACAAGCGCCTCTTTACCGACGACAACATGGGCGTTGAATGGTATTAGCTCGCGTAACACGGTGACGGTTTTCGCGAGAAATATGCCCCTCTGCATCGGGGCTGATGTGGGGCGGCCNNTGGCCGCAGCCGCCTTTTTAGGCGGCTCGGGCCGGCTGAAAGCCGGCTGCGGGCAAAATTGCCCGCCCCACAAGCCCATCCTACCAAAGGACCCCGCGATCTGATAGCATTGTGGCGGAATGCATCCGCGCACCATATATCAGGTCCTCGAAGAATCCGCGGCGCAGTTTGGCGACGCCCCGGCCTTGCGGCAGCCCACCACTGGGAAAGACGGGCAACGCGAGTATTTGACTTACTCGTGGAATCAGTACAAGACGGCCGCGCAGGAAATCGCCGCGGGCCTGCGCTCGATCGGCATCCGCAAAGGCGACGTGGTGGCGCTCGATTCGGAGACCCGCCTGGAGTTCTACGTCGCAGATTTGGGCATCCTGACCGCCGGCAGCGTGGCGGCCGCGCTTTATCCCAGTTACCCGCCCAAGGACATCGTCCGCACCATTCAGAGTTGCGGCGCGAAGGCCTTGTTCGTGGAGAATCCTAAAATCCTGGACGCGTTGCGCGGAGCGCCGGACATGCCGCGCATCCTGCTTACGGGCGAGGCCGAGGGCGCCCTGTCGCTCGACCAACTGCGCGAACGCGGACGCCTGGCGCTGGCCGAGGACGCCGAGTATATGGCCCGCCTGAAGGCTGAAGTCACGCCCGCCGACCACGCGATCCTCTATCTGACTTCCGGGGCCACCGGCGAGCCGAAGATGGCTCTGGTTACGCACGCAGCCGTCGTCGCGAACATGGACATGGCGCCCGCCAGATGGCCTATCGGACCCAACGATGCCACTGTGGCGTTCCTGCCCTCCGCGCACATTGCGCAGCGCGTCGTGATGGAAATGCTGACCCTGCGCCAGGGTACGCCAGTAACCTTCGCGGAAAGCTTGCTGAAGCTGCCGCAGGATATCCGCGACGTGCGGCCCACCGTAATGCTGGCGCCCCCACGCATGTGGGAGCGCATTTACTCGACCATCTGCACCGAACTGCGCAAACGCCCGGCCGTGGCTCGCAAAGCCTTCTACGGTGCTTTGGGCCTGGGGTTGGCGGCTGCCAACTACAAACACCAGGGAAAGCCCGTACCGGCGCGCATCCGGGTTCCGCTGAAGATTGCCGACCGGCTGTTCTTTCAGAAGGTGCGGGCGCGCTTAGGCGGACGATTGGCCCTGGCGTGTTCCGGAGCGGCGCCCTTGAGCAAGGAACTGGCCGAATTCTACGAAGCGATCGGGATGCCGCTGGTGGAGGGCTACGGGCTGACGGAAGGCGGCGTGGCGACGCTGAACCCGCTCGACAGGCCCAAGGCCGGCAGCATCGGCACGGCGCTGCCCGGCGTCGAATTGCGCATCGCCGAACAGGACAGCGAGTTGCTCATCAAAAGCCCTTGCCTGTTCTCCGGATACGTTGGCGATCCCGAGGCCACCGCCGAGGTGTTGCGCGATGGGTGGCTGCACACCGGCGATATCGCGTTTATCGACGACGAGGGTTTCGTCTTCATCACCGGCCGGAAGAAGGAACTGATCGTCTCCTCGACCGGCAAGAAGATCCACCCCTCGCGCGTAGAGAGCCTGTTCAAGTTCGAGCCGCTGATCAGCCAGATCATGCTGGTGGGCGACCGTCTGCCGTTCCTCACGGCGCTGTTCACCATCAATCCGGCGGTGGCCGAAACGCTGAAGGGCATGGATATGCTGAAGGGGCGCCCGACCGCCGAGATGGCCGCCGCCGAGCCGCTGCTGAAGGAGATCCAGAAGGTGGTGTCGCGGGTGAACAAGCAACTGGCGCCCTTCGAGCAGATCCGCAAATACCGCGTGCTGGGCCGCGATTTCAGCATCGAAGACGGGGAACTGACGGCCACCATGAAGGTGCGGCGCACCCGCGTGATGGAGAACTTCAGGGAGAGCATCGACGAATTGTACGCGGGCAAGGAGGTGTAAAGGCCTGCACGATGCGTGCGGCGCCGGGAGTAACGTGCGCCACATGCCGGACTCATCTGCGCTACCGTGGAAGAAGAAGGACCCGGAGCCATGAACGTAACCTTGAACCTCAGCCCTGAAGCGGAAAGAGGCCTGACGGCGAGGGCGCATGCGAGGGGCGTCTCGCTGGACGACTACCTGCGGGACCTTGTCGCCAGGGAGGTGGGCTTGCCTGTCTCCGCAGACCCTCCCCCGGTTCACAAGCAATTCGATAATCTCTCCGACTGGCTCCTCAATTCTCCCTTTGCTGGAGCGGACCTCGATCTCGAGCGATCCAAAGACTATCCGCGCCCGGTCGATCTGGGATGAGCGGCTTCCTGATCGATACGAATGTCCTGTCCGAGTATAATCGACCCGGAGGTCCCGACGCCGGCGTCAAACGCTGGCTTGAGACAACAAATCGCCAGTCTCGGCATGTGAGCGTCATCACGCTGGCGGAGATCCAAAAGGGAATCGAACTGCCTGCCGAGGGCAAGCCGCGGCTCCGCCTCGAACAATGGTTGAAGCAAGGCCTGGAGGCGTGGTTTTCACTTATGGCGCAGAGAGCAAGGGTGGGAAGGCCTCTCCCCACGGTCGATTCATTGATTGCAGCGACCGCCTTGGCCCATGGTCTAACCATCGTCACCCGGAATACGCGCGATTTCGCCGGTATCGGCGCGACGATCAATCCGTGGGAAGCCGCCTGAGTGCCTGCGAACTGTGCGCCGGGTGTTCGCGAAGTGCTGTACCTCGCGGCGCATGGCTTCGCGGATGATGCCTTGCCCCTCGGCGGCGGCGCGGCGGTCTGCGCGCAACTCCTTCGCGAGTGGGCGCGCACGCGACCGTTCCCGGTGAAGGTCGTCAGCCCGGCGATTCTGGGAGCGGATGCGCCATCGGGCAGTGCCCTGGTTGGCTTCGGCGAGCGCCAATACGCCGATTTCTGCCGGCGCTTCGAAACCGAAGCCACCGCTGAGGTGTTGCGCCACGATCCCACGCGGGTCGCGGTGCTCGGGAACGACATCTCGGAAGGCCCTGACTTCCGCCGGCTGGCCGCCGCCGGCTACGACCTGGTCACCATCTACCACGTGGATGTGGTCGCGTACGTGGCGGCCATCTACTGCCGGAACCTGGTGGCGCCCGAAACGCTGGTGCGCTGGTACGAACGCTTCCCGCTGGGCGGCATGGCCAGGCTGGTTTTCGAGAAGCAGCGGGATAGCCTGCGGTATTCGCGCGCGGTGATCGTTCCATCCGCCAGTATGCGCGAGGTGTTGCTGCGCTCGTATCCGGATACGCCCGCTGCGAAGATCAACGTGCTTCCCTGGGGGTCGCCGGACTCCGGTTGCGAGGGCGCCGCCACTGCCGCCGAAGCGGCCAGCCTGCGCCGCGAGTACGGTATCCCGGAAGATGCGCTGGTGCTGCTGACGCTCAGCCGCATCTCGCCGGAGAAGGGGCAAGACTTGCTGCTGCGCGCGCTGCTCGAATGGGAGCGCCTCGCGGACTTCCCGCTGCGCCCGCTCTGGCTGTTCCTTTGCGGCGATGCGGCCTACATGCAAGGCCGCCGGTTCATGGAGCGGCTGCGGTCGCTCGCCGGGCGGCTCCGCAAGACGCGGGCGATCTTCCCCGGTCACGTAACAGGCATCCGCAAGCAGGCATTCTTTGCCCTGGCGGATCTTTACGTCTTCCCGTCGCGCCACGAAAGCTATGGGCTGACGCTGGTGGAGGCGCTCCGGGCAGGGTTGCCGGCCGTCTGCCTCGATCACCACGGCGCGCGTGAAGTGATGCGGCCGGACTGCGGCCTGCTGGTGCCTGAAGAGCGGCTGCGCGAGGCCATCGCCAGCCTGCTGCTCGACCCGGACCGCCGCGGCTGCATGGGCCGGGCCGCGCGGGAGTATGGGGCCACGCTGCGTTTTTCGGACAGCGCGGCGCGGCTTGCGGAAATCATCTCATCGGGGAGCACGCCCGCGATATGATAGCCGTGGGAGCCACAAGTCCGCATGTTGTTCTGCACTGACCCGGAGATTGAAAGGTGGTCGCCCGATTTCTCCTCTTCCGGTTCATCGAACCCTACGTGGACAAGAATCCGAAGCTCGGGAGTAGAACTATGCAATTCGCTCGAGTGGACGGAGTGGCTCGGCAATCCCGTTCAGGTACAGATCTGCGATTGCTGCGGAACCGTCGGATGCGCCTCGGGCGGATACATCCACCTGTCTTCGATAAAGAATTGCGCCCTTTGGACGATGCCGCAAAACGTCACGCCGGACGATTTGGCTTCGGGTAGATACTGTCCGGCGACCGCCCTAGCGCGGTTTGGTTCGGTGGCATTCCGAAACGAAACTTGGTTGTCGTTGCGCAATGTGGCGATTGAGGCGCCGGAGGCTTCGAACATTGCTCGGGCCAATGGCCGCGCGCTTGCCGACGCTTGGGTGATTGGCCCGGGCCGCCCGAACTGCATCGATGAACTCGTGCCAATGCTCAGGCACCGGCTGCTCGCCGCCGACACGCTGACGATCGGCGCTGCAATCGGTTGGATCGAACATTGGGTTGACTGGTTCAACCAGCGGGCCGATTGCGCGGTTGACGGTGTGTTCCGCGGACCAGACGCTATCGGAGCGAGGATTGAAACTTTCTACTTCGATGGACCCGCAGCGGAGGATTGGCCGGCACTCGCCCAGACCGGAGATTCTTACATGCCGGCCTTCAATTCGAGCCACGTGTTTCACCCGGGGCTAGGCTAGGTGCTAGGAGAGTGCCATATTATGAACAGGCGAAGCCAGCGGCCCGGCCCCCGGCGCTCGCTTCATGAAAGGTTCTGACACATGGACGGGGACCTATAACCACGAGCATGATCGGGCGTACGAGCTTTTCCTCGTGCATGTCTGTGAGCCTTCCCGACGAGCAGGTCGGAAATACGACGTTACGATCTTTCTCATGCGCCACGTTTGGAACAACGGGGGTCTCATTGGAGTAAGCACTTCGGACTGGGGCATGTTCCTAGCAACGTGCCGAGTGACGTTCAAGCAGGGTCGCGAACCAGTGGAGAAACAGCCGGTCCTCCACATATATGTTGATTTCTAGATGGCAGATATGATGGCCGATTTGATGAAATGGATTCCTGACAAAGATGAAATGGCCGCGCTTTCTTGGCAGCCCTAAGGTCAACCACGCACCGCTATTGTGGCTCAACCTCCCGATTATTGTCTCGCGGTTTCAAGGCCCCCGGCCTATCGCGCTTGGGTTCCCGGAGGCAGCGACTCTTGTAGGGCGCTCAAGTACTCCGCCAAGGTTGCATCCAGCCGCTTGTAGAGAAGGCGGCTGAAGCTCTCCGCTGCTTGCCCAACCTGTGCCTGCTGCAAACTGCGAATATAGTCCAGCCGATCTTCCGGGCGCACCGCCACCGGGGGATAACCTGCACGAATTAGAATCAGGTTCATTAAGAGCCGGGCGGTGCGTCCGTTGCCGTCGTTGAACGGGTGGATGTCCATCAGGCGGCGATGCGCCAGGAAGGCCGTGTCAGGCGTGCCGGGTGCCGGCCCGAGCCAAGCGGCGAAGTCACCCATTAGCGCGGGGATTTCCGCCGGGGATGGGAACGCATGCCTCCCGGTTTCGGTGCGGACGTATCGCGGAAGATCGGCATACCGCCCGGCGATATCAGGGCGGGAACGCTGCACGACCAAGCGGTGTAAGTTGCGCACGTCTCCTTCTGTCAGTCGGGTCGTTTGGCGGGCGATCTCGCGCACATAGCGGATAGCGTCATAGTGGTCGAGCGCTTCAAGATGATCCTTGAGAGGTTTGCCGCCGATGGTCACACCCTGCTCAATCACAAGCGTCGTTTCGACCGGGCTGAGTGTATTGCCCTCGATGGCGTTCGAGGTGTAGGTGATCTCTATGTCGTAGTAATGCTCGAGATTGGCGAGTGCTTCCCGCGAGATGGGCCGCAGCCTGTCGAGCTGCTCCTTCCTGGCGGCGATAGCGGCTAGAAGCTCATCCATGCACTCTCAGAAGTACCACAATTGCGGCGGTTACCGGCAGCGCGACTGAGAGTCCCGGCCCAGAGGGCGCCCCGGCCAGGGGCCTGCCCCACAAAGCGCGCTTCACCGTCCGCCATCGGCCAACCGCTGTTCCGCGGCTGCCTCGGCGGGATGACCGGTCAACGTGTAGATCGCGGCCAGCTCGCTGTGCGGTTCCGGATCGCCGGGCCGCAGTTTCGCCGCTTCGCCGAAGTAGCGCAGCGCATCGGGATACTGGCGGGCTGTCAGGCTTTTGCGCGCCAGGCCGAGCGTGGTGCGGTAAAGCAGATCCGCCGCTCCGGCGTCCTGCCGGTTGAGTTCGTGTGCGCGCCCCATCGCCTGGTATGCCGCCACGTCGTCGCCCAGCTTCACGAGGACTGCGCCATACAGGAAGTTCAACTGGAAGATGTCCGGCCACCGCTCGACGGCTTTGGCGATGGGCGCGCGCGCCTCCTCAAACCGGCCCATTCGATAGTAGGTGAACGCCAGGTTGTACTGCATTTGCGGCCTTTCCGGGGCCAGTTCGGCGGCCCGGCGCAACGGCTCCAGAGCCGCCTCCAGGTCGCCGTGCTGACCGTAGATCGTGCCCAGCATGGTCAGTCGCTCGGCGTCATTCGGATCGTACAGCCGCTGGCACAACGCGCGGGCTTCGGCGCGCGGGCCGGTGTCCAGCTTTTGCGCGCATTCGGTGCGGAGTTCGCTCTCATCGGTGTCGCGCCGCCGCAGTTCCGCCGATTCCGCGAGGGCCTTCCTGGCTTCCTCCTCGCGGCCCTGCTTCCGATACACCATCCCCAGTTGATACCGCGCCAGGGTATCCCGCGGGTTCCCCTGCGCGGCTTGCTTCAGCCATTTCTCGGCCGCCGCCAGATCGCCCTGCTTGAAGCACGCCAGGCCCAGATAATAAGCCGTATCCGGGAAAGGCGGCTTGGCGATGGCCTTGGTTAGGTTGCGCACGGCGCCCGCGAAGTTCTGGTCCAGCAGGTCCAAGCGACCCAGGTAATACGAGACGTTGGGATGCTCTCCCACCTCGCGGCGTACGGCTTCGAACTCCCGGCGCGCTTCGTCGGATTGCTTCAGTTCGAACAGCGCTACGCCCAACGGAAATCGCGCGCGCATCACCAGCGAGGGATCGAGGTGCAGAGCCGCCCGGAATTCCGTAACGGCCGCGTCGTAGCGGTCTTGCCGCAGCGCATCGTAACCCTTGCCCAGATGTGACTCGGCCGTATCCTGCGTTTGAGGCGTGGCGGACGGCGCCGGCCACGCCAGCATGCCGAGCGCGATGGCGAACATCAGTCGCGGTCCCGCAGTTGCTGCGGTGGCGCCATGACGCTCAGGCTGCGGAGGCCGGCTTGGGCTGTAGCTTTTCCAAAACATAGGTGTTCAGACTCTTGCCCTGGCGCCGGGCCTCCGTCATGATCTGGCGATGTGTTTCCGGCGGCACGCGTACGAGAATTTTTCCGGAGAACGGTTTGTCCGGATCTTCCCCCCGAGACGCGCAGAAATCCAGGTAATCGTCTACTGAATCCTCAAAAGCGCGCTTTAGCCCCGCGACCGAAGATCCCTGAAAGGTGATCACGTCTCGCGTGTTGATTACTTCTCCGTGGAACACGCCCGCCTCTTCGTCCAAGTCCACTCTAGCCTGATAGCCCTTGTAGGTCATGATTTCCTCTCAATTCCGATACCCGCTTCCGCGAGGAACCTCTGCATGGAGGCGACGGCGCCTCGGTCGGTTTCCTTCTTCGGATGCGGGCGATGGAATACGGCCCGGACGCCATGGAGCGCGATTCGCACGCGCGAGCCGCGGCCTTCCGAGATCTCAGCACCGTAGTACAACAACATCGACTCAATGTCCGACCAGGCGATGTTGGCGCGCTTTTCGAAGATGGCTTCCAGCACGCGCTGGTGCTTGCTCACCCATCAATGATATCACAAAATGATATCGGCGTCGTTCTGCGATTGTCACGGCCGCCCAACAACGCAAGCCCTCAATACGGCCGCTATCGTTGCGTTATTAAAATCAGCAGCCCCGCGCCGATAACCCCTTCTCGGTCCGGAAGGTCCGAGGGCATCGGCGCTCAGGCACTGGCGGAAAGCCCTCTGCCCACACGGCCGATTTGTTTGTGGAAAGGGGATCATCCTCGCGGTATCGTATAGGTAGGCAATCTCATGGCAACCGCTGCGGTCGCTCCGTACTCAGATGCTTGGCGTGAGCACTACGCAAAGAGCCGATACCTTGAGTTCTTGTCGGCTGACGACTTGCAGACGCGCTACATTGATCTGCTCGACAACGTCCTGGCGTTCGCGTCGGACGGCAGGCCGCACTTGGGAGGGCTCAGTGCTGACACTGGATGGACGCGGCGAGTAGCCGATGTCTGGGTGGAAGTCGACCTAAGGAATCTCGGCCGGGGGTGGTTGAAGGCCGTCGAACTGCGTGTGTTGGATCGGCCGTACGCCAATGTCAAAAGAGCCATCGAGGCGTGGAGAGACCATCACCTCGCGCCCGACCGCGCCATTATCAAGTATGGCCTCCGGAAACACATGACTGATCTCGTGGAGCGCGGCCGCCTTCGGCTAACGCCGGCGTCAAACTACGATGATCCGTCCCTCAATCCGGCGATCCGTGATGCGGAGTTGGAATTCTCCATTCACTTTCCGCCCGGAACCCGACTTAAGATTGAAATGGAGCCTGGGTCAAAAGCCTTCCATGACATCCCTGGCATTGAGGGTCTGATCACGCACACGAACCGATGTGAAAACTACTACGTCTTCTGCGCATCCGCCAGTTTTGACCCACGGGCCTTCGACGATTTCGGATACGACGCCTGTGTGCTGATTCACGACTGGCAGAGGCTGATCGAGTTGATCAACGTCCAACAGGTACCAGCGCGCACCGTCTCCGCCGGGGCGATCGTGTACCTGGACCCATACATGCCGCATCGGGCAGCGCCGTTGGTTCAACTGATGAAGCACTTGCGATATGAGTATCAGAGGGAGTGGCGAATCTTCTGGACCGATCCTCTCCCGCCCCCGCCGCTACAGGCCTACTTTGTAGAGCTTGGGAATCTGAGATCCTTCTGTGAACTCATTATGCTCTGACCCTGGCCGCTCCCCGGCCCTCGATTTGTCTTATCGGCGTTCGTCGGGTGCGCCAAATTGCCTTGCTTTGCGCAATTACCTACCGAGCGCCCGCCCACTTCTCCAGCCACTTCAACTCCTCCCGTACCTTGATCTTCCCGTGCCACGGATTCTTATCCAACTCATGACCTTCCCCTGGAAAGATCAATAGCTTCACCGGCACACCCTGTGCGCGTAACGCCCGCTCCAGAAGATACTGCTCGCCCACATATACCCGCACATCCTCAGCGCCCCCCACGATATGCGTCGGAGTCTTCACCTTATTGATCTGCCAGATGGCCGCCTCGTCGTTGTAGGTCTTCATCATGTCCCACGGCAGGCCGCCCAGAAAGTAAGCGTCGTCGTAAGTGGTGTCGTCGTTGCCCCAATTGGCGACGTGCTCCACCGCGCCCGCGCCGGTAACTGCCGCCCGGAACCGCGTAGTCTGGGTAACCAGCCAGTTAGTCAAATAGCCGCCATAGCTATAACCGCCGATAGTCAGATTGTCCGGATCGGCGATGCCGTCCTTCACCAACGCTTCCACGCCTTCCAGAATGTCCTTGCCCGGCTTCGAAACAATGTTCGGGACGATTCCCAGCGTGAACGGGTCGCCATAGCCGATCGAGCCGCGGTAGTTCGGTTCGAACACCAGCCACCCCTGGGTCGCCGCCAACGACCCCCACTGGTACCAGTCGGCCTCGAAGTGGTTGCCGTCGGCATCCCCAGGCCCACCGTGGATCAGCGTCAGCATTCGCAGACCTTTCTCGCCCAGCTTGCCCGGTGGATAAATCAGCATGCCTTCCACTGTCACGCCATCGTCCGCGGTCCAGCGGTATGGCTGACCCTCCGGGAGCGCGCGCTCGGTGAATAGCCGGTTGAACGCCGTGATCGGGCGCGCATCCCCCACGCCCTGCCCGAAATATACTTCCGGCGGCTCGGTCAGCGTGGAGTGGACAAACGCCACCTTGGTGGCGTGCGCCGCCGCCGAGATGCGCTCGTAAGTGCCCGGCTGTCCCGGCTGCTTGACGAAGACGTGCTGGTCCTCGCGATACACCTGCACCTCGGTACCCGTGCGCCCCGTGACCAACAGGCCGCCCTCCTGGGTTACCGTGTACCCGGTGACCGCTCCCGGAAACTTCGACCACCGCGTGAGGCGCGCGCTGGAAGATACCGCATCCACCCAATACACCCGCGGCTGCGCATCCTGATAACTTCCTTCCACCGACCCGTTCAGAAATGAGAAGAAGATATGCCGGCAGTCCGGAGTCCAATGCATACTGTCCAGCACTGCCGGGCGCTGGACCAGCTTGCGCGGCTGTCCGCCCTCAGCGTCCACCAGGTAGATGCCGTACACCTCCATAGCCTCCTGCCGCTCGGAGATGGAATCCGTGAGAAACGCGAGAGTCGTTCCGTGCGACGAGGCTTCCAGTTGCTTCACTCGCCAGGGTGTCGCCGCAATCTGCTTCACCGCGCCCGTCGCGATCTCCACCCTCGCGATGGCATCGCCGCGCTCCGATTCCCGGAACTCGACCACATCTTTCCAGTCCTTCTTATAGGACTCCTGCTGCTCCTTGCTCCACGGCGTGCGCGTGGCGAAATAGATTTGCCGCGAATCGGCCGACCAGGCAAACGCGTGCACCTTCTCCTCGCCGTGCGTCACCGCGAAAGGCTCGCCCCCATTCACCGCGATCGCCCAGACCTGGTCCGGCTTGTCGGTCTTTTCAGCCCCGTCCGCTTTCTCGCCCGCCTCGCCGCTCTCCCGATCGGACAGAAACGCGATCCAACGTCCATCCGGCGACCACTCCGGATCGCGGTCATGTCCCGACCGCGTCAGTGGCGCTAGCGACCCGGCCCCATCGTCGCGATACAGCCACAGATCGTTCCGGAAGCGATCCGCCTCCCAATCCGCCCGCGCCGTCTCGATGGCCACCGCATGCCCATCCGGCGATACCCTTACGCTGCGGATCTCCACCGAGTTGAAAAATTCATCGAGGGTCATGGGCGGTTTGGCGGTCTGAGCTGCGGCTACGGTTGCGCACAGGAGCAGGGAAAATCGAAACATTGCACTGGAATATAACACGCGGGGCTGAAGCCCCGCGCGGGCTAAAGCCCGCCCTCCAGCGGTTACAGTAGGTGCGCGGCGGAAGTTACAATGGGTGCGTGGCCGATTCCACCGCACCACCCACCCCCGTCCTCCCCTTCGAGACCTGCCTCGACGAATTGGAAAAGGTCGTCAAGGAACTGGAGGCCGGCGATCTCCCGCTGGAGCGCTCGATCGAACTCTTCGAAAAGGGCATGGGTCTGAGCGACACCTGCCGCAAGCAGTTGGAAGAGGCCGAAACCCGCGTCGAAATGCTCATCCGCAAGGAAGGCAAAATCCAGCCTGAGCCTTTCCGTCCCGAGAAAGCATGAACCTTCGCGACTACCTCGCCCAGCAGCAAACACTGGTCGACACCCACCTCGATCGCCTGGCGCCGCCGGAAACGCAGCCCCCCTCAACCATCCACCGCGCCATGCGCTACAGCCTGTTTGCCGGAGGCAAGCGCATCCGTCCCATCCTCTGCCTGGAAGCCGCCCGCGCGTCTGGCGAAGAGCCGGACGCCGCCCACTTCACCGCCGCCTGCTCGCTCGAATTCATCCATACTTACTCGCTGATCCACGACGATCTACCGGCCCTCGATAACGACGACTATCGCCGCGGCAAGCTCACCTGCCACAAAGTCTTCGGCGACGCCATGGCTATCCTGGCGGGCGACTCCCTGCTCACCTTGGCTTTCGAAGTCCTGGCCGCCATCGACACAATGCCCGCCGTCCCCGCGGAGCGCAAGGCGCGCATGATCGCCGAACTCGCCACAGCGGCCGGCACCGTCGGCGGCATGATTGCCGGCCAAGTCGCCGATCTGGAGGGCGAAGGCCAGACCCCCACCGCCCCGCTGCTCGAATCCATCCACCGCGCCAAGACCGGCGCTCTGCTGCGCGCCAGCCTCCGACTGGGCGCCATCTGCGCGGGCGCCGGCGACGCGCATTACCACGCGCTCTCCTGCTACGGCGAGCACATCGGCCTGGCCTTCCAAATCGTGGACGACATCCTGGACGTCGAGGAATCTTCGGAAGCACTCGGCAAGACCGCCGGCAAAGACGCGCAACAGCACAAAATCACCTTCCCCGCGGTCTATGGCGTCGAGGAGTCGCGGCGCATGGCCGCCATCGAGTGCCGCCGCGCCCACGAAACCCTGGCGCCCTTCGGCGCGCGCGCCGAACGCCTGCACGAGCTGGCCGATCTGATCGTCCACCGCAAGTCATGAAGCCGCGACTGGACCGTCTGCTGGTGGAGCGCGGCCTCGTCCCCACTCGCGAAAAAGCGCAGGCGCTGATCATGGCGGGCGAAGTTTTGGTGGACGGGCGCAAGGCTGCCAAACCTGGCCAGCCGGTGGATGCCGAAGCCCGCATCGAAGTCCTCGCGCAGCCACCCTTCGTCAGCCGCGGCGGACTCAAGCTGGATGCCGCCATCGCGCATTTCGGCATCCAGGTCGCGGGCCGCATCTGCCTCGATATCGGCGCTTCCACCGGCGGCTTCACGGATTGCCTGTTGCAGCGCGGCGCGGCGCGCGTACACGCGGTCGACGTTGGCGCCGGCCAGCTCGATTGGAAGATTCGCAGCGATGCGCGCGTGGTCTTGCACGAGAAACTGAACGCGCGCTACCTGCGCCCCGAGGACTTGGGCGAGCCCATCGCCCTGGCTGTCTGCGATGTCAGCTTTATTTCGGCGACCTTGATACTGCCCGCCGTCACCCCGGTGTTACAACCGGACGGCGAAATGGTTATACTTGTCAAGCCCCAGTTCGAGGCCGGCAAGGGACAAGTGGGCAAGGGTGGAATCGTGCGCGAACCGGAGTTGCACCAAGCCGCCTGCCGCCGCGTGGCCGATGCGGTGCGGCAGTTGGGATACGAAACGGCAATTATTGAGAGTCCCATTTTGGGTGCGGAAGGGAACCGGGAGTTTTTGCTGTATGCCCGTCATGATTCGCGTCAGTCCTCCAATAGGACCGGAAAACAAGCAGGAGAACAATCATGAGGAAATTGATCGTGTTCAATCACGTGTCGCTGGATGGCTACTTTGTGGACGGGAACGGCGACATGAACTGGGCACACAAGCAGGACGCCGAGTGGAGGGCATTCGCCGCGGAGAATGCCAGCGGCGGCGGCGAGCTTGTATTCGGCAGGATTACCTATGAAATGATGGCAAGCTACTGGCCGACTGCGCATGCCATCCAGACTATGCCGATGGTGGCCGAAGGGATGAACCAGACGCCGAAGGTCGTCTTTTCGAGAACGCTGGACACGGCGACTTGGAACAATACGAAGCTGGTGAAGGGCGACATCGCGGCGGAAGTGCGAAAGAGGAAGAACGAGCCTGGCAAGCCCATGGCGATTTTGGGAAGCGGCAGCATCGTTTCGCAATTGGCGCAGGAGAGGCTGATCGATGAATTCCAGATCGTGGTGAATCCCGTCGTGCTTGGCAAGGGGAGGACGATGTTCGAGGGCATCCGGGACAGGCTGACCTTGAAGCTGACAAAGACGCGAGCCTTCGGCAATGGGAATGTCTTGTTGTGCTACGAACCGATAGCGTGAAAGTGGAGAACAACTTGGGGGCCTGCCCCACTATGGCCATTAACACTGTAGGGATTATTTCGAAGCCCGCCGTGGCAGCGGCGACCGATGTCGTACCCAAGCTGCTGGCCTGGCTCGCAACCCGCGGCGTCCGCGTGCGCTACGACAAACGCACCGCAGTCTACGCCGCGCGCCACGATGGTCTGCCGCGCGACGAAGTCCCCGCAGGCTGCGACCTGGTGATCGTGCTCGGCGGCGACGGAACGCTGCTCTCCGCCGCCCGCGCCATCGGCAGCCGCGAGATCCCGCTGTTCGCCGTCAACTTAGGCGGCCTCGGTTTCCTCACCGCCATCACCATCGATGAGCTGTATCCCGAACTGGAGCGGGCCCTCCGCGGCGAGCATCGTATCGGCCGCCGCAAACTGCTGCACGCCGAGGTGCGCCGGGGCGACGCGATCGTCTCGCGCTACGAAGCCCTCAACGACGTGGTCCTCACCAAAGCCGCCATCGCGCGCATGATCGATCTGGACGCCTTCGTCGACGACCAGTTCATGTGCGCCTACAAAGCCGACGGACTGATCGTCGCCACTCCCACCGGTTCGACGGCTTATTCGCTTTCCGCCGGCGGGCCGATCATCTTCCCGTCGGTGCCCACCATCTGCCTGACGCCCATCTGTCCCCACATGCTCACCAACCGGCCGGTGCTGGTCTCGGAAGCCAGCGTGGTGGAAATCCGCTGCCGCGGCGAGGACGCCTCCGTCTTCCTCACCATCGATGGCCAGATCGGCGAGCCGCTCAAGAAAGAGGACTCCGTGATCTGCCGCAGTTCCGAATACGCGCTGCACCTGATCCGCCCGCCGCGCATGATGTTCTTCGACGTGCTGCGCCAGAAGTTGAAGTGGGGCGAGCGTTGAAGCGCCTGTCGCTGACCGCCTGGATCTTCATCGGCATGGCCGCCGGCGTGGCCCTGGGCGCGTTCGCGCCCGGCGTGGCGCGCCAACTCGGCCCCGTCAGCGCCATCTTTCTGCGGCTCATCCGCTCCATCATTGCGCCCCTGATCTTCGGCACGCTGGTGGTTGGCATCGCCGGCGGCGGCGACCTCAAGCGCATGGGCCGCATCGGCCTGAAGACCATCGTCTACTTCGAAATCGTCACCACCTTCGCACTGTTCCTGGGCCTCGCCGCCGTCAACACGGTGCGGCCCGGCGCGGGCATGAAGCTGGCGCAGACTTCCGCCGAGGCCGCTCTACCGCAGCAGGCGCCCACCGCCGGCTCCATCGTGGAGCACGTGTTCCCCGCCAGCATCATCGACGCCATGGCGCGCGGCGACGTGCTTGAAATCGTGGTNNTACGTGATGTACCTGGCGCCGATGGGGGTGGGCGCAGCCATCGCCGTCACCGTGGGCAGCAGGGGTTTCGGCGTCCTGTTCTCGCTGGGCAAGCTGATCCTCACCATGTACGCCGCGCTAGTGCTGTTCGTGGTGCTGGTGCTCGGCGCCGTAGTCCTGCTGGTGCGCATTCCCGTGGGCGCTTTCTACCGCGCCGTGCGGGAGCCGTTCCTGATCGCCTTCTCCACCGCCTCCAGCGAAGCCGCGCTGCCGCTGGCGCTGGAGAACATGGAGCAGTTCGGCGTGCCGAAACATATCGTGGCGTTCGTGATTCCCACGGGCTACAGCTTCAACCTGGATGGCAGCACGCTGTATCTCTCGCTGGCTTCTGTTTTCGTAGCGCAGGCCGCGGGCGTCAACCTGTCGTTTGGCCAGCAACTGCTCATGATGCTGACCCTGATGCTGACCAGCAAAGGCGTGGCCGGAGTCCCGCGCGCCGCCCTGGTGATCCTGGCCGGCACGCTCTCCACCTTCCGGTTGCCCATGGAAGGCGTGGCCGTCCTGCTGGGCATCGACGCGCTGATGGACATGGCCCGCACCTCGGTGAATGTTCTCGGCAACTGCCTCGCCAGCGCGGTTGTGGCTCGCTGGGAGCGGTAGGGCCTGCCTCTCACTGCAGCTTGCTGAGTTCCTCGACTTTGGCACGAAAGTCGGGATCGTCGGGGTAATGATGCGCCAGTCTTTCGTAGGTGTCCAATGCGTGGGCCCAATCTTTTGTCTGCTCGTACGTAAGAGCCAGGCTCCGCATTGTTTGGCCCCATGGTTGAGGTAAGCTGGCCTCGGTACGCACCTCAAGAGCCCCCCGAAACGCCGCCACAGCCTGCTCCAGATATGCCGCCGCGTGCGGCCCCTCGCTCGGTCCCGCCAAATCCCGGAGTGCGGTGCCCAGATTGTTCTGTGCCGTCGCCCATCCTTGGGGCAGTTGGGCGCGGGTGTACACTTCGAGAGCGCGTCGAAAGGCGCCCACTGCCTGCTGCAGATAGACCGCCGCCTGCGGCCCCTGGCCCCGCCGCGCCAAATCCCGTAGCGCGAGGCCCAGATTATTCTGCGCCGCCGCCCAGTTCTGTGGCAGTTGCTCGCGCGTGTATACTTCGAGTGCGTTTCGATAGGCGCCGACCGCTTGCTCCAGATACGCCTCCGCCTGCGGCCCCTGGCTCCGCCGCGCCAAATCCCCGAGTGCGAGGCCCTGATTGTTCTGCGCCATCGCCCAATCCTGCGGCAGTTGCGCGCGGGTATACACTTCGAGCGCGTTCCGAAAGGCGCTCACCGCCTGCTCCAGATAGGTCGCCGCTTGCGGTCCCTCGTGCCGCCCCGCCAAAGCCCAGAGTGCAACGCCCAGATGGCTCTGCGTCGTGGCCCAGGCCTTCGGCAGATGCTCTCGGGTGCGGACTTCGAGTGCGTTCCGAAAGGCGCCAAGCGCCTGCTCCAGATAGGCCGCCGCGCGCGGTGCGTCGCTCCGCCCCGCCAAATCCCAGAGCGCAGTGCCCAGATTGTACTGCGTCGCCGCCCGGTCCTGCGGCAACTGCTCGCGGGTCTGGACTTCGAGCGCGTTCTGGAAGGCTCCCACCGCCTGCTCCAGATAAGCCGCCGCCTGCGGTCCCTCGCTCCGCTCCCCCAAATCCCGGAACGCAATGCCCAGGTTGTTCTGCGTTCCCGACCGCTCCTCCGGCAGTTGCCCGTCGGCGAACACCGCCAGCGCGCTCCGATAAGCGCCCACCGCCTGCTCCAGATAAGCCGCCGTCTGTGGCCCTTCGCTCCGCGCCGCCAAGGCCACGAGCGCGGTGCCCAGGTTGTTCTGCGTGCCCGCCCAGGCCCGTGGCGATTGCTCCCGGGTGCGGACTTCGAGGGCGTGCCGATAGGCGCCCGCCGCCTGCTCCAGATAGGCTGCTGCCCGCGGCCCCTCGCTCTGCCCCGCCAAATCCTCGAGCGCAATGCCCAGATTGTTCTGCGTCGCCGCCCAGTCCTGCGGCAGTTGCGCCCGGGTGTACACTTCGAGCGCGTTCCGACAGGCGCCCACCGCCTGCTCCAGATACGCCGCTGCCTGCGGACCCTCGCTCCGCTCCGCCAAATCCCTGAGCGCGATGCCCAGATTGTTCTGCGTCGCCGCCCAGTCCTGCGGCAGTTGAGTACGGGTGCGGACTTCGAGCGCGTTCCGATAGGCATCCACAGCCTTCCTGAGGCTGGTCACTGCTTCTTCAGCGCTTGTCCTTTCCCCGAACCTTGCACGCGAATTGCCGCAGTCAACCAGAACCGCGGCCCAGAGTTGCGGCGTGCGTCGTCGGTCGGCCAGGGAAAGCTCCTTTTCGTACAACTCGATTGCCTTCCGGAAATCGTAGGCGTTATACTGTGAGGCGCCGGCCAGACGATAATCGCGGATGGTCTCTTCATAGATCTGGTTCTCATGCTGGCGCGCTTCCAGAAGCTTGCGTTCCTTCTGTTGCGCCGACTCCTGAAACAAATTGCCGGCCTCGGCAAAGTTCTTTCTGGCAAACGCAGCCAGGCCAAGTTCGTAGATGTCCTGCTTCTTCTCCACCTCCGCGATCCAGTGGTCTACTTCCGCCTTGACTTGCTCCACCCCAAAGCCGTATTGCACGGCCCAATCCTTCAGGTAGCGGCTCAGATCCGGGACGGCCTTCTCGCGCCCTTGCTCGCGAACCTGTTCCGTGGATTTCTCGGCTGCGCCCTTCAACAGCATCGTGAGATGTTCGTGGGAAAAGAATTTCGGCGAGCCTTTGGGGAGGAGTCCAAAGGCCACGATCTCTTTCCGTAGATCGTGGGGGATACGCGTCCGTGCCTCCACCGGCTCGAATACGGCATAACCCGGCACGTCGATGCTGAACCTGATCTCCTCACCTGCCAGAAACTCCGCCGGCAGAGGCATTAAGAAAAGCCCGGCGGAATTCGAGGTTACCATCTTGCCGCTCTGCTCGAGCGTCACGTTCGCGTTCGCCACCGGATCGGAATACGCTTCCCGAAGCTTGACCACCTTTCCATGGAGCATCCGGCTTGGCCGCGCCGGCGTCTGCGCAGGCATGGGTGCGGTAACGCATGCAAACCACGGCAGGATCAGGCAGGTGGCGCGCAGGGCATTCATTGAGCTTTTCCCGATGCCTTCTTCCTCAGGACGTAGTTGAAGCTGTTGTCGCCCGCCTGAGGGTCGGCTGTCAGCACGACGTAGCCAGGCTTCTCCGCCACCAGGCGAAAGTTGGTGTCTGCCGCTATCGGAAGTTGCAGCAAAAACCGGCCGTCTCCGTCGGTCACGGCCTTAACGCCGAAATTGGGAGCGGTCACCTTCACACCTTCCAGCGGACGCCCTTGCTCGTCCTGCACCCAGCCGCGGAACGGCTGCGGATTCTGATTAATAGCCACGTTACCAGGCGCGCTCTGAGAAACCGGCGAGGGCCCAACTGTCCATTTGTAGCAGACTACGGCGACGACCAACACCACGAGGGTTGGCGCGACGATATATGCAACCTTGCGGCGTTCACCGATGTACACATTTACGTTGCCCGCGGCCCCAATCAGCGAACCGCCCTCTTTCAAACCGGGCTGGTCGAATGCCGCCCTCAGCGCGGCGGTCAGTTGAGACGGCTCTGCCGCGGGAGACGCATCTAGCTTTCGCAGGACGGGCTCGGCGGCCCCGACGGGAATGTCCTGAGCGGTGAAACTCCCTGCTAACCATTCGGCGGCGCTATCCGGTTCCGAAGTCCGGTGCGCCTGGTAGGGGGCCAGAGTGGCAGGCAGCGATTGCCCATCCAGCGCGACGATGCAGATCTGACGCTTCGCGGCCACCGCGATGGTCCATTCCAGCTCCACGAAATCGGAGCCGGCTGCATGCGCGGACCAGATCAGCACGAACGTCTCGCAGGCAGCCACCGCATCGCCCAGCCTGCGCGGCCAGCGGTCCCCCGCCCGGAGGCCGTGTACATCCCGCCAGACGCCCCAGCCGGCGCTCTGTAACCGTCTTTCTAGATCTGCGGCAAAAGGACCGTCTTCGCGCGAATAGCTCACAAAGGCGCTTGGCATTGCTTCCAGACCCGTATCCCGTCATACATGATACTACCGCGCCGTGCGGGAGCCGTTCCTGATCGCCTTCTCCACCGCATCCAGCGAAGCCGCCCTGCCGCTGGCGCTGGAGAACATGGAGCAGTTCGGCGTGCCGAAACATATCGTGGCGTTCGTGATTCCCACCGGCTACGGCTTCAACCTGGATGGCAGCACGCTGTATCTCTCGCTGGCTTCTGTTTTCGTAGCGCAGGCCGCGGGCGTCAACCTGTCGTTTGGCCAGCAACTGCTCATGATGCTGACCCTGATGCTGACCAGCAAAGGCGTGGCCGGAGTCCCGCGCGCCGCCCTGGTGATCCTGGCCGGCACGCTCTCCACCTTCCGGTTGCCCATGGAAGGCGTGGCCGTCCTGCTGGGCATCGACGCGCTGATGGACATGGCCCGCACCTCGGTGAATGTTCTCGGCAACTGTCTCGCCAGCGCAGTTGTGGCTCGTTGGGAACAGTAGTGCGGCACAGGCACAACTTGCCCGCAGAGTCCGAACGGAGTATTGTGGTTATTTGCAAACATTTGTGAATGGGCGTACCCCGGATGAACCGGTGCTCCGTCACTGGACTTCAGGTAATAAGCTCGTGGGCGTGATTCTTCAGTTGCCGCTCTTGCCTTGGGCGTAGGAATTTGCAGATTGGGGGTTGTACCTAAGTTGTGCTCAGACAAATCGCGGCTCTAGCCGTGTTTCTCGGCGGCGCCGCCGCTCTCGCGCAGGAGTCGGCGACGCTGACTGTTACGGTTTTCGATCCCAGTGCCGCAGTGGTGCCCGGCGCCAAAGTGACGCTCACGGACTTGCACCGGGGCACGGTGACCCAGGTGGATAGCGGGGATAGCGGCTTTGCCGTCTTCGATTTCCTGCAGCCGGGCGATTATTCTCTCACGGCGGAAAAGCCCGGTTTCGACAAATCCCAGGTCAACTCTTTGACGCTGCAGGTCCGCGACCGGCAAACGTTTCGCGTGGAACTCAAAGTGGCGGCCGCAGGCACCAGCGTGCAAGTAACGGCCACCGCCCAAACTCTTTCCAGCGAAGCGACGGAAGGCGTCTCGTTGGAACATAGTTACATCGAGGACCTTCCGGCCAACGGACGCAATGCCGAATCGCTGATTTTTATGGCGCCAGGTATCACGCCGGCAGTGGATGGCTCAGGCAACTTCGACGCCAACGGACTGCGCTCCACCATGAACTACTACACGTTGGACGGCGTGAGCCTGAACCAAGCGCCCTCCGGCGGCGGCGCTCCAGGGTCCGGCAGCGGCGGCGGCGGTTTTGGCCGCGGGTTCGGAGGCGGCTTTGGCGGCGCCGGGCTAAGCGGCGCGAATGCTTCGACCAACTTGATCTCGATCGACGCCATGCAGGAGATGAAGGTCCAAACATCGTCCTTCGCGCCGGAGTTCGGCCGATCGCCGGGAGCCCAGATTGTTATGACCAGCCGGGGAGGCACGAACGCTCTGCATGGCTCGCTGTACGATTACATCCGCAGCGACAAGTTCGACGCCAACGACTGGTTCGCCAATGCCGGCGGCTATGGGAAGGGCAGCGAACACCAGGAGCGTCCTGGGGGAACGTTGGGCGGGCCGCTGGTTAAAAACAAGACATTCTTCTTCATCGCCTTCGAAAAGCTGACGCTTACGTCGCCCGAGTCGCTGGTCGCCGATGTGCCGGACTTGGCCTCGCGCGCCTCCGCCCGAGCGAATCTGCTCCCGTATGTGGACGCATTTCCCATTCCCAACGGTGTCGAGTTGGTGAATGGCGGCGCGCAGTACAACTCCGTAACCTCCAACCCGTCCGACAGCAGTTCCGGCAGCGTCCGCGTCGATCACATTCTGAATGCCAGCACCACCTTGTTCGCCCGTTACAGCCTGACATCGGCCAACGCAGAGCAGCGTGGCACTCAGTTCTCTACTCCCAACATCCTCACGGACCAGTCTTCGCGCTCTCAGCTCGCCACCGTAGGGGCGACCCATATATTCGGCAACGGCTCGCTCAACGATCTGCGCCTGAACTACTCGACGGCTACGTCAACCGGGACCTCCACAATGGACAGTTACGGCGGCGCCGTTCCCTTGCCGGTTTCCGCGATATTTCCGGCGGGTGTAACTACCGCGAACGGCTCGTTCAGCCTGAATGTTCTGGGATTCGCGGGCTATTCTTTTGGGGGGCGCTCGAACAATAAGCAGGAGCAGGCGAATGTGGTCGATAGCTTGTCGAAGGTCTATGGCAAGCACAACGTCAAGGCCGGCGTGGACTTCCGGGATATTCTGCAGACAACTTACCGGAATCCCTACAGCGCAAACGTGTCCTTCAATGGAGTCACAAAGGCTAACAACTATGCGCTTTTGACCGGCGACGCACTGAACATTCAGGTCACCTCCAGCGTGCCGGAAGTGTATCCGACTTACAAGAACTTTTCGGCCTACTTCCAGGACACCTTCAGGCTCACGGAGCGAACCACGCTTACGTACGGCGCGCGCTGGGACGTCAATCCGGCTCCCACCGCGCGGCAGGGACCGCAACCTTTCTCGATATCGGGCGATCTGATTGCCGGGGTTACGCAGAATCAACCCATCTATGGCACCCGATGGCTCAATGTAGCCCCGCGCGTCGGAATTGCGTACCTCTCCGATGACGCACCGGAACGCGAGATGACGCTGCGCGCCGGATTTGGAATGTTTTACGACGTTGGGTATGGAGGCGTGGGCCAGGCATTCTTCGGAGCTCCTTACGCGGACGTGCGGACGGAATCGGAGATCGGCTTCCCCCTCGCATCGGGCGACCTGGCGCCCCCAGTTCTGCCGCCCACGCGCCCTTATGGACAGATCTTTACTGGCGACCCGGGCTTGCTGTCGCCCCGCATATACCAGTGGAACGGCACCTTGGAGAAGAATTTCGGCGTGGGCCAGACGTTGAGCGTGAGCATTGTGGGCAGCCGGGGCGGGAACCTGCTGCGGACCAGCACTTCGGCCTCGTACACCGCCGCCTATGACATTCTCCAGGAAGTGGAGAACGGAGCGACATCCAGCTACAATGGCGTGCAAGTCCAATTCCGGAAGCGGCTCAGCAAAACTCTGCAGACGCAGTTGAACTATACCTGGTCCCATTCCATCGACAGCGCTTCTTCCGATTCCGGATTCGGCGGCGGCTTCGCCAGTCTGTTTGGCGGCGAAAAAGGCGACTCGGACTACGACATCCGGCACAATGTGAACTTCTCGGGTTCGTGGATGTTACCCTCGCCCAGCCAGGGGGCCATGTATGCTCCGTTCCGGCACTGGTATCTGGACTTTGTCGCGGCCGCGCATACTGGCCTTCCCTTCGATCTCTCGGCGGTTAGCGAATCTACCAGTGTCGCGACGGGTTGCAACAGCTCTACCAACGGCGGCACGAACAACGGCCTTTTCGCCAATGTGCGGCCCAGTTGGAACGGCGAGGCCATCTGGATCGACAATCCCGCAGTGCCCGGAGGACGTGAGCTAAACAGCGCCGCCTTCATTACTCCGTGCGGCTATGCGCAGGGGAATATGGGACGGAACGAACTGCGCGGACTCCCCTTCGCCCAACTGGACCTGGCCCTGCGCCGCGTGATTCCGATCACCGAACGGTATCGGTTCAACATTGCCTTGGAGGGCTTCAACGCGCTGAACCATCCGAATTTCGCAAACCCATCTTCGCTGCAAGGCGCCAACCTGGCCAGTCCGGACTTCGGCGTGGTGACGCAGATGTATAACCAGACGTTCGGGGGCGGTGTGAATGCTTTGTACCGCTCCGGCGGGCCAAGATCCATGGAGCTTTCGCTACGCCTGCAGTTCTGACCTGGAGAAAGTTATCGATGACTCTCGCAGACTTTTCGAATGCCGCTCTCATTGCCTGTCTCTTTCCGGGCGTTCTTCTGTTTGGCCAAGACGAGACGGCTAAGCCGATCCGGCGGCTCACCATCGGCATCCATGTAAACTACTTTCCCCTGCCTCTGATTAAGTCAAGCTACCTCGTACAAATCTCGAATAACCCGGTCGCTCAGAATAACTACTACGCCGCATCGGATTCACCGAAGTGGGGGCCCGGAGCGATGGTGGAATATCGTTTGCTGAAGCACGTTTCGCTCGCGGGCGAAATTCATTTCCATCACGAGGACTATACGGTCACCGACAACATCCTCAGCGGCTATAACACGAGTACCACCGGCGGCGACAATCGTCCACTCACTACCACCGTCCAAACCTCGCAGATCAACGCTTATGAGGTCCCCCTGCTGGCGCACTATTACGGCTTCTGGTCCAATGGCTGGAAGCGCAGAATATTCTTTTCCGGCGGCGGACAGTTGCTCCACGTAGGCAAGATACGGACTGGAAACGATTTTACCTACCCGAGCGGCTCGACCGACTACAACGAGAATGCGGCCACTCCGAATAAGGTCAACAACCTGGGAGTCGTGGCGGGACTCGGCATGAGATTTGTCGACGAATTCCACATCCGGGTAGCGCCGGAGGTTCGATATATCCGCTGGCAGTCCCCGTCAATCCTGGGGACGGGTTACCGGTCGGCGCCAAACCAGTTAGAGGCGAATTTGAGCTTGTCGTTTTAGGGGCGGACGCCGTCCGGCCCTAAACCGCGGATTCGTGCGCTTTGCGGTAAGCCGCCCAGCGCTTCTTGGTGGCTTCCCGGATGGCCTTCAAGCCCGCCGCCGACAACTTCCGTTTCTTGGGCTTCTCCGATTGGGCATGTTGCTGTTTCTGCGCCGCCCATCGGGCTCTCTGCGCGGCGGCGATCCTGGCGCGGCCCGCTTTGCTGATCGTGCGGCGCTTCTGTGCGCCCGCCGGGTCCGTTGCGGCCGCCGTGGCTTTGGGCCGTCCCGGACCGCGTTGACCGAGTTGCGCTTTGATATCGGCTATTTTCGCCGAAACCTCGGCGAGCCGGCTCTGGTAGCCAACGATGGCCATCTCCAGCATGGAATCGTCTGCTCTTGGCTGTGCTTGTCTTGGCATTTTTGGTTCTCTCCCCTAAAACACTGGACATTGACTGTGTTTTAATCAGTCTGCATGCGATTTGATTCTAACACTTCCCTCTGGCTCGTTTTTATCCGCGTTCATCGGCGTTCATCGGCGGCCAATATGGGGTTTTGGTTTTCGCGTTGGACCGAAAGAAAAGTGGCCGCCGATGAACGCCGATAACGCTGAGGTGCTGCGGTCCCGCGGCTCAAGTGGCGTTGCCGGAATCTCCACTTTTATGTCGCGCTTAAGCCGTATACACTATCACATCGCGATTATCGATTCGCGGGCGGAGGGTGGTAAGGCGGACATCGCGAAACCGATGCACGGCCTCTGCTCAGGCGTATCTGAGATCGCCATGGGTTCCACGGCGATGCGTTTCGGGTCGTTTACGCCGTCCAACTCGCAAACGAAGTCTCGGTTATCCATGCATTCCGGAAGAAATCGGCGCAGGGGATCAAGACGCCGAAACGCGAGATCGATCTGGTGAAAGATCGGTTGAAGTGAAGGAGGCACTGCGATGAAGCGCGAAAAACTGGAACTGGTCCGTGGCGGCGGAAATGTGTTCCGCGACCTCGGCCGCGACAACGCCGACATCGAGCAGTTGAAGGCGCTCCTCGCCGCTGAGATTATCAAGGTTCTTGACCGGGCGGCGTTGACCGTCCGCGCCGCCCATGCCCGAACCGGCTTCTCCGCGGCCGACTTCTCACGCATCCGGAACGCCGATCTCGCCAGGTTCACTGCCGATCGGCTTGTATCGATTCTCAACCGTCTCGGATCGCGTGTCGAGGTGAGGATCCGGGTCCGGCGCCTCGAAACGCCGTCGATTGCGGATGAGTTGCGCGCCTGAGCAAATTCAGTTGTAAAGCAGCGCAAGAGATCGACGCCGCGATCGGATCGCGGGGCTATGCCAATGCCAGCACGTCTGTGCGGGCGGCCATTGACAACGCGACGAACAGGCGGGCAACAACTTCTTGGAATCAGCAGGAGGAATGGTCGGGGCGGTCAGATTTGAACTGACGACCCCCTGCGCCCAAGGCAGGTGCGCTACCGGGCTGCGCTACGCCCCGACTCTCAAACTGCTCCTCTCATTCTAGCCCACACTGCCCTTCGCCTGCCGAATCAAGACTTCCGCTAAAAACCCGGTTGGATACCTGCGGTGAATGAAGGGTGAGGGAACCTCGCCCGGTCCTGCCGGGTAAGGCAGCCGGAAGCAACGAGGGTGGCCGCCAACTCCGGAGGCGCTGAACCTGATCGAGGAAATGAAGATCGACCGCCCACGCCACGGACCCACTGCTCCAGCGCGATCCGCCCCGCCATAGCGACGCGATCGTCGTCGTGGATCGATGGGGCAACGTCGCCGCCCTCGTGCACAGTATCAACACCGTTACCCGGGGCCGCGACGCAGCAGTTCCAGGCATAGCGCTGTTTCTAACTAAATCGCTTTCCTTCAGCGCCACCTCAATCTTCGCCACCCAATACTCGATATCCTTCTCGCAAAGCCAAGGATCGATGCTGTTCGCGCGCAGCAATTCTTTGTCCTTGGTGCTGTGCGAGGGAAAGAGCTTCATGAACTCGCCCGCTCCAAAATCCGGAAGATCTGCGCGCCATACTGCTCCGCCAACCGCGCGCCCACGCCGGGAATTTCCAGCAATTCGCGGATACTGAGCGGCTTCTCGGCCGCGATGGCCTGCAGCGACTTATCGGACAGAATCCGGAAGGCAGGCACCTCACGGCGTCTAGCTTCGGCCAGCCGCCAGTCGCGCAGGGCCTTCTCCACTGCCGCATTTCCAGGCGGCGCGGCGGCCTTCGCGGGCGGCGCAGCCTTCTCCCGCTTACGTGCCTTGCCGGTGCGCGCCTTCCTACGGCGCTTCCCGGTCGCCTCGATCTCCAGCTTCATCTCGAACGCCGGAACTGCAGTGGCATCCAGCTCCCGCCCGGCCGCGCTCAGACCCGCCAGCCTATAGTCCACGCGCCGGCCGTCCTGCTCAAAGGAAGCTTCAGACATCTCCACCCACCCGGCGCGCGCCATGGCACCCAGCACCTGTTCGAAGCCGTCCCGATCGAGCGAGTAGTCCGCAAACACTTCGCTATGCAACCGCCCGGTGGCCTTCCGTCCGGACTTCTTCAGCGCGGTCAGGATGCGCCCCGCGGCCTTGCGCTCGGCATCGGTAGCGGGCCGGAAGCTCTGCGCAATGGATTCGTCCGGCGCGCAGAAATCGCAAATGCCGCAGCGTTCGTGGGCGTCCGCGAAGTCGCCGAAATGGCGCACCAGCCCCAGCATGCGGCACTCGCTCGCCTGCGTGTAGCGGATCATCAGCTCGATCTGCGCCAGCTTGTGCTCGGCCTGCGCCAGGTAAAGCTCGCGCCAGCCCTCGGCCCCGCGTTTCAGATTCTCCGCGGCGTCCACCACCGCGCCTCCATGAATCCAGAGTTTCTCCAGCGCCTTGTCGAAAACGTCCGGGTCCATGCGCACCATGCTCTGGACCATCTCCTTGGGCCGCGCCTCGTCGACCAGCCGCGCATAGATGTTCTCCAGCACGGACACGTCCGGATAATCGCGGTCGAAGAAGAAATCGTGAGTGTGGCGGTCGGCGTAGGAGTGCATCAGGATCGCGCGGGCCGGCGCTCCGTCGCGGCCGGCGCGCCCGACTTCCTGGTAATAAGCTTCCAGCGATCCGGGCAGCGCGGTGTGGATCACGGTCCGTATGTCGGGCTTGTCGATGCCCATGCCGAACGCGATGGTGGCCACGATCACCTGCAATTCCCCGCTGAAAAAAGCAGCCTGCACTTTCTTGCGCCGCTCGGATTCCAGGCCGGCATGGTAGGCGGCGGCCGGGAAATCCTGTTTCAATTCGGCGGCGAAGCTGTCGGCTTCGCGCCGCGTGGGTACGTACACGATGGCGGGCCGGCGCGCGGCGTCTTGCAGCAGCTCACGGGCTAAGTCGGCGCGCTCGCTGGGCGGCACCTCCACGACTTCGATGGCGATGTTGGCCCGCCGGAACCCGTGAATGAAACGGGCAGGTTCGCCCAGTCCCAGTTGCTCGATGATGTCGTTCTGCACCAGCGGCGTGGCCGTGGCGGTCATGGCGATCACCGGCGCTGGACGGAAATGCGGCAGGTGCTGGCCGATCATGCGGTAGTCGGGGCGGAAATCGTGGCCCCATTGCGAGATGCAATGCGCTTCGTCGATGGCCACCAGGCTCGGCTTGCGTTTGGCGAGCATCGCCGGAAAGCCGGGCACGCGTAGCCGCTCCGGCGCCACGAAGAGGAATTGCAGATTGCCCGCGAGATAATCGATGCAAGCCTGCCGCGAAGCTGCGCGGTCGCGCCCGGAATGGATGCGCTCCACTGCGCAGTTCTGCGCCTTGAGCTTGGCCACCTGATCTTCCATCAGCGCGATGAGCGGGCTGATCACCAGCGTGGTGCCGCCGCGCGCCACGCCGGGGAGTTGATAACAGAGCGACTTCCCGGAGCCGGTAGGCATCACCAGAAGCACGTCGCGGCCCGCGATGACGGCTTCGCAAACGGCTTCCTGATTGGGCCGGAACGATTCATACCCAAACACGCTATGCAGCAAATCCGTGAGGCTCGCGTTGCTCGCCGTGAGCAGTGGTTGGTGGCTGGTGGCTGGTGGTTGTGCCTCATGCGCTACCGAGCCGCGACGGTCAGGGAGCGGTCCTGTCTTACCCACCTTCCCCACCACCTCTCGCACGTAATCTTCAATCCCTTCGATAAACGGCGTCAGTTTCGCCGTCCCGCGCTGGATGCGCTTCAGGTACGCCTCCCATTGGCCCGTCATCGCCGGGCTTTTCACTTCCGGATGGACCACCTCGATCAGATGGATGCCCTTCTCGGTGGCCTGCAGCATCTTCCCTTCGCGCACCATATAGCCGCGCTTGAGCAACACTTCGATGATGGAGGCGCGCGTGGCCGGAGTGCCCAGGCCGGTCTCCTTCATGGCGTCCGACAGTTCCTTCTCGTCGAGCGTCTTGCCCGCGGTCTCCATGGCCGTGAGCAGCGTGGCTTCCGTGAATCGCTTGGGAGGCCGCGTCTTCTTCTTGAGGGCTTCCACGTCCACCACGGTCTGCGGCTGCCCTTGCGCCAGACCCGGCGGCAACGTAGGTGTTTCCGGCGCACGCTCCTGCCGGCGCTCCGGGACCACGTCGAGCGCCTTCCAACCCACCTTCTGCACGGCGGTCCCGCTAGTGTGATAGTGATCCGTCACGCCGGGGTTGGAGATGGCGGTTATCACCGTGGTCACCGCCCAGACGTGATCGTCATGCCAGGCGCTGAGCAGGCGCCGGCAGATCAGATCGTAGATCTTGCGCTCATCGGCGGTGAGATCGCCGGCGTGCCCGATTTGCACAGCCGTCGGGATGATGGCGTGGTGATCGGTCACCTTGGAATCGTCCACGAAGCGGCGGCCTAGCGGACGGTCGCCAGTGCCGGGCGCCAGCAGTGCCTGGTAAGGCGGCTCGATCGCCCGCACCACCGCCGGCAAAGTGCGCGCCACATCCTGCGAAAGGTGGCGGCTGTCCGTCCGCGGATAGCTGATCAGCTTGCGGCTCTCGTAAAGCGCCTGGGCGGTGTCCAGGGTCTTCTGCGCGCTGAAGCCATAGAGGCGATTGGCGTGCCGCTGCAGTTCGGTGAGATCGTAAAGCAGCGGCGGCGCCATGCGCTGCGTTTCGGATTGGATGGACTCGATGCGCGCCTCGCCGGTGCGCGCCCGCGCCACGATGCGCCCGGCTTCTTCGCCATCGGCCGGAAGCCGCATGGCCATCTGGATGGTGTCCTTGGCGGGCTCGCGGAACCAGGTGCCCTGATACTTCGCATCGGCGCCGGGCGAAAACGTCGCCACCACCTCCATGTAATCTTCCGGCACGAAAGCGCGGACGGCCAACTCGCGCTCCACCAGCATGGCCAGCGTGGGGGTCTGCACGCGGCCCACCGAGAGGTCGTCGTCCATCGCCAGCGTGTAGGCGCGCGAGAGATTCATGCCCACCAGCCAATCGGCGCGGCTACGTCCGCGCGCCGCATCGGCCAGGGGATCATAGGCCGCGCCGTCCTTCAATTCGCCGAAGCCCTTGCGGATGGCGTCCGGCGTGAGCGACGAAATCCAAAGGCGGCGGAACGGTTTCCGGCACCTGGCGGCTTCATATATATAGCGGAAGATCAGCTCGCCTTCGCGGCCGGCGTCGGTGGCGCACACCAGGCTCGCCACCTTCGGCGAATTCAGGATCTTGCGCACTACCTCGAACTGGTCTTTGGTCTTGTCGTAGACCACCAGCGGCCAGTCGCGCGGCAGCATGGGGAGCAGGTCGCGCCGCCAGTGTTTCCACTCCGGCTGGATCTCGTGCGGCTGCGCCAGCGCCACCAGGTGACCGATCGCCCAAGTGACCACGTAGCCGTTGCCGTGCAGGTATCCTTGCCCCTGTTTTGTGGCGCCCAGCACGCGCGCAATGTCGCGCGCCACCGAAGGCTTTTCCGCCAGGACGGCCACACTGGAGCCTTCCGCATCCGGGCCGCTCATGTGCCGAGCGTAACATGCGGTGCCGCGGCCGGGCACCGGCCGAACGTAATGGGTGCTTATTAACCGTTTTGGGGAAACCGCTTCCTGACGGTCGCGGCTCGGTAACCTGGTGGGAGCGGGCGGGCTCGAACCGACCCTGGCCGGATTAAAAGTCCGGTGCCTCGCCATCTAGAAATCGCTCCCGCTGAACTTGGTGCCGGGCCTGAGAATCGAACTCAACTGTGCTGGTTTGTAGGACCAGTCTTCGCGACCAGCGAAGTTGCCCGGCATTGGCTCTGGGGGCAGGATTCGAACCTGCGCGTCTCCCGGTTAACAGCCGGGCGCATTGCCGCTTTGCTACCCCAGAACAAACCTGGTGGGTGCGGAGCGAATCGAACGCTCTGCCTGACGGTTAAGAGCCGCCTGCTCATCCTGATGAGCTTCGCACCCGGATCTGAAAAGGAGCGGGCCTATGAGGCCGGCCGCAGCGCACGGCGCTGCCCCACGAGACCCGCGAAAACTGGCGCGATGGAAGGGAGTCGAACCCTCCTGGTCCCGATAGACAATCGGGCGCCTTTGCCACTCGGCCACCACCGCGCAAAACTGGTCCAGCCCCCCGGATTCGAACCGGAATTTCAGCGTTCGGAGCGCTGTGTCCTCTCCCAATTGGACGAAGGCCGGATGGCACGGGTATGCCGACTCGAACGGCAATCTGAACGTTCGTAGCGTTCTATCCTGTCCCTTGAACGATACCCGCTTAAAGCGTGTTACAAAATGGCAGCCGGGGATGGACTCGAACCATCGGCATCTGCTGTCAGAGAGCGGCGTCCTGCCACTGAACGACCCGGCTGTGGCTGGGAGGGGACGAATCGAACGCCCGAAGTCAGCTTCAAAGACTGACGGCTTCCCACTAACCGACCTCCCAATAAACTCGGTGGCCTGCAAAACTGGGTTGACCGGAGAGAATCGAACTCTCGTGGCAGGGGTCACAGCCCTGCGCCTGAGCCACTCGGCCACGGCCAACATAACTGGCGGCGGGACTCCGAATCGAACGGAGATGATCTGGGCTTCAGCCAGGCGCCGTGACCACTTAGGCTATCCCGCCACTAACTTTGGTGGACAAGAAGGAAATTGAACCCTTATCTACTGGGTGCAGGCCAGTAATCCTCCCGTTGAACGACTTGCCCATCCTACAAAATGGTTGCGGAGGTGCGACTCGAACGCACGTCTTTGGCTTATGAGACCAAGCTGGAACCGCCTCCAGTCTACTCCGCAATGAAACGTCATCTAAAATCTGGTTCCGGCAGATGGAATCGAACCATCTCCCTATCGGTTATCGGCCGATTGCTCGCCCGGAGAGCTTTGCCGGAATGGAGCCGGGTGTCGGAATCGAACTGACTTGTCCGGTTTACAAAACCGGCGCATCGCCCCGTATGCTTACCCGGCGGACACACTTAGAGCCGGTGCCGGGAATGCGGCTGCTCTGCCATTGGGCTACGCCGGCTGGAGCGAGTGCGGAGAATCGAACTCCGTTGCCTGGACTGGCGATCCAGCGCTCAACCAATGAGCCACACCCGCTCGTAACTCACTCGAATTGTCAAAGAACTGGTCGGGGACCCCGGACTTGAACCGGGAGTCTCTTGCTTCCAGGGCAAGCGGGTTAAGCCATTTCCCAAGTCCCCGAAAAACTAAAAAGGGGGCGACCACATGGTGGCCACCCCCTTTTCCTGAAATCGGAATGTTATCCCAAGTTCCGGTTAGGTAGCCTCCCACGCGTCCGTATTGACGCGCTCCCGCCGCATGACTGGCGGCTTAGTACCGAAATGGATAACTTGTCTCACGCACTTAGATTCTAGCTTACTCTGTAGCTGGAGTGCAAGCATTATTTTCAGTTCTTAATGACTGGCTGCTGCCACCTATCGCGGAAGTCAGTCCATGACTCGAAATCAAGTCACTGTAAAGTGGGGCAGGCCCGTGGCCTGCGCGGGACTCTCAGTCCCGCCCGTCGCAAAAACGCCAAAAGCAGATCCGCCGCCGTGTGTGGCACGCGCGCGAGCAACTGAAGGACGAACGCACGGCTCCCGGACGGAAGGATTCTCTCAAATCAAGCCTAACCCACGCCCTTTCAATGACCTACCGCCATCTCCCGCGCCCATTGCCGAAATCTCCCGTTCAACACCCCAACTTGCCGTACAACCAAGGAAATCAACAGTTTGATGGCCGCCAGTGGTATTGGTTAACCGCCATTAACTATACTGGGAAAATCGAGCGCGCGGCGAGCGAGTGCCGCGTGAGCGCATTTATCTTAAACCGGTGGGTGCAGGGAGGCAGTCGGCAACCCACAAAGAGGAGCTCAAACGAATGCACAAGCCTATCAAGTACGTGGAAAAAGCCCTGACCTACGCGGCCCAAGCCGCCTGGACCGTTTTCGATAAAGCCAATCAAATCAAGCAGAACCCGTCGTTCATTCCCAGTTGGTCCGAAAAGCCGTTGCTGAAGTCGTATCAGAAGACCAAGCCCCCGCTGGGCTGGCCGCGCGAGACCGACTCGCTGTGCCCGCGCTGCGTCCCCGAGGCCCGCGAGGAGATCATGAGCGGCAAGAAACCGCTTTCGATCCTGATGAACGAAAAAGTGGGCGAGATCAAGGCCCAAGTCATCGAGCGTGACGGCAAAATCCTGATGGTCAAGGATTGCCCTATTCACGGCCACTTCGAGGACGTAATGTCCATCGACACCGCCTTCTTCAAGCACCTGGAAGAGTGCTTCCCCGGCCGCGACATTCTCGCGCACAACGATTCGCATCTGCATCACCACGGCACCAGCACCATCACCCATGGCCGCGGCTCCGTGCTCACGATCGACCTGACCAACCGCTGCAANNATGTGCGATCCGTGCTTCATGGACGCCAACCAGGTCGGCTTCGTGCACGAACTCACTTGGGAAGACATTCAGACGCTGCTCGACAACGCCATCACCATCAAGCCCAAACGCCAGATGTCAGTGCAGTTCTCCGGCGGCGAGCCCACCATTTCGCCGTATTTCCTGGATGCCGTGTCGTACGCACGCAAGGTCGGCTACACCAGCGTGCAGGCCGCCACCAACGGCATCGAGTTCGCCAAGAGCCCCGAGTTCTGCCGCAAGGCCGCCGACGCCGGCCTGCGCTATGCCTACCTGCAGTTCGATGGAATCGGCAACGCCGCCAACTCCCACCGCAAGGTCGGCAACCTGTTCGACGTGAAGCTGCGCGCCATTGAAAACCTGTACAACAACGGCGTGGACATCGTGCCCGTCATCACCCTGATCAACGGCATCAACAACGAGCAGGTGGGCCGCGTCATCCAGTTCGCGCTCGACAATCCCAAGCGCATTCCGTTCCTTTCGTTCCAGCCGGTTTCGTTTACCGGCCGCGACGAGGCCGTCACCGACGAACGCCGCATGGCCCAGCGCTACACCCTGGCCCACCTGGCGCACGACGTCAAGAACCAGACCGGCTTGGGCGAACCCGCCCGCGACTGGTTCCCGCTCTCCTTCATCAGCACCTTCTCCGATTGGTCCGACCTGGTGCATGGCCCGGAGCACCAATGGGGCCAGTTGAGCTGCGGATGCCATCCCAACTGCGGCGTAGGCATGGCCGTGATGGTGGACAAGCAAACCGGCGAATCCGCGCCGGTCACGTCTTTCTGGAACGCCGACCAACTTGCCAAGGACGTAGCGCGCGTCAACGACGCCGCCCGCGGCAAGTGGCTTTCGATTATCGGCATGGCGCTGGCCACGGCGCGCAACTACGATCCCTTCAAGTCGCCCACGCACTTCAAGCTGACCGATCTGATGAAGAAGCTGGACAAGACCTTCGGCGCCACCGGCAAGAATTACGGCAAAGTGGGGGCGGACCGCACCATACAGGACATCGAAAAGCGCCGCCAGGACCGCTGGAACTTCCTGCTGATCGCCGGTATGTGGTTCCAGGATCTGTTCAACTACGATTTCCGCCGCACCGAGCAGTGCATCATCCCTTACGCTACGCAGGAAGGCGAGATCTCGTTCTGCGCCTACAACACCGGTATCGGTTGGCGCAACATCATAGAGAAGATGCACATGACCGCCACGCTCACGAAGTGGTATGAGGAGCACGGCCGCCACGAAATCTTCGCCGGCGGCAAGAAGGTCGCGATGCAGAGCGCCGAGCACTCCATGGTGCTGCGCGACGGCATCATCACCACCGAAGTGCAGCACGATCTCGACAAGCTGGGCATCGCCAAGAACTCCGGTGAAGAGAAATTGCGCGCCCGCGCCGCCAAAATCAAGCAGGACGAAGAGAACGCCCGCATGGCGAAGTTGTACCGCCAGCATGTGCTCAAGGAGCAGCCCACGCCCGACCTGGTGCCGCTGGGATCGATTCAGCTCGCGCCGAAGCCCGCACCGAAACCCGCGCCGGTCGAGCGCGTCGAAGAGCGCGAAGAAGTCGGCTCTTTCGGCGACTAAAACCTACTCCCAGCGCAGCGACTGCATCGGATCGATGTGTGTGGCGCGGCGCGCGGGAAGATATCCGGCGACGATCGAAACCAGGAGCACTACAGCGATCGCACCCGCGATGACCGCTGGATCGTTGGCCTTCATCTCAAAGAGCTGGCTCTCCAGCAGCCTGCCGAGAGTCAGGCTGGCCGCCACCCCTATAGCCAACCCGGCCGCGGCAAGCACCAGCACTTCCCGCATTACCAGCCGCAACACATTGCCGCGGGCCGCCCCCAGCGCCATGCGGATACCGATCTCCTGCGTGCGCCGCGTCACACTGAACGCCGTGATGCCATACAGGCCGATAGAAGCCAGCAGCGTGGCCAGAAGCCCGAACGCCACCGACAGCCAAGCCAGCAGACGGTCGAGGAAGTGGGTCTCATCGATCTGCGCATCGAGAGTCTTCAGGTCGTACACAGGCAGCGCGCTATCCATCCGATGCACCACCTGGCGGGCCGCCTGCGCTACGGTGAGCGGGTTCCGCGACGTACGCACATAGAATGTCACCGCTCCCGGCGCAGGATTCTGCAGGACCGGCGTGAAGGTCCAGGGTTTGGGCTTCTCCTTCAGGTCCCCCTCTTTCATGTCCTTGACCACCCCCACGATTTCCATGTTGGCGGGCCCGGAGCCGCCCCAGCCGATGCGATGCCCGAGGGGGCTATCATGCGGAAAGAAACGCTGCTGGAACGTCTCGTTCACGATCACCACCGCGGGCGCGCCGGCTGTGTCTCTCTCGTTGAAGTCCCGCCCCGCGATCAACCGAACACCCGCAGTGGAAAAGAATCCGGGCAGCATCTCGTTATAGCCGGGGTTCATGTCTTCACCGTTGGATGGCCGGTACCCTTCGATATGCACCGTGTTCTGCCAGTTATTGTTCGCCAGCACCGCGTAGGACACCCCGCTGGACATCTGCGCGCCGGGCACGCGTGCGAGCGCGGTCTGCAAATCCAGGAACAACCTCCGCGCCCGGTCCGCTGTGTAGTTGTGCATCGACGGATCTACCGTGAACGCCAGCAGCCGGTTGGTTTCAATGCCGGAGTTCACGGTCATCAGCTTGTAGAGGCTGCGGGCAAACAGCCCGGCCGTAGCCAGCAGCAGGAACGACAACGCCACCTGCGCGCAGATCAGGACTCTACGGAAACGGGTCTGGCCCAGCCCCAGCGACGCGCCCCGGGATTCGCTCTTCAGCGCCGGTGCCAAGCCGGGCCGGGCGGCCTGCAACGCGGGAGCGACTCCAGCCAGTAGCGCGGCCAGCAGGCTGATTGCGGCCGTGAACGCCAGTATCCGCCAGTCGGGCGATGTGCGGATGGCGGCTGCGATGTTCTGGAACGGCAGCAAGCTCACCAGCAGTGACGCAGTCCAGTCGGATAGGAGCAGCCCCAGAACCCCACTGGCCGCGGCGACCAGCAGGCTCTCCGTCATGATGAGCCTCATGAGCGACCGCCGCGAGGCGCCCAACGCCAGCCGGATGGATATCTCCTTCTGCCGGCCTTGCGCCCGCGCGATGAGCAGGTTGGCCACGTTCGCGCAGGCGATCAGCAGCAGGGTCCCGACCATCGCCAGCAAGACGTAGAGCGGCTTCGAGAAGAACTCGCCCATGCCGCCGAAACCCTGCGATCCGTCGACCAACCGGAGTTGATTCTTCACGTACCGCTCGGAGAATTTGGCGTCGCGCCCATTCGCCGCAAGGTCGTGTTCCAGAGCGGCGCGATACACACCGGCCAAGGACCTCTGCGCTGCCAGCGGATCGACGCCCGGCCGCAGCCGCGCAAACACGTGCAGCCAGATACTGTCCCGCCGGTTCATGTCGTCCCAGGTGGGTGTGACCACGGTCTTCATCATGACCGGGACGAACAGATCCGCCGGACTCATCAGCGACACACCTTGGAATCCGCGCTGCGCGACACCCACGACGGTCATGGGATGCCCGTTGACGTCGATTGCGCGGTGCACCGCGGACGGGTCGCCGCCGAATCGGCGCTGCCAGTAATCGTAGCTCAGGACCACGTAGGGTTCGCCACCTTTGCGCTTATCTTCATCGGGAGTGAGCAGGCGGCCCAGCGCCGGCGTCACGCCGAGAACGTCGAAGTAGTTGCCCGAGACCAGCTCGGCGGTGGCCCGCTCCGCAGGTCCTTGGTCGGATACGTCGACCGCCTCCTGGTATCGTGCGGCGATGCCCGTGAAGGCATCGGAAGATCCCCCCAGATCGGCATACATAGGGTACGAAAAACAGTCCTCGTAGCCGCGCGTGCTTCCCCCGATGAACTGGCCGGTCCAATGGAACGCGACCAGACGCTGGGGTTCCTTGACTGGGACCATCCGCAACAGGATCTGATTGGTCAGCGTGAAGATGGCCGTGTTGGCGCCGATGCCGAGCGCCAGGGACAGGACGGCAGTTACAGCGAACGCCGGATTTCGCAACAAGTTGCGCAAAGCGAGTTTCATTGGAAGGTACGTAGAAGCAACTCTCGTTCCAGCAGCCCGGCTGAAACCAAAGGCGTTGCGCGAGGGCCTGGACAATTACTGTTCGCAGCCGGATCGCGCCGTTCGGAAACGGACACTGCCCCGTCGCAACTTCGGTGAGAATTTGGGCGAGCGCCGCATATACGTGACCCGCGGCCTGAAGGTCATGCTCGACAGCGACTTGGCCCAACTCTACCAGGTAGAGACGTTCAACCTCAACAAAGCCGTGAAGCGCAACTGCGACCGCTTCCCTGAGGATTTCATGTTTCAGCTCAGCCCTGAAGAAGCCAAACCTTTGATATTCCAAATTGGAATGTCAAAGCCGGAGGGCCGGGGGCGGGCGCCGAACCCTACCCTATGCCTTCACAGAGCACAGCGTGGCCATGCTGTCCTCTGTGCTCAACAGCCGGCGCGCAGTGCAGATGAACATGCTCATCATCCGCGCTTTCGTCAAACTCCGCGAACTGCTGGCCACGCACAAAGAGCTGGCCCGCCAGATCGGCCAGATTGAAGCCGCCCAAAAACAACAGGCTCGCACGCAACAGCAGCAAGCCTCGATCCTGGTTTCCGTCGTCGAAGACATCCGGAAACTCAAGAACCCTTCGCTCACCCGCGCCATCGGCTTTGTTGCCCGCAGCCTCAAGAAGAAGTAAGCGCCCCGCCCCCTACCAGAAATACAACACATCCGGCCGCACGTGCCCCTTGGCCTCCAGGCACGGCCCGCACTCCATCTGGTAATCCGCGCGGATCTTGCGCACCGACGCCGGGATGGTGTACTGGTCGTCCGGCTTGTGCTCGGTGGCGATCGCCAGGCGCGGCTTGAAGCGCGCAATCGTTTCGCGCGCGCCGGCCAGCGCCGGAATCTCCGCGCCTTCGATATCCATCTTGATAAAATCCACGCGCGCCAGCTTCAGTTCGGCAACCAGCTTATCGATCGTAGTCAGCGGCACCAAAACGCTGGGGTGGGACGAGTCTGAGTGCATCACCACGCTGTTGGCTGCGAAGTTGGTGTCATCCACATTCAGCGTGAGGCTGTCGTCCTTGTCCCACACGCCCTTCGGGTATACGATCACACGGCCGGCCGCCGCCTCCGCTGCCAGATTGCGCCGGATGCATTCGGCGCTCGAGGGCGAGATCTCGACCGCAACCACCGTTTGCGCCCCCGCTTCCAGAGCCTGGCGCGTGAAATCGCCGTCGCTCGCGCCGCAATCCAGCACCACGTCTCCGGCGTGAATGAAATGCTCTCCGGTGCCGTAAATATGCTGCTCCATCTCCGCCAGGTTGAACGGCAGCACGTAGCGGTTGCCCTTGGGGATCCAAAACTGGCCCTTGGGCGTGCTCCACAACTCCAGACCGCTATCTTCTTTCAGCAGGTGGCTGCCCGCCAGCATGCGGTCCTTGATGCGGATTTTCTCGTCCATGTTGGCCTTGCACTCAACGGCGCGCGCCATCGGGCACACCGGGCTGCGGCCGGCGACCACCAGCGCCCATAGCCGGAACGGCGGATAGGTCAGGTAGGCCGCCACTCCAATAGCGATCAGAATAACTAGGGAAACAACGATGCGGGAAGTCTTCACACTGTGATAGTAACGCGATGACGAGCGTGGCGACGCTTACCGCGAAATCGCGAGTCCGGTCTGCAGGAGGTGCGCGCGGAAGCCTTCGTATTGGTAGAATGCCTCGTCGTAGCCGTAGTAGCGGTATTCGGACTTCCAGACCACACCCTTGTGCAAGGGCAGCGAGAGTCGCACCAGCGGCTGATAAAAGGTAGTCGGCCGGCTGCCCGAGGAGATGAACAGCGATCCGCCAAAGGCCAGCCGCGGCGTGAGTTTTGCGTAACCCGGCAATACCAGGTCCACCAGCGCGCTGGCGTTGTGGGCATTGTCGCGGTATAGCGACGTCACGGGGCTGAGGAACTCGGGCTCCAGGTAGCCGATGTTGGAGCGCAACGTGGAGCGCGTGTATTCGCCCACAATGCTGACCCGTTTCGACGGCGTCCAGGTGGCCGACAGGGAATTCTGGCGGCTCAGGAAATCGTAGTTGCTGCCGGCGGCGGGATTCTGATTGTTCAACAGGGAGAAACTGGCTTGCAGAGCCAGCGTGGAGACAAGCTGGTATCGCGCGCGGGCGCGCATCTTCTGATAGTTATAAAGGCTGGTGAGGAAGTAGGCGTGGCTGCTGGAGGCGTCTTCGAAATCCACGTTGGCGGTGAGTTTCTGAGTGGCGCGGAAGTTGAAGCCGGCGATGCCGACTTGCTGGCGCAATTCGCTCGACTCCTGGCCGGGTCCCGCAATGAGCATGTTTCCGGTTTCGGCATCGCCCCACACATAACGATAGCCGCCGTGCAAGGTGAGCTTGTGCGTGACCTCCAGCAGCACGTCGGTCTGCTCCTGGTTGTAGTTCAACACCAGCAGGCTGGTCAGCGGCGTCAGTGTGGTCGTCGCGGCAGAAACAGGCTGCAAAATCATATCGGTGAACTGGCCCGCCGCGGAGGTGTGCATACGGTCCGTCATCCAGGTCTGGAGGACGCGCACGCGCTTCAGCGGGCGCAACTCGAAACCCAGGCTGCCGGTGGTGTGGGGTTGCTTGCCTGCGGCGAAGCCCAAGGCCTGTTCCGCGGTATAAAACAGGATCGACTGCTGCAGCACCAGGTTGCCCGTATCGAACTGCGTATAGTTGACGTTGGTTTCGGGACGGCTGTACAGAAACTGGCCCGACACGTCTATCCAGGAGAACGGGTTGGCGGTGAACAGGACCTTGCTATAAATGCTGTCGCCGCGGATGCCGTAGGCCTGCATCAAATTGGTTAAATCGAGCGTCTGGCCAAAGTACTGCTGCTGATAGTTGTTGCCGTAGTTGACCGTGGAATCGTAGGCTTGCTGATCGTCGCGCAGCGTGGTGCCGCCCTGTTCCAGCGTGGCGTGGAAGCGGTTGAACTCCAGGCGCACGCCTCCGCGGTAGTTGTCCGTCTTGTCGAACATATGGTCGGCGACCGGGTACTGGTTGACGTCCGATTCGAAGGTGGTGATGCCGGTGCCTTCGCCGGAATCGCGGCCATAGGCGAGATAAGGAATAATGCGATGGCCGGGAAACAGGTCCAACTGGAAATCGCTCATGCGGCGGCGGGAGAAGTAGGAGTCCTGGTCCAGCACGATGCCGGTGCCGAGCAGGGGATCGGCGAAGGACGGCAACAGGCTGAAGTAGGCGATATCCCGGTAGTCGAAGTTGAAATCGTAGATGCCCCGCTTGGAGGCGTTCACGTGCAGGGTGTTGTAGGGATCGCCGCCCCAGTTGTTGGCGCGCACGTCCAGGCGGTCGAAGAGGCGCTTCTTCGGATCGACGATGGTGAGGTCCAGCCCCAACAATCGGGGACCCTGGCCCAGATTGACCACGCTGCGATACACATCGTTGTCGCCGCCGACGCTGGTGAAGCGGAAGCCGAAGTCGACGGTGCCGGTAATCCACGGCTCGGTGGACGGGGTGGGGGAGGTGGACGAGGCGTCGGCCGCTGCGGGGGCTGTCGACGGGGCCGTCGGCGGGGCCGTCTGCTGCGCCGCCTGTTGCGCAAGCAAGGGAATCGTGACGAACAAAGCCAATCCGAGTCTCATCTGAGCAAGTCCTGGTTCACGTAAGACCCGTGGACCTTCATATGGCAGACGGTGCAATTCCGGAACTGCGGGCTGAGCAGGTCGTGAAACGCCGGCGGGACTCCGCCCAGCGCGGGAGGATTCTTGATAGGCCCTGGCGCCGTGGGCAGGTTGGCATGGCACTCCAGGCACAGGTAGCGGACTTCCGCCCGGGCCAGCATGCGCGGATTGGCCGAGCCGTGCGGCTCATGGCAACTGCCGCAGCCTTCCAGGCGCACGGGCGCGTGCTCGAAGGTGAACGGGCCGCGCAGGTTGCCGTGACACCGGAAGCAACCCGGTTCGTTGGCGGCGTAGGACTGCGCGGAGGCAGGCAAGATGCTGCCATGCGGGTTGTGGCAATCCACGCAGGACATAGCGCCTTCGGGCAGGCGGTGTTTGTAAGGCCGCTGGAACTCGGCCCAAACCGCCGTATGGCAACTTGCGCACAGCTCGTTGACCGCCGCCGCCCGTCGGGGGACCAGCCCGTTGGGGCCGTTGCGGTGGATGGAGTGGCAGGCGGTGCAAGCGACTTCGTTCTTGGCGTGGCTGCTTTGGATGCGTCCGATGTGGGTGGGCTGATTCAGGTGGCACTTCAAGCAGTCGCGATCAGCCTCGGCAGGGGGCAAATGAGCGGGGTTGACGATGGCCGCTTTATCGGCTGACTCGGCGTGCTTCCCGCCCGGACCGTGGCAGGACTCGCAGGCTTTACCCTCCCAGCCGCGGCGTTTCTGGGTATCCACTAGCTTGTGCGGACTCTTCTGGAAGGCGTTATAGATGTCTTCGTGGCAAGGCTGGCAGGTTTCCGAGCCAACATAGGCCGGAGCCGGCGCCGGGGCCGGAGAAGGCGCTGGCGCGGCGGGGGCAGGGGTCTGAGCCCCCACCGGCCAGCAAAGTAGGATTAGCGCCGCAATACGGTTACTGAGCATGCACGGCGTCGACCGCGAACTGCGCGCCCGCGGCATGGCATACGTTACAGCTCTCGCCCAACACATCGCTATTAGCCAGGAAGTGGGCCGATTCGCCCTTCGAAACGTGGCATCCGCTGCAAGCCGACGACGCGGGCTGCACCGGGTTTCCGGTCGCCGCCTGAATCCAGCCCTGTGGATCTTGCACCGCATTCAGGCCGATCGGCAGATTCTGCTCGCTGCCACTGGTGCCGTGGCATATCTGGCAGTCTTGCATATAGGTGGCGTCTCCCGCCGGACTCATGACGGGGAAGAGGGTACCGGAGAAGTCGTTAATGCTGCCGCCATGGCCTATCACGACGTAAGGATACTTGGGTGGCCCGCCTGGGTTGGTCGCGGCGTTCACGCCATCGTGAATGCGGTGAACCATCAATGCGAAGTTGATGCCCTGCGCCGGCTGGGTCTGGTACGACGCGACCGTGGCGGTGGCGCGCGTGCTGGCATCCGTATTCGACGGATTGTGGCACAGCACGCAGTACGCGGTGTTGTTGCGCAAGCCGCCGTGCAGCGAAAGCGCGACGTGGCAGCCATTGCAGTTGCCCAGCGCCACCACCGTGCGGCGCGGCGCCACAGGCGAGCCGTCCACCGAGAAGTTCACTACGGGATTCGGATCGGCGCCTTCCGTGACGCTCTGCGAAGAGGTGGTGCCGGCCAGCACCGTCACAGTGATGCGCGCCTCCCCGCCGATGGAGTACGTTCCAGTGGCAGTCGCCGGGATGGCATGCGTGAAGGTGTATGTGCAAGAACCGCCGGAACTGCAGGTCGCTTTCGCGGCGCTCTCCGTCACATAACCCGGAGTACTGGCTGTGTCGCTCCCGAAGCTGGTAGGTAGCCCATAGTCGGTAGTGGGACCGGCCATGGTGAATTGCAGGGTCGAAGCCTGCGATAAGGGGATGTTGTTGCCCTTGTTGTCCTGCAAGGTGAAGGCGACCGTGGGCGCTTGGCCGGCCAGGGTATTGGTCACGCCGGTAATGGCGAGGTTGAGGCCGGCGATCAGCGTATCCGGATTCGGGGGGTACAGAGCCGCGGTGTCGGTCGCTACCACGTGCGCTCCCAGGATGGAAGCATCGAAGGGAGTTTCACCCTGCGGGATATGGCAGTTGGCGCATTCGGTGTCGTCCGCCTGGAATCCGCCTGCGTGATTGGCGCCGGTAGCGAAGTTGACATCGTCGTGGCAGGCGCCGCAGGCGGCCCGACTGGGCTCCGTCATGAATGCTTTGGCCTGCGCTGCGCCGGTGGTCTGATCGTGGCAAACCTCGCAACGCTGGGGATTGGCGGGATCGATCACCGTAGAGAAGTTGCTGATGGAATTCATGTAGCCGTAGATTTCATAGGGCGCCGGCGCAATGGTCTGCGTACCGGATTTGTACCCGAGGACGCTGGGCAACTGCGACCCCATGTGTATCTTATGCGCCATCACCTTGAGATCCAGCGTGTTGCCGGAGGTGGGATCGACGTTTTGCGGCTGGTGGCAGAGGACGCACATTTCCATGCCGTACGCATGACCGCCGTGGAAGCCCAACTGATCGTGGCACCTGTTGCAACTCTGGGTGCGGATGACGTCGCGGGTCACGGTCACAGCGGAGCCGTTGGGAACGAAGTTAAAAGTGGCGCCGGCGTAGTTCGTACCCAGGTTGAAAGCCGTGAGATTACGGCTGCCGACGACCGCCACGGTGTAGGTGGTGGTGGGATCGAATCCCGCGGGCGCCGTGGCCTTGAACGTGTGTTGGTACTGGCCAGGACCCACCATCGTGACCGTGCCGCCCTCTTCAAAAGTCGGACGGGTGACGGTCCCGAGCACCGGCCCGGTGGCCGTCGCGGTCGTTAGCGCAACATATTGTTCCTGTCCCTTGGGGATGTATGCGGCGATGAAGGTCGGCGACACTGCGCCCGGAGTGGTCACGCCGGTCGCGTCCAAAGGCAGGCCCGTGCCATCGGTGATCGTATAGGTAACGCTGATGGAGCCGGCGCTGCTGATGCTGGCCGAGTTAATAGTAATGTTCAAGCCGGGGTTCACGAAGTCAACCAAGGCCCTATCCGCCCAGTAAGCCTTGTCGCGGGGCGAGTAGGGCGACTTGTTCGAACCGACCAAAGCCACCGATCCGGCCACCAGCAACAACACGAAAACGACTCGCGAAATTCTTGAAACCGAAGAAGATACCTGCATACTTCCTCCAAAAACGAGCGGCCTGGAAGCCGCGCGCAAGCGCCTGGGCGGGGAAACGGCCCACCCTTTCGTTCGTCAATGCCTGAACGAACCTAGAACCCTATTGTATCGAAAGAAAGAGATTTTACAACCTATTAGTGTTAAAATTCTGGCGGGAATTCTCCACTTTGTGTTGCAAATACCTGCGGGTGGCTTGCAAAGCCCGCAGGCAAGGACCGCCGCGATCAAGCTTCGCCCCTTTGCAAGTCTTGGCCCAAACAGCGATAGCCTGCAATTCCATAGCAGCCAGCCTTGGCGCCTCTCCCTGCACGCCAGATCCAAGTGCAAAACCTGCATTCGGCAATGCCAAAGTTGCGCATCCGCACTCAAGCCATTTTCAACATCGCTTCGGACCGCATGGCCTCCCCGGTCATGGCGGGAACTACCGGCATGGCGACCTCGCTCAGTGCGGAGAATATGTCGCCGCTGGCGCCACAAATGCAAGGCGGCTCGCTACCGCCGAAATAGCCCTCGCACGCGGATGGCTCCAGAGCGAAACAAAAAGGCTTGTGTTTCACCATTGGGTTTCCCCCCGGATTCGTTTAGGCACGGCATCTTCCAAAGTGCTCGGCGGCTGACGCGGCCGGGCGCCAGACTAGTGCAGTGTCCACGAATTAACTGTACAGTTCCGGTGCCAGGCGTGGCGCAGGCGACCGCTGTTTGTCGTCTGCGCACCGNNACGATGGCCTGCCCCACAGCTAATCCGCTGTACAGTTATTTCGCGGACACTACACTAGCAGCTAACTCTTGCGCGATCTCCGGCGCACCAGTCCCAGGCCCAGTAATCCGGATCCCATCAGCAGCATGCTGAGCGGCTCCGGGATGGTTCCAAAGTCCTGGGTGAACTCGGTCAACTGTCCGGGAGGGCCGCCGGCATTGATATTCTTGAAGATGTAAACCGGATTCGTGGTGTTGAAACTTGCGAACTGTTCGGCTTGGTTCGACAGAACCGTGACTTGGCCCAAAACGTCGCCGGGGGCGCATACGCCCACTCCAACAGTCCCCAGGCTGAAGGGAGTCGAACAAGCCGTCTCTTGAACCGACGCATTCTGGCCGCCGACGGTCATGCTGATCGAACTGATGCCGCCCCACACTGCGAACAGAAACTCATCGTCCATCTGCGCCTGCAGGTTGGGATTGAACTCCAGGTAGGCTTGCCCAGACCCCGTATCGAAATACGATGTGGCAAGGACGTCGATCTGACCGTTATTCACGCCGGCGCCAGTGGTCGGATTCAGGACAGAGAACGTATCAAACGTCAGGGAGCCACACTGTACCACAGTCGTACCGTTGACCGGGGTGTTGAAAGTCGTTCCGCTGATCGTGCACGGTATGTCGGATGCGCTCGCCACGCACAGCGAGAGCATCGAGAATGCTAATAAAACTAAGGTCTTCCTTATCAAAAGATGGTTGTTCATCGTACTACCTCCGGGGTATCCATTTGCACGGCTTGGCCCAAACGGGAAACCTGAGTTTTTCGTAAGAAAAGCCTGCCTGCCCCTAGTGTCGTTCCTGCGCTTCACCGGATCGACGTGCAGAACCTGCACGAAAAGATGCCAAAGTTGCGTGTCGCGGCAGTTGGGGAAGCGGCTCATGCTTTATGATGGGGTTTCCGCGATGGCCCCCACGAACCTCCTGGAATTGATCACAATCGAGTTGAAGCTCGCGCGCGCGCTGCTGGAACTGGCAGCTCCGGATGTGCGCGATCCATCGGATCCCGAAGGCACAGACCGCGTGATCCATCACGCGCGCACTGCACTGGAAGGGGCCAGAACATTTATGCCCAAGGCGAATCTGTCGATGACCGAACGTACCTATCTCGAGGGTGAATTGTCCTACCTGGAGGCGGCGTTCCAAGGCCTCCCCGCCGGGAAAGAAAAGGCAAGCCGCAAAAAACGGAAGTAGCCTTTCTGCGCGTGCGGGACCGCCCGTGTCGCGGCCTCTTCTTCCGGTAGTGGGTCATTTTGCAGTTGGAGGGCGGGCAATTTTGCCC
>PMVV01000016.1 GCA_003166475.1 Bryobacterales bacterium | reverse complement strand
TCCACCTTCACCCGGCGCGATCCCTGCGCTCCGCTGCCACGAGCCGCTTCCATGTCGTCGAGCACGTGGCTGGTGACGATGAGCCCTTGAAGCGTCTCGCCCATGTAATGTCGCCCGATCTTTGTGGGTCCCGGCGTTTGCGCCAGCGTTGGGATAGCAGCCAAGGCCAGCAGGGGCTAAGTGCAATCCGAGCGGCGCCCTTACCACTTTATTTTGTCGGGCTCCAGCTTGATCCACACGTAGTAGTCCCTGGCGCCGGACTGGTCGAGCACCTGCGAAACATAGCGAAAGATGTTCCCGTACTGGTCCACCTTCTCAGCCAAACGATATCTGAGCCCGATCCCCTTGATCGCCAGCTCACCCAGCGTATGCAGCTCCTCCGGCTGCGCTTCGCCATCTTGGTTGGCGTCGATCCAGACCCGCAGCTTGGAGTAAACCTTGTCGCCGGGGTCTATCCACCCGTTGTTATTGCCGCCCTCGCTAGGCAGATCGTAGACCGCGAGCGCCAGGAAGCCGTTTGGGCTGGCGGACCGAGGCTGCGGCGTTACCGACGTGAACATGTTCGTCGCATCGCGGACTTCGCCATTGGCGTTTGGCAGCACGAGCCAGCCGTTCCCGCCAGCGGGATCGGTCCACGACATCGCGTATCTGGGGCCGTCTGATTCCCACCGGAAAAATACGCCATGCGCGACGTCAGTAAGTTTGAAGCCCTGCCCCGTAGTGTCGAGGACGATCGGGCAGCAGGAGCAGGTACTACCCACGGGCGTGCAACCAACGGGGCATTTTGAGCATGTCCCGCCGGAGCAGTTTCCGCTGCAGCAGTCCGAGTCTGCGCCGCACGTTTGTCCATTGGTCACGCAAGTACCACAAGTGTTGCTGGAAAGGCAGATGAGCGTGCCGCAACAGGTTCCCTGGTTGCAGGGATAGCCCGAAGGGAGGCAGCAGTTTGGGCTATCAACGGCCTGTGTCCACGACGTCCAACCGCAGCTTGTTCCCGGAGGGCAGCTCGCCGTCGTGCTACCGCAGTTGGCATTCTGGGAGGACAGAACCTGAATACCCGCCCCGCTGGAGAAGCCAAGCGTCCAATTCATCGCTTGTACCTGGGACGTGCAGCACGAACTGCAGACCGGGACATCATTCTCTGTATCAAAAGTGTTGCAACTTATATCGGCGCGCACCCCCGGCGTCCGCGTCATCAGCCAGATTGCGCACGCCGTAAGGATCGCGACCCTTGACAGACTGATTAACCACTTCATGTTCATGGCGACCCACTCTCACTGGCTGTATCCAGGCGGCCAGTTGCGCCCCCTTTTTCCCGGAAAATAATCAGCGGCCAGAGGTTTGAACTTGCCGGGGTGGTCCGGGTCCGGAACCGAATACCTTCCGAGACCCCACGCCATTCCGTCGGCAAAGTAGAAGTTGCCGCGATAGACGTTCACCTTGGTCACCGCGCTTGCAGGCACGTAGTTTGCCAGGCTTGCCTCGATCTCCGGCATGTAGTCGCTCACATGAACCACGATTGTCTGCTCAGGCCCCCAATCGAGCGGCGCTCTTTCGGGATGGTTGAGTCTCAAGGGTTGACCCGTTCTTCCGTCATATGCATCAATGGCGGGCCTTTGGCCAAACTCAAGTCCCGCGCCAGCGCAAGGTTGCGCAACGCTGCACTCTCCGACATCCAAGAAATGGAAGGTGACCGCGCCGAACACGATGGTTTTGTTCGTTCGGTTGATCAGCGAAATTGTCATTTGCCGAAGCCAGTCACCACCGGCTTCAAATGGGGTAAAGGGCTGTACAACGGCAGGGGGCTTGATAAACAGCCCGCATTCGATTGTCCTGCCGGCAACGGCGACATTGGAAATCATCACGGCATCGGTAATCTGCGTTGCTTGTTGTACCCTGACCAGTCTCTCGCTGGTCTGCTGGGCATGGGTGGCTCCAACGAGCCCGAGCGCCAGGCAGACAATACGGGGAACCCAGGCTACGCGATGCTTGCGTTTCGGCGGTAGCCGTCTAAAGGCCTCGTAAACCATGTTCCTCACCTCCCTTGCCTGTATATCTNNCCGGCGCTCCATCCGCCGCAGCAAGCACGACAGCGGCCTTAGCGCCGGCGGCAGCCGAGGGGACGCTCAGCATAGTTTTGAAGAACTCCCGCTGTCTATCGGGGTCGAGCTTTCCAACCCACTCCTGCACCACGATCCCGCGCCTGTCTACAAGGAGCATCGTCGGCGTCCCAGCTACTCCTATCTGGCTTAACGTGGCCTGTCTTAGCTCATCAAGCCGCACACCCTCGCGCTTCAAATAGGACTCCGCCTCCGCGACCGGCTCGGGCAGCACTCCGATGAGCATCACGCCCTTTCCTAAGCTTTTCCTTACCCGCCGGAAAAACGGCGTGCTCTCTGTGCAAAAGTGGCAGTGGGTAGAAAGGGCCAGAACGAGTGTCCGGCCATTTTTCTCCCAACCTACGCCGGGAAGCCGCTTACTCAGGTCAGTACCTGCCGTTACGGGGCGTTGGAATTCCTTTGTGTTCGGCCTGGCTGGCGCCGGCTGTGATGCTGGCGCTGTAACAAGATGGTTCCTCAGTATGGCGACTGAGAGCAAAACCGCGACAACGAGAGTCGCGAAATTCGCAGCGATTTCAACACTGCGGAACAGTGACTTCCATCGACCGGTGTCAGCCGCGGATCGGAACCTCCACGCGGCGATCAGGGCAATCCGGGATTCCCATTTCGGGTTTCCGGAGTCTATCATGCGCCGACCGCCCCCTGTTGTCAACAATTTTCTCGACGCAATTTTCTCGACGCGAACGGCTACCACGCCGGCGGCGCTAAACCGTCCGCCGCAGTACCGTGTAGGCCGCGAGCGGCAGTGCTGCAGCCACCACACACACCGGCCCATAACCATGCGCATC